>NZ_JAJNHH010000001.1:0-376353 GCF_022386955.1 Mammaliicoccus sp. A-M4
AGTTGGATTATTGTCTTAGTAAATCCAATAAAAGTGTGCGTACTTGGATTATTGTTATAGAAAATCCAATAAAGGTGTGGTTACTTGGATTATTGTCTTAGTAAATCCAATAAAAGTGTGTCTACTTGGATTATTGTCGGAGTAAATCCAATAAGAGTATGGTTAGTTGGATTATTGTCTTAGTAAATCCAATAAAAGTGTGCGTACTTGGATTATTGTTATAGAAAATCCAATAAAGGTGTGGTTACTTGGATTTTTGTCTTAATAAATCCAATAAGAGTGTGGTTACTTGGATTATTGTCTTAGTTAATCCAATAAAGGTGTATTTACTTGGATTATTGTTATAGAAAATCCAATAAGATTGCGGTTACTTGGATTATTGTCTTAGTAAATCCAATAAGAGCGTGTGTACTTGGATTATTGTTATAGAAAATCCAATAAAAGTGTGTCTACTTGGATTATTGAAGTAGAAAATACAATAAGAGCATGTTTAGTTGGATTATTGTCGGAGTAAATCCAATAAGAGTATGGTTAGTTGGATTATTGTCTTAGTAAATCCAATAAAAGTGTGCGTACTTGGATTATTGTCTTAGTATATCCAATAAAAGTGTGCGTACTTGGATTATTGAAGTAGAAAATCCAATAAGGGCGCATATAATTGGATTTACGTAATTGTAAATCCAACTAAAATATCAACTCTTTATTTTGATCAAGCTCATCCAAAACGAGCTAAGGTTTTATGTCCCTAGCTCTTTTGCTTATATTTATTTCTATTAAGGCAATTCCTAATTCACGATTTTGTAAAGTGCTGACGCCCGAGGGAATAGTATGTGTGAGAGACTACAGACTCGAACCATACCCTAGGCAAGCATGCACGAACAAAATTGAAGATTGTATAAAAATATCATCTCATTTTTAACTAAAAAAAGCAGTGAAGAATCTATCTTTATAGATTCTTCACTGCTTTTATAATTATTATTTTCTTTCAATTTCAACCATCTTGAACGCTTCAAAAATGTCGCCTTCTTTAATGTCATTGAATTTTTCAATAGTGATACCACATTCATATCCAGTCGCAACTTCTTTAGCGTCATCTTTGTAACGTTTTAATGTATCTAATTCACCTTCAAAGATTACGATTCCGTCACGAATGATACGTACGCTTGCATCTCTAGTAATTTTACCATCTGTTACATAACTACCTGCAATCGTACCAACTTTTGATACTTTGAACGTTTGACGTACTTCAGCTTGTCCAATTACTTGTTCTTCGTATTCAGGATCTAATAATCCTTTCATAGCTGATTCGATTTCTTCGATTACTTTATAGATAATGCGGTGTAATCTCATATCTACGTTTTCTTCTTCTGCTGCACGTTTAGCGCCTGCATCTGGTCTTACATTAAATCCAATAATAATACCATTTGATGCTGCTGCCAATGTAACGTCAGATGCGTTAATTGCACCTACTGCTGTATGAATAATACGTACGTTTACACCGTCAACGTCAATTTTCATTAATGATGCTGCTAAAGCTTCTACTGAACCTTGTACATCACCTTTAATAATAATATTTAAGTCTTTCATTTCACCTTGTTTCATTTGTTCGAACAAGTTATCTAAAGAAACACTCTTACTATCTTGACGTTGTTTCAAGATATTTTCTTGTTGACGTTTTTCACCAATTTGACGAGCTTGTTTTTCGTTTTTGAATACTACAAATCTATCTCCAGCTTGTGGTACATCATGTAAACCTGTAATTTCAACAGGTGTAGATGGCCCAGCTGTTTTGATACGCTTACCTAAGTCACTCACCATAGCACGTACACGTCCATATGTGTTACCAACTACAAGTGAATCTCCAACTTCTAATGTACCATTTTGTACTAATAAAGAAGCGGCAGGTCCGCGAGATTTATCTAATTCTGCTTCGATTACAGTACCAACTGCTGCACGGTCAGGATTAGCTTTTAATTCTTCAATTTCAGAAACTAGACCAATCATTTCTAACAATTCGTCTATTCCTTCACGTTGTATAGCAGATAAGTGAACGAATATTGTATCGCCACCCCAGTCTTCAGGGAATAATCCATGCTCACCAAGTTCTTGTTTTACTCTGTCTGGATTTGCTGTTGGTTTATCAACTTTGTTTACTGCAACAATAATAGGTACTTCTGCTGCTTTAGCATGGTTAATCGCTTCAATAGTTTGAGGCATTACACCATCATCAGCTGCTACTACTAATACAGTAATATCAGTTACTTGGGCACCACGTGCACGCATAGTTGTAAACGCAGCATGTCCTGGTGTATCTAAGAATGTGATTTTTTTGTCGTTGTTTTCGATTTGGTAAGCACCGATATGTTGAGTAATACCGCCCGCTTCACCAGCTGTAACACGAGTGTGACGAATTGAATCTAGTAATGTTGTTTTACCGTGGTCAACGTGTCCCATAATTGTTACAACTGCTGGACGTTCTACTAATCGAGCATCATCAGCTTCTTCATCTTCGAAATAATTTTCTAAATCTGTTGCATCAACATGTACTTCTAATTCAGCTTCAATATCATAATCCGCACAAATCAATTCTACAGTTTCAGTGTCTAATGCTTGGTTAATGTTCGCAACAATACCAAGTAAGAATAATTTTTTAATAATTTCTGAAGCATCTTTATTAATTTTTTCAGATAGTTCACCAACTGTGATACCTTCTTCATAAGTAATTAATGAAGGTGTTTCTTGTACAACTTCTTTAGGCTGTTGTTGGTTACTTTGTTTATTATTCTTTTGATTTTTCTTTTGTTGTTTTTTATTTTTTGGCTTGTTGTTATTTTTATTGTTCTTGTTGTTTTGATTTGATTGATTATTGTTTGGTTTATTTGAATTTGAATTTGCGTGAGTACTTGTTTGTTCTTTTTTAGCTGTTTCTGGCTTAGTTGCCTCTTGTTTTTTAAACGCTTTATTTAATGTTTTAATGTCGTTCTCCTCTAGTGCTTGCATGTGATTTGATACTTCTACACCGTTTTTCTTTAATTCATCTATAATATCTTTACTCTTTAAGTTAACTTCTTTTGCATACTCATATATTCTTTTTTTACTCATATACTCACTCCTCATGAAAATCATGAATCATCGTTTTTAGCTTCTTGCTAAATCCAATGTCAGTTATGCCCAACACCACTCTGCTTTCTTTTCCAATTGCGTAGCCTAATTCAAAGCGTGTAGCAAATGTTAAAAGTGTTACATGATAAGTTGCACATTTATTTTTTATATTTTTTGTAACGTTTGCTGCAGCATCTTCTGAAAGTATGACAAGTTTTACATTTCCTCGTCTTATTTCGCTTATAACAATTTCTTCACCAGTCTTAATTTTTCTAGCTCTTGTCGCTAGTCCAAGAAGGTTTAAAATTTGATCTTTTTTACTTATATTCATTTAGGTATACGCTCTCGATAGATTAATCGAATGATTTCTTTATACACAGGTTCAAGTGTTGATTTATTGCTATCAAAATAGCGTTCCAACTTACCTTGTTCTTGTGCTTTTTCTACGATTTCTAAATCTTTTGAAACATATGCGCCACGTCCAGGTGCTTTACCTGTAGCGTCAGCTTTGATTTCGCCTTCTTTATTCTTTACTACACGAATCATATCATTTTTAGGTTTCATTTCATTTGAAAGTATACATTTGCGCATTGGTATTTTTTTCTTTTTCATGACAAAATCACCTCACTTTATGATTCTTCAGTTGAAATAATTCCAGCTTCTCTTGCGTCTGATTCTGATTTTATATCAATTTTCCAACCAGTTAATTTAGCAGCAAGACGTGCGTTTTGCCCTCTTTTACCAATAGCTAAAGATAATTGATAATCTGGTACAACAACTGTTGTAGATTGGTTCTCTTCATCAACTAAAACTTCGACAACTTGAGAAGGACTTAAAGCATTTCTTACGAACACTCTTGGATCTTCGTCCCATTCTACAATATCAATTTTTTCTCCACCTAATTCATTAACTACAGCTTCAACACGAACACCTTTAGCACCAACACATGCACCAACAGCATCAATATCACCATTATCTGATGTTACACTGATTTTAGAACGGTCACCAGCTTCTCTTGCTACTGATTTAACAATAACAGTACCATCATATATTTCTGGTACTTCTTGCTCAAATAGACGTTTTAAAAGCCCTGGATGAGTGCGTGATACAAAAATTTGTGGTCCTTTAGTAGTTTGTTCAACTTTGTTTACATAAACTTTTATGCGTTCGTTCGGTAAATATTGTTCATTAGGACTTCTTTCAGCTTCTGAAAGTACAGCTTCTGTACGACCTAAATTAACATAAACATAACGGTGATCTACACGGTCAATTACACCTGTTACAATATCATCTTCTTTATCGATAAATTCATCATAAAGAATTCCTCTTTCAGCATCTCTTAAACGTTGCATAACAGCTTGTTTTGCTGCTTGTGCACCGACACGACCGAAATCTCTAGGTGTAACGTCTTCTTCGTATACATCTCCAATTTCATATGCTGGGTTAGATAATAAAGCTGTGTCTAAAGCTACTTGACCTTTATAGTCTTCAACGTCTTCAACAACATCTTTCCTAGAAATTACTTTGTAAGTACCTTCGTCTAAATTTAATTCAATTCTAACATTTTTGGCACTATCGTAATTTTTCTTATAAGCTGTAATTAAAGCCGCTTCTATTGCATCAATTAACACCTCTCGTGGTATTCTTTTTTCCTTTTCAAGGTATTCAATTGCAAGTAATAATTCATTACTTTTCACAATGTATCCTCCTTTATATTATAACATTACGGATCGACGTGCTTTTGCAATTTTTTTGCGAGGCAACGTGACATTTTTAGTTCTTGTTTTAATTTTCACTTCAAGTGTTATCGTTTCTTCAGTTACTTCTTTTAAAACGCCTAACCATTCTTTATCTCCTTCAACATGTTCGTATAAAGAGATAAATACAGGTTGCTCAATTGCATTTTGATAGTCTTTTTCTTTTTTCAACGGACGTTCCGCACCTGGAGAAGATACATCCATAAAATACGGCTCTTTAATAGGGTCTTCTTTATCCATAACTTCACTTATCTTTTCAGAGGCAATTGTGCAATCGTTTAAATCAACGCCACCGTCTTTATCAATTGCAATACGTAGATAGTAATCTTGCCCTTCTTTAACGTATTCTACATCTACTAATTCATAATTTAACGTTTCGAGTATTGGTTGAATAATTTCCTCAACTTGTGCTGCAACTTTACTCATAATGACCTCCCTCTTAATACAAACAGAAAAGAGCGGGAAAGGTCCCACTCTTTTAACGTCAGAGTATTATTTTAAGCAATAATAGTATATCACATAAATCAGGCATGCTCAAGGATATACGTTACAAATCAAAAATAGAAAGCTGAGCTTTATCAGGCATATTTGGCAGTGAACCTAACTCATCTAAATACTCAATAACTTTCTGAGAAACACCCGCTTTTTTATTTAAATCTTCTTTTGCTAAAAACGGTCCTTCTTCTCTTGTTTCGACGATTCTTTTCGCAACGTTTTCACCTAGACCTGGAACAGCGATGAATGGAGGAATTAAAGTATCTCCTTCAATCTTAAATTCAAATGAATCACTTTTCTCCAAGCTAACTGGTTGTATTCTAAATCCACGGTGTGCCATTTCGTTTGCGATTTCTAATACAGTCAATACATCTTTTTCTTTTTTAGCTAATTCATGGAATCGGCTATAGTATTCTTTTATTACTGTTTTAATTGACTCTTTATCCCTAGTCATAGTTTTTAAATCAAAATCTGTTGCACGTACAGTAAAGTAACTAGCGTAATAGTAAAGTGGGTAATGCACTTTAAAGTATGCAATTCTTAAAGCCATTAATACATATGCAGCAGCGTGGGCTTTAGGGAACATGTACTTAATTTTTTTACATGAGTCTAAATACCAATCAGGCACATTATTTTCTTTCATAGCTTCTTCGAATTCGTCTGTTAACCCTTTACCTTTACGCACTGCCTCCATTATTTTAAAGGCAAGCGACGGTTCTAGCCCATTATACATTAAATAAACCATAATATCGTCACGACAACCGATAACACTTGATAAATCACAAGTACCAGCTTTAATTAAATCTTGTGCGTTACCTAACCAAACGTCCGTACCGTGAGATAATCCTGATATTTGTACAAGTTCAGAGAATGTCGTTGGTTTTGTATCTTCTAGCATTTGTCTAACAAAGCCTGTACCAAATTCAGGTACGCCAAATGTTCCAGTTTTACATAAAATATCTTCTTCAGTTACACCTAATGATTCAGGCGTACTGAAAATTCTCATTGTTTCTTTATCATCTACTGGAATGGTCTTAGGATCTATCCCGGATAAGTCTTGTAACATTCTAATCATTGTTGGATCATCGTGTCCAAGTATATCCAATTTAAGAATATTATCGTGAATAGAATGGAAGTCAAAGTGTGTTGTTTTCCACGCTGATTTTTGATCATCGGCTGGATATTGTATCGGTGTAAAATCATATATATCCATATAGTCAGGTACTACAATAATACCTCCTGGGTGCTGACCAGTTGTTCTCTTAACACCTGTACAACCTTTAACTAATCGGTCAACCTCTGCCCCTCTTTTATGAATACCTTGGTCGTTTAAATAACCTTTTACATATCCGAAAGCAGTCTTTTCGGCAACTGTACCTATTGTACCAGCTCTGAATACTTTATCTTCACCAAATAACTCTTTAGTATAATTATGTGCTTCAGGCTGATATTCACCACTAAAGTTTAAGTCAATATCCGGTACTTTGTCTCCTTTGAAACCTAAGAATGTTTCAAAAGGAATATCTTGTCCTTCTTTAATCATTTCGACATCGCATTTTTCACATTTTTTATCTGGTAAGTCGAATCCTGAACCTACAGAACCATCGTCAAAGAAGTGACTTTCTTTACATTTAGGGCATATATAATGTGGTGGCAATGGGTTAACTTCTGTAATTTCAGTCATAGTAGCTACAAAGCTAGATCCGACTGAACCACGTGACCCTACTAGGTATCCATCGTTTAATGACTTCTTAACCAATCTTTGCGATATTAAATAAATAACAGCAAATCCGTTACCAATAATACTTTCAAGTTCTTTCTCTAAACGGTCTATTACGATTTGTGGTAAATCTTCTCCGTATAAAGCTCTTGCATTATTGTAACTCATTTCTCGAATTTCTTCGTTGGCACCTTCCATATTCGGTGTATATAACTCATCTTTAATTGGTACAACAGTTTCTAAACGATCAGCTAAGTCATTACTATTCTTAACGACAATTTCATAAGCTTTCTCTTCACCTAAGAAATGGAACTCATCTAGCATTTCATCTGTAGTTCTAAAGTGTGCTTTAGGTAAAGTTTGACGATTTAATGGATTACCTGGCTGTGAGGCGATAAGTATTTTTCGAGCTATTGCATCTTGTTCATATAAATAATGCGCATTTCCTGTAGCAATAACTGGAATGTTTAATTTTTCGCCCACACTTAATATTCTATGATAAATTTCTTCCATTGTTTCGTTATCTTTTATAAGCTCTCTATCTAATAAACCTTGGTACAGGCTTTTAGGTTGAACTTCAATATAATCATAATATTGTGCTACTTTTTCAACTTCATTTTGGTCTTTTTGCATAACTGTTGTAAATACTTCACCTTCGTCACACGCACTTCCAACAAGTATACCTTCTCGGTGCTCATTTAATAATGAACGCGGTATTCGCGGTGTACGATAAAAATAGTCTACTAACGAAGCACTTACAATTTTGAATAAGTTTTTAAGGCCAACTTGGTTTTGGACGATTAACGTAACATGAGATGGTCTAGCTCTCTTATACGCTTCGTCATTGGAAAGTCTGTCATTAATTTCATTATGATTATATACCTCTAACTCTTCGAGCTGTTTTAACATTTTTATAAAAATATGTGCTGTTGTTTCAGCATCGTAAATAGCTCTATGGTGTTGAGTTAACTCGACGCCATACTTTTTAGCTAAGAAGTTCAACCCGTGTTTACCATACTCTGTATTCACAGTTCTTGATAATTCTAATGTATCGATAACAGCATTTTTAGTTGCACCAAGACCTATTTTTTCAAAACCTGTATCAATAAAGCCCATATCAAACGAAGCGTTATGGGCGATATAAATTGCATCCCCAACAAATTCGTGGAAATCTCTCAGAACTGTCTCTATATCCGGTTGTCCTTGAAGCATTTCATCTGTAATTCCAGTTAAGTTTTTAATCGTTTCTGATAAACGTTCACCAGGATCTGAAAATCGTTCAAATGTGTCTACTACTTCACCATTTCTCACTTTAACTGCTGCTAACTCAATAATTTGATCATATTGACTGGATAAACCCGTAGTCTCAACGTCAAATACTATATAAGTAGCTGTCTTTAAAGGAATATCTTGTGATTTATATGCAATTGGTACACCGTCATCGACAAGCATACCTTCCATGCCATAAATCATTTTTATATCATTTTTCAACGCAGCTGCGTGGGCATCTGGGTATCCTTGTACACCGTTGTGGTCAGTTATTGCGATTGCTTTATGACCCCATTTAGCAGCTTGTTCTACGTATTTACCGATGTGAGTAATACCATCCATTTGACTCATTGATGTATGTAAATGTAGCTCAACACGCTTATCTGGTGCTTTATCAAGTTTAGGTGCTTTTTTAATTTCATGTATATCTGTCATCATCATGACAAGATCTCTAATAAATTGATCTTGTTCAATTCTACCTTGAGCACGAACCCAAGTACCTACTTTTAACGCTTTGAAGTGCTCTAAATCATCTTTACCTTTGCGCGTAAACATTTTTAATATAAGTGAATCTGTGTAGTCTGTAATTTTTAACGTTACAATATGTCTACCACTCTTCAACTCTTTCATTTCTATATCAAAAATCACACCTTCTAGTGCAACTTTGAATTCTTCTTCAATAATATCTTCAATTTTTCTAATGCTATCTACAGTAATATCTTTACCTATTTGACATCTAGCAACAGCATTTTCATCTCCGCCAGATTCGGCTTTCTCTTTCTTCATTCTTTCCATTTTCTCAGATGCAATGCGTGCTGCTTCTTCATCTTCTTGTTGAATATGAGCTTCAAATGATTCCAACTCTCTTCTCATTTGTTCTTCATTATCCATCGTTTCAAATACAACACGACTGATGTTAAATCCGCATTTCTTCAGTGCTTGAACTAAAGAGCCATTCACTCTTTTTTCAAAATAATCACGTTCAACATCATTATTCACTTGCACTTTAACTACATCATCAGAGAAAATAATAGGCTTTTGTTTTAACTGATGTTTAACTTTATCACTAATACCCGTACCATCTATACAATGTGGCATATATTTTAAGATATGCTCATCTATTTGTTCCTTATTTTCCACTTCAATTGTCCAATCAACTTGTGCAATGCTTTGAAATACACTTTGCAGTTGATTTGTAAAAACTAGATACATTTCACTTGATAAATAGTATGGTAACTTTATATAAAAATGCCATAATCTTTTAGATTGAGAGACATTTATACGTGTTAATTCACCTTGTCCAACTATTTCTTTATCAAGTTCATCTGTTATGTTCAATTGTGTGAGTAACGTTTGGAATTTTTCTTTTCCTGTCATTGACAATTGCACGACCACCTTCATCAAAATGAAAAAGAGGCTATTTTTCATATTAGCCTCTTTAAATATCTTATATTATATCAGATTTTATATTTCTTATCAGTTTATTTCACTGCATCGTAATATGCTTTGATTACTTCTTCAATTTCATCAACATGTACTTCTTGGCTTTCCGTATTATCACGGCGTTTCACTTCTACTATACCTTCAGAAGCCTTTTTACCAACCATAATACGAACAGGTAATCCAATTAAATCAGCGTCGTTAAATTTAACGCCAGCACGTTCTTTACGATCATCATATAAAACATCAAATTTCTCTCTTAATTGTTCATATATTTGATCTGAAAGTTCTTTTTGTGCTTCCTGTTTAGGATTAATTGCGATTAAATGTAAATCATATGGTGAAATTGCTTTTGGCCATATAATACCATTATCATCATGGTGTTGTTCTATAACTGCTGATAAAGTTCTAGAAATACCTACTCCGTAGCAACCCATAATTAATGGTTGTGCTCTTCCTTGCTCGTTAAGGAATGTAGCATTCATGCTTTCTGAATATTTTGTACCAAGTTTAAACACCTGTCCAACCTCTATACCTTCAGCGAATTTTGCATTCCCTAAGTTATTAGGCAAAGCTTCACCTTCAAGTATAAATCTAAAGTCACCATATGCTTCAACTTTAAAGTCTCTATCAACGTTAGCATTTAAATAATGATAGCCATCTTCGTTAGCACCTACTGCAAGGTTATTAATATCTTGTATAAATTGGTCAGCATAAATTTTTATTTTATCAACATTAACTGGGCCTAAGCTACCTGGTTTTGCTCCCATAATATTTTCTATTTCTGTTTCAGTTGCTAACTCAATATTTTCAGTTTTAAAGAATGATTTCAACTTAACATCATTTAATTCATGATGACCTCTAATTAATATCATGACATACTCGTCATCAACTTTAATAATCATAGATTTAATGATTCTATCTAACGTTACATTTAAGAAGTCTGCTAACGCCTGTGCAGTTTTTACATCAGGTGTTTCTACTTTTTCTAATTCTTTAATTTCTGTATGTTCAGGGTTTGGTGTATACACGACTTCAGCTTTTTCAATATTTGCTGCAAAATCAGTTGAATCACTATAAACGATTGTGTCTTCACCAATTTCAGCTAACGCCATAAATTCGTGTGTATGATCGCCACCAATTGCGCCGGAATCGGCTAACACAGGTCTGAATTTCAGCCCAACTCTAGTAAATATATTATGATACGCATTATACATATCGTTATATGTTTCATCTAATGACTCTTCATCAGAATGGAAAGAATACGCATCCTTCATGATAAACTCTCTTCCACGTAATAAACCGAAACGTGGGCGTTTTTCATCTCTAAATTTAGATTGAATTTGGAATAATGTTATTGGTAAACGTTTATATGATTTCAATTCATCACGTACTAATGATGTAATAATTTCCTCATGTGTTGGTCCAAGAGCAAAGTCACGATTATTTCGGTCTTTTAATCTCATTAATTCTGAACCGTAAGCTTCCCATCTACCTGATTCTTCCCATAATTCTGAAGGTTGAAGTACAGGCATTAGAACTTCCACGCCATCAATTCTTTCCATTTCTTCTCGAACAATTCGTTCAATTTTATTTAATACACGTTTAGCAGTAGGTAAATAACTATATATACCTCTAGCATTTTGTTTGATCATACCAGATTTAAGTAGAAATTTATGACTGATTGATTCAGCTTCAGCTGGTTCTTCTCTCAGTGTAGGTATAAATACTTTTGATTGTTTCATTTTTTTCCTCCTGTTCGTTACATGAAGTACCGTTGAATGTCATTCCACGTAACCATAATCATCACGAATATTAAAAATACAGCCCCAATAGATAACATTACCATTTCGGCCTTCTTGTTAATCGGCTTTCTAAATATCATTTCATATATAACAAATAGCAATCTACCACCATCCAAAGCTGGTATTGGTAGTAAATTCATTATACCTAAGTTAACACTTAGTAAAGCTGTAAAGCCCATTAATGTAACAAATCCTTGTTTAACAACTGTATCGACATTACTGTATATTCCGACTGGGCCATTCAACATGTCAAACGAGAAGTCACCTGTAAATATACTGCCTATCAAATTAGTTACTGCTAAGAAAATAACTTTACCTGCTACTACAGTTTTTTCAATACCTGCTAATAGTGGCCCAAATACAGTATGTTCAGTAGGTTGGGCTACACCAATCATATATTTTGTTTCGTACTCATCTTTCGCTACTTCTAATTTTTGTTTTTCAGCTGCAACTTTAAAAGATTTTTCCTGACCATCACGATCTACTTTTATTTCAACTGGTTTTTCTTTCTTTTCTTTAAATATTGGTTGAATATCGGTAAACTTATCTATTTTCTTACCATCAACTGTCTTTATTTCATCGCCCTTTTTAATACCTGCTGTTTGTGCAGGACCACCTTTTTCTAAATCACCAAACACAGGGTCATTTGTAGGTACGCCATTCCAATAAGCTAAACCTATAAAAATAACTAGAGCTAAAATAAAGTTGAATAATGGCCCTGCAAACAATGTTAAAAATCTTTGGTAAGGCTTTTTACTCATTAATTGTCTATCTTTAGGTGCTATTTGAATTAAATCACCATTTTGAACAAAATATGCTTCTCTCGCAATTTTAAAATGATGTCTTTCTTCATCACTTGCAGTTATACCTTCAATATAAATATCCTTTTCAAAATCGCTATCTTTAATTTCTATATGCTCAATTTGTTGGAATTTATGTTGGTCGTCCATAATAACATGAGTAATTTCATTTTGATCATTCAATTTAATTGCGATGTGCATACCAGGTGTTAGTGGATTTTGTTCTAAGCCATCACCGGCCATTCTGACATAACCACCAACAGGTAATAGTCTAATCGTATACAACGTCTCATTTTTCTTATAAGAATATATTTTCGGGCCCATGCCTATAGCAAATTCAGGGCACATAATGCCCGCTCGCTTAGCAAAAAACATATGGCCATATTCATGTACTGTAACTAAGAGACCAAATACAAATATAAATGCTAATATTGTATAAATCACGCTTACACCCCGTAATCCTTAGATTTATATGCTGCATCAATTTTTAAAATAGTATCTAAATCTGGAGATGCTATTACTTGATGCTCTTTCATTTCTTTCTCTATCATTCGTTCTATATCTAAAAATGATATTTCCTTATTCAAAAACTTCCCTACTGCTACTTCATTCACAGCGTTTAACACTACTGGCATCGTACCACCTATACTAAGTGCTTTATAAGCCAATTTAATACATTTAAATCTATTAAAATCCATCTCTTTGAAATTTAGTTGACCTATTTGTGCTAAATTAAGCCTCTCTGCATCTCTAGGTGCTCTATTTGGATATGTAAAAGCATATTGGATAGGCGTTCTCATATCAGGGGTACCAAGCTGTGCTATAATGCTAGAATCATTAAATTCAACCATAGAATGTATAATACTCTCTTTATGGAGTATCGTTTCTATTTGATCGATATTTAAATCAAATAACCATTTAGCCTCAATGACTTCCAGACCTTTATTCATCATAGTTGCTGAATCAATTGTGATTTTTTGACCCATAGACCAATTAGGATGATTTAAAGCATCTTCTAACGTAACATCTTTCAACTCATCTCGAGTTAAATCTCTAAACGAACCACCACTTGCTGTAATGATAAGCTTATTAATATTTTGATTATTTTCACCGTGTAAACATTGGAATATAGCAGAATGCTCAGAATCGACAGGCAATATTTTAACGTTTTTTTCTTTCGCTTTGTTCATAACAAGTTCGCCAGCCACTACTAAAGTTTCTTTATTAGCTAAAGCAATATCAATTCCAGCTTCAATAGCAGCCATTGTCGGCTTTAAACCTATACTACCTAGAATTGAATTCAATAACAAATCTGTTTTGTGATATGTTGAAACTGCTAATAACCCTTTATCACCGTAAACTATTTCTACATCTAAATGGCTAAGTTTTTCTATATCTTCTTCATATTGTACAGATACGATATCAGGTTTGAACTCGTTTATAATATTCTGTGCGTACGCGATATTTTTTCCAACAGAAAATGCAACTAAATTAAAATCAGTTGCATGCTCTCTTATAACATCTAACGCTTGTTGACCAATCGAGCCACTTGCTCCTAAAATAGCAATGTTTTTCACTTGATTCACCTCATCTTACATTTGAAATAGGAATAAGTTCAATAAAGGTAAGACAAAGATAAAGCTATCAAACCTATCAAGTATACCACCATGTCCTGGCATAACATTCCCTGAGTCTTTCACACCAAAATGACGCTTCAACCCTGATTCCACTAAATCGCCTAATTGTCCAAACATGCTTAATAACATCGTTAATGGAATAAGTAACCATAATGATACATGCATATCAAAAGATTGTCCAAAAATAACAGCAACAATTAAGCTAGAAATAATACCGCCAATAAAACCTTCAATAGTCTTATTTGGACTTATAAGAGGCCATAATTTATGTTTACCAAACAATCGACCAAATATATATGCACCTGTATCTGTTAACCATACGACTAATAATGCGAACAGTATGAAGTGTAAACCATGCTCTCTAGTTTCGTAAAAATACATAAAGCCAATACCTATATAAACAACTGAGAGCGTACAAAAAGCAGCGTCCATAAAATTAAACCTGTTCTTAGACATAACAGTGTAGCTTAACATCAAGAAGCTCATAATAATCAACAATTGTAGTTGAAATTCTATATTGTGTTGTATAAGCTCTTGCGGTAATAAAATAATACATAATGAAGCAACCGACAAAAAGCCCGGTATTGAAATAATCGTTAAATTATTCATATTTAGTATTTCTTTGAGCGCAATTAACGCAAGTAAATAAGCGAGTATTATGACAGGTACTCCCCCATAAATTACAACTGGGAGAAATACAGCCAACGCAACGATTGCGGATATTGTTCTTGTTTTCATTTTTTTCTCCTTTACAGCCCACCAAACCTACGTTGTCTTGACTGATAAATTTTTAAACAATCTATAAGTGATTGTTCATCGAAATCTGGCCATAGTGTTTTAGTAAATACAAATTCACTATATGATGATTGCCATATTAAGAAATTACTCAATCTTTCCTCTCCAGATGTACGTATTAATAATTCTGGATCAGGAATGTCTGAAGTAAATAAATTATCCTCTATATTTTTTTCTGTTAAATCATCTATAGACATACGACCCGCATCGATTTCTTGATATAGTTTTTTAACTGCATTTAAAATTTCTGCTCTTCCACCGTAATTTAAAGCAAAAATTAAATTTAATCCTGTATTATCTTTTGTTTTATTAATTGCCTCATTTATTGCTTTTTTAGTATGATTCGGCAATTGATCTGAAAAACCTATAGTCGATACTTTTACATTTTTTTCGATTAGTTCTGGTAAAAATGTTTTTAAGAAATCTACTGGCAATTTCATAATATAATTGACTTCGTCTTCGGGTCTACTCCAATTTTCAGTTGAAAAAGCATATAACGTTAAGTATTTCACACCTAAATCATTAGCTTTTCTCGTGATTTTTTTAACAGTTTGCATCCCTTCATAATGGCCTTTTATTCGGGGCATTTTTTTATTTTTAGCCCATCGTCCATTTCCATCCATTATGATTGCTATATGTTCTGGAATAGTTAAAATATTATCATTATTTATTTGTTGTTTTTGCTTTATAAACTTTTTTATCATAGCGTCCTCCATCAAACAAACGCGAATTTATATGTATTTGAATTAAACATATCGTAATACATTTTATCACAAAAAGAAGCATTCTGTGTATATAAAGAAAAAAACTGTACCAAAGTCTGATTTGGTACAGCCCATATCTTTAGATTTCTAGAATATCTTTTTCTTTTTCAGTAGTTAAGTCATCTATTTGCTTAATGAAGTCGTCTGTTACTTCTTGAACTTTGTCAGTTTGAGTTCTTAAGTCATCTTCTGAAATGTCGCCATTTTTTTCTTGTTTTTTCAAGTCTTCGTTTGAATCACGTCTTACATTACGGATTGCAACTTTAGCGTTTTCAGCTTCTTTTTTAGCTTCTTTAACTAATTCTTTTCTTCTTTCTTCAGTTAATGCAGGAACAGTGATTCTAATTACTGTACCATCACTTGTTGGGTTTACCCCAAGATTTGCTGCATTAATTGCTTTCAATACATCTTCAACAGAAGATTTATCATATGGTTGAACAACTAACAAACGAGCTTCTGGTACAGATATACCAGCTAATTGTTGAATTGGTGTTGGTACACCATAATACTCAACATTCACTCTGTCTAAAAGATTCGCATTTGCATGACCAGTTCTAATCCCAGCTAAATCTCTACTAAAGCTTTCTATTGTTTTATTCATTTTTGACTTTGTTTCTTTAATAACATCTGCCATGGAATTTACACCTCGTGTTTATTTTGTAATAATCGTACCGATTTCTTCACCTTGAACAGCACGTTTAATATTTCCTTCTTCCATTATCGAGAATACAACAAGTGGGATGTCGTTGTCCATACAAAACGATGATGCAGTTGAATCCATCACTTGTAATCCTTCTTGTAACATTTGAATATATGTCAATCTTTCGTATTTTTCTGCATTAGGATCTTTTTTAGGGTCAGCAGAATAAACACCATCTACATTATTTTTACCCATTAAGATAACATCAGCTTCAACTTCAGCAGCTCTTAATGCTGCAGTTGTATCAGTTGAGAAATACGGATTGCCGATACCTGCTGCAAATATAACGACTCTCTTTTTTTCTAAATGACGGATTGCACGTCTTCTAATATAAGGCTCTGCAACTTGTTTCATTTCTATTGATGTTAATACTCTTGTATCACAGTCCAATTGTTCTAAACTGTCTTGTAAAGCTAGAGCATTCATTACTGTCGCCAACATACCCATATAATCAGCTGTACCGCGATCCATCCCTAAATCGCTACCTGTTTTTCCTCTCCAAATGTTTCCGCCACCAACAATAACTGCAACTTCGCAGTCCATTTGAGCTACTTCTGAAACTTGTTGAGCAATACTTTTTATTACAACTGGGTTAATACCAAAACCTGAATCTCCGGCTAAGGCTTCTCCACTTAATTTAAGAACGACGCGTTTATATTTAGAATTTTTTGTCATCTCGATCCCTCTCTATGCTTATAATTAGGTCTTAATATAACGAAAGAAGACACAAGACGTGTCTTCTTTCAAAAGGTAACCTTAGTTACCTCCCATTTGTCCTTTTACTTCATCAGCAAAGTTATCAGAACGTTTTTCGATACCTTCCCCAACTTCGTAACGAACGAAATCTACAAGCACGCCGCCATCTGTTTTCAAGAATTCAGCAACAGTTTGATCTGGGTTTTTAACAAATGCTTGGTCTACAGCACAGATTTCTTCTAAATATTTACGCATTCTACCTTCTACCATTTTTTCAACGATATTTTCAGGTTTGCCTTCGTTTAATGCTTGTTGTTTAAGAATTTCTTTTTCGTGCTCTAATTCTTCTTCAGAAACTTGGTCACGAGAAACAAATTTAGGGTTTAAAGCTGCGATGTGCATAGCAACGTCTTTAGCAGCTTCAGCATTAGTAGAACCTTCAACAAGAGTTAACACACCGATACGTCCACCCATGTGTAGGTATTCGCCGAATGCATCGTTATCTGTTTTAGTTTTTATAGTGAATCTACGTAAAGTTAATTTTTCACCAATAGTTGAAATAGCTTCATTCATTTTTTCTTCTACAGTTTGTCCATTAGCTAATTTAGAAGCGTTTAATTCATCAACATCAGCTGGTTTAACTTCAAGAATATGATCAGCCATTTCTTTTACTAAGTTTTGGAAACCTTCGTTACGAGCAACAAAGTCAGTTTCAGAGTTTAATTCAAGGATTACAGCTTCGTTACCTTTAGAAGCAACATATGTTGTACCTTCTGCTGCTACACGGTCAGCTTTTTTAGCTGCTTTAGCAATTCCTTTTTCACGTAAAAAGTCTACCGCTTTATCGATGTCACCATCTGTTTCTGTTAAAGCTTTTTTACAGTCCATCATACCTGCGCCAGTTTTTTCACGTAATTCTTTGACAAGTTTAGCTGATATAGCCATATTAAATTCCTCCATTTATATAAATAATCAATTATAAAAAATTTAGTAATTCTTTCTAAAAAAAGGTGATAAGTTATAGAACCTTATCACCTTTTTGAAATTATGCTTCAGTAGTTTCAGTTGATTCTTCTTTAGGTGCTTGTTCAGTTTCGTTTAAGTCGATGTTTTGCTCTTCAGCAACATCTTCATTTGAAACGCCTTGTTGACCTTCAATAATAGCATCTGCCATTTTACCAGTTAACAATTTAACAGCACGGATAGCATCATCGTTCGCAGGGATAACATAGTCGATTTCATCTGGATCACAGTTTGTATCAACAATACCAACGATTGGAATGTTTAATTTGTGTGCTTCAGCAATTGCGTTACGCTCTTTACGAGGGTCAACTACGAATAATGCTTGAGGCATTGATTTCATATCACGAATACCGCCTAAGAATTTGATTAAACGGTCGTATTCTTTTTTAATTTCTACAACTTCTTTTTTAGGTAGTACATCAAATGTACCGTCTTCTTCCATTTTTTCAATTTCAGAAATACGTTTTACACGTTTAGAAATTGTTTTATAGTTAGTTAAGATACCACCTAACCATCTTTGGTTAACGTAGTAGTGACCAGCACGTTCAGCTTCTTCTTTAACTGACTCTTGTGCTTGTTTTTTAGTACCTACGAATAATACTTTACCGCCTTCTTCTGAAACAGATTTAATAAAGTTGTATGCTTCATCAACTTTTTTAACTGTTTTTTGTAGGTCGATAATGTAGATACCGTTTCTTTCAGTAAAGATATACTTTTTCATTTTTGGGTTCCAACGGCGTGTTTGGTGACCGAAGTGAACTCCTGCTTCTAGCAATTGTTTCATTGAGATAACTGCCATAATAAATTCCTCCTAATTGGTTTTATTCCGCCATAATCACATATTATAGTAACAACAATCAAAATGTTGCACCAAACTATAATTTACGTGAATATGTGTGAATTTGGCTTTTTCAGCCGTTGTTAAATATATCATATTTAGCTTGACTCATCAAGTATTTTTATTTAGTTATTCCTAACTCATCTAAGAAACGTTCTTTTTTAATTCTTATGAACGTACCCTTCATACCTAACGAGCGTGATTCAATAACGCCAGCACTTTCAAGTTTTCTTAAAGCATTTACAATAACTGATCTAGTTATACCAACACGGTCAGCTACTTTAGATGCAACTAGTAATCCTTCTGGAGCACCTAATTCTTCAAAGATATGTTCAATTGCTTCTCTTTCAGAATAAGATAAAGAGTTGATTGCCATATTAATAGCAGCTTTATCTCGAGCTTCTTGTTCAATTTCGTTATGCTTTTCTCTTAATATTTCCATACCGATAACAGTCGCTGCATATTCACCTAAAACTAAATCGTTATCGTTAAAGTCTTGAGTAACACGTCCAACAACCAATGTACCTAAGCGTTCACCGCCACCTAAAATTGGGAAAATAGTTGTTTGGCTATCTTCAAATAATTCTTTGTTTTCTGGTGGGAAAACAGTTAACACATCATCAATTCCAATGTTTTCTTTAGTTTGGCTTACGTGCATTAATTGGTCAGTGTATTCTTTTGGTATATGTCTATCTTCTAACATTTGTATAATTCTATCATTGCTTAATAATTCATTTAAACTTGAACCTAAAATTTTACCTCTTCTTGAAACGATAAAAACATTTGTTACTGTTACATCACTTATTGTTTTAGCCATGTCTTTAAAATCTACAGCTATCCCTTTATGTTTTTGTAGTAATGTATTTAATTCTCTTGTCTTTGATAATAAACTCATTTAATTTTTGCTCCTTTTTTTATAATATAAATGCACTTAAATCTTTATTCGTTGCGATTGATTCTAATTTTTGATTTACATATTCAGGTGTAATATCTACTACTGCATTTGGCATATTAGAAGCTTCAAAAGATAAGTCTTCTAACATTTTTTCTAATATCGTGTGTAATCTTCGAGCACCAATATTATCTGTTTCTTGATTAACTTGGAATGCAATCTCAGCTAATCTGTTAATTGCATCATCTGTAAAGTTTATAGTAACCATTTCAGTTTCAAGTAATGCTTTATATTGTTCAAGAAGAGATTGTTTTGGTTCTTTTAATATTTTCACAAAATCTTCTGTAGTTAAACTTTCTAACTCAACACGAATTGGGAATCTCCCTTGTAATTCTGGGATTAAATCGCTCGGTTTCGACATGTGGAAGGCACCTGCGCCAATAAACAAAATATGTTCAGTATTCACAGAACCATATTTAGTTTGGATTACACTACCTTCAACAATTGGTAAAATATCTCTTTGTACACCTTGTCGTGAAACATCTTGTCCACCACTGTTATTACTTACAGCAATTTTATCAATTTCATCTATAAAGACCATGCCCATTTGTTCAGTAAGTTGAATTGCTTCTTCGTTCACTGATTCTTGATCGATTAATTCATTCGCAATTTCGTCGATTAAGATTTTTCTAGCAGATTTAACAGGCAAGTTTCTTTCTATTTTTTTCTTCGGCATCATTTGAGAAAGCATGTCTTGCATTTGCGGATTATTTTCCATACCCATCATGCCTAATGATTGTTGTTCTTGTTCTACTTTAATTTTTACTATTTCCTCTTCTAATTCTCCATTAAGAAGTTGTTTCTTTATATCTTCACGTTTTGTTTTGATTTCTTCTGTTGGTGCTTCTTCCTCTTCTTGTTGTTGATTAAAGTTTGGAAATTGACCGCCGAATAAAGATTCTAATGGATTACCTGTATTAGTTTGCGCTTTTTTCTTCATGCTCGGAACGAGTAGTTTCACTAAACGTTCATTCGCTTTTTTCTTTGCATCCTCTAATACGCCTTTTTTCTTTTCTTCTTTAACGATACGTCGACCAACTTCAACTAAATCACGTATCATACTTTCCACATCACGTCCGACATATCCGACTTCTGTGAATTTTGTTGCTTCAACTTTTACAAATGGTGCACCTACAAGTCTAGCCATTCTTCTAGCAATTTCTGTTTTACCAACACCTGTTGGTCCAATCATCAATATATTTTTAGGGATGATTTCATTTCTTAACTGTTCTTCTAATAAACTTCTTCTATATCTGTTTCTTAATGCAATTGCAACTTTTCGTTTTGCATCTTGTTGACCAATGATGTGATCATTTAAACGATCAACAATATCATGTGGTGTCATTTTTAATTGATTTTGTGACAACCTGGAACCCTCCATTTAAATTTCTTCTACTCTGATTTCATGGTTAGTAAATACACAAATATCTGCTGCAGTATTCAATGAAGCTTCAGCAATTTCTCTAGCTGATAAATTAGGGGCATATGATTTCAATGCCCGACCAGCGCTTAGCGCATAGTTCCCACCAGATCCGATGGCGATTATGCCATCATCAGGTTCTATCACTTCGCCAGTACCACTTACTACAAGTAGATCCGTTTCATTCATAACGATTAACATTGCCTCTAACTGACGCAACATTTTGTCGCCTCTCCACTCTTGGGCAAGCTCTACAGCAGCTCTCGTTAAATTACCACTATATTCTTGTAACTTAACTTCAAATTTTTCAAATAATGTAAACGCATCGGCAACACTACCAGCAAAACCAGCAACAACTTTATCATGATAAAGTCTACGCACTTTTCTAGCAGTTTGTTTCATGATAACTTGTTCGCCTAATGTCACTTGTCCATCTCCTGCCATTGCAGAATGTCCATTGTGTCTAATTGCAAATATTGTTGTAGCATGTAATGTTGAACTCATTTTAATTCTCCTTTATGCACGGGGATGTGCAGATAAATATACTTTTCTTAATTGATCTTTTGTAACATGTGTATATTGACTCGTTGTAGACAAACTTTCATGACCTAATAAACTTTGAACTGTTCTCATATCTGCACCTTGATTTAATAAATGTGTCGCGAATGTATGGCGCAATTTATGGGGGTGGATATGATAAACGCCTTGAGTACGTTTAACAATTTCATTCAAAGCATATCTTATGCCACGCTCAGTAATAGCTTGTCCACGCATATTAACAATTAAATAATCATGGTCTATTTTTAACTGACTTCTAAAATTATCAATATAATCTATTATTGCACTTTGACAATATTCACCAAAAGGAACAACTCTTTCTTTATTACCTTTTCCTAATACTTTCACAAAAGAATAATCCAAATCTATATCATCTAATTGAATATGAACTAATTCTGAAACACGAATTCCTGTTGCATATAATAATTCCAATATGACTTTGTCTCTAATATTTGTTCTTTTTCCATCATTTAATGTTTCAAATAGTTTTTCCAATTCTTCTTCATAGAAGAAACTTGGTAAATGATGTTCTTTTTTAGGATGAACAAGTTGAATAAACGGGTTTTGTATATCACTGTCTACACTCATCCAATATTGGTATAAAGATCTCAGTGTTGAGATTTTACGTGATACACTTGTACGTTTATGCTCTTTATCATACAAAAATGCAAGGTATCTCCTTGCATCCTTATATTCAAATTCTTTTAATGACAAATGTTCCGTCTTCAAGAAATTGTTAAATTCAATTAAATCAAGTTCATAAGCATTCAATGTATGCGTAGAAAAGTGTTTTTCATACATTAACATATTTAAGAATTGTTGTTCTATAGCATGCATTTATACTCACTCCTCAATTTATCTGAATTGTATCACAATTATTATAAATCTTAAAATAATTTACTATAACATTACTTTAAATGAATCTAAGTGTTTCAATGCACGATTTGCTAGCTTTTCATAACGTTCTTTTTTATCTTTTATACGTTTTTCTAATGTAGGTAAGAGACCAAAGTTAGCATTCATCGGTTGGAAGTTTTTATTATTATTTGCATGTGTAATATAGTAAGCCATACTACCAATAATTGTTTCTCTTGGGAATACTATTGGTTCCAAATTCGATACTAATTTACTCGCATTAATACCTGCAATTAAACCACTCGCTGCACTTTCTACGTATCCTTCAACTCCAGTCATTTGACCAGCGAAGAATAAGTCATTACGTGATTTCAATTGGTAAGTTTCTTTTAACGCGTTCGGCGAATTAATGAAAGTATTTCTATGCATAACGCCATAACGTACAATATCAACATTTTCTAATCCAGGAATCAATGAAATCACTTCTTTTTGAGCGCCCCATTTTAAATGTGTTTGAAAACCTACAATATTATATAGCGTGCCTGCTGCATCATCTTGTCGTAATTGAACCACTGCATATGGACGTTTCCCCGTCTTAGGATCTTCTAAACCTACTGGCTTCATTGGCCCAAATAAAAGAGTTTTCTTACCTCTTTCAGCCATGACTTCAAAAGGCATACACCCTTCAAAATAAATTTCTTTCTCAAATTCCTTTAAAGGTACTACTTCTGCTTGAATAAGCGCTTCATAAAATCTATCAAATTCTTCTTCTGTCATTGGACAATTTAAATATGCCGCGTCACCTTTATCATAGCGCGATTTCAAATAAACTTTATCCATATCAATTGAATCTTTCTCAATGATTGGTGCAGCTGCATCGTAGAAATATAATTGTTCTTCCCCAGTAATATTGATAATTTCTTGTGTCAAACTTTGTGTTGTAAGAGGTCCAGTTGCTATAATTGTTGGCCCATCAGGTATTTTTGTAATCTCTTCATTCATTACAGTTATGTTAGGATGATTTCTTAAAGTATCAGTAATATACCCCGCAAAATCATGTCTATCTACAGCCAATGCTCCTCCCGCAGGAACACGTGCATTATCAGCAGCTCTTATAATAAGTGAATCAAGTTGTCTCATTTCTTCCTTTAGAACACCAACAGCATTTGTAAGTTGATTACCTCTCAAAGAATTAGAACAAACTAATTCAGCAAATTTATCAGTATGATGAGCTGGCGTATTTTTGACTGGCCTCATTTCATATAAGTTAACATTTATCCCTTTTTTGGCGATTTGATAAGCCGCTTCCGACCCAGCTAGACCAGCGCCAATAACATTTATTGAAGTCATATTAAATGCCTCCTATTTCCACATTTTTATATTCCATATTGAATTGTATAACAAATCTGAATTTAATCAAATAATAAACTAAAGCAAATTTTTAAAAATTAGTGACAATTTACTGTTTTTACCAATAAACAAAAAAACAAGTGCAAAAAATTATCTATACCGATAACTTTTTGCACTTCACACATTATTTCTGTTCTTGTTCTTTATAATCACAATTTGGACAAATAACTTGTGCAGATTTTCCTTTTTTACGTTCAACTAAAACTGTATCACATTTTGGACATGAACGATCTAATGGTCTATCCCATGATGTATAATCACATTCAGGATATCTTGAGCAACCGAAGAAAATACGATTTTTCTTAGATTTACGCTCTACCACTTCGCCTTCTTTACACTTCGGACATTTAACACCAATCGTTTTAATAATTGCTTTTGTATTTCTACACTCAGGGAAATTAGAACAAGCCATAAACTTCCCGTATCTTCCCATTTTATAAACCATAGGTGAACCGCATAATTCACAATCTTCTCCTGCAGGCTCATCTTTAATTTCTATTTTTTCCATTTCTTCTTCTGCTCTAGCAACATCAATTTTGAAGTTCTCATAGAACATGTCGATAACTTTCTTCCATTCTATTTCGCCTTCAGCGACTTTATCTAATAGTGTTTCCATATTAACTGTAAAGTCTACATCGATAATTTCAGGGAAGTATTCTTTCACTGATTCATGAACAATTTCACCAAGTTCAGTTGGTATAAAACGTTTTTGATCAAGTTTGACGTAATTTCGTTTTTGTATTGTGTCAATCGTTGGAGCATAAGTAGATGGTCTACCAATTTTTAATTCTTCCATTGTTTTTACTAAACGCGCTTCCGTATATCTTGGTGGTGGTTGCGTAAAGTGTTGTTTAGGATCAATTTTCTCAGCAGTAACGATATCTCCTTTTTCTAATGGAGGCAATTTACCATCTTTCTCTTCATCTTGATCATCTTTAGCTTCAACATATACTTTCATGAAACCTTTAAATTTAATCGTTTGACCATTTGCTCTGAATTTTAAATCGCCTTGCGTTATATCTGCAGCTACTGTATCTGCTATTGCAGGAGCCATTTGACTCGCCATAAATCTTTCCCATATCAGCTTGTACAATCTATGTTGATCTCTAGATAAAAATGCCTTCATTTGTTCTGGCGTTCTAGCAACACTTGTAGGTCTTACTGCTTCGTGGGCATCTTGTGCACCTTGTTTACCTTTAGTAGCTTTTGCTTTTGATAAATATTCTTTACCATATTCATTTTCAATAAATGTTGCTGCTTCAGCTTGTGCTGTTTCTGATATACGTGTGGAGTCAGTTCTCATATATGTGATTAACCCGACAGTACCTTGCTTTTTAAGATCTATACCTTCATATAATTGTTGAGCAAGCATCATTGTTTTTCTAGCTTTGAAATTCAATTTACGCGAAGCTTCTTGTTGTAATGAAGAAGTTGTAAATGATTTAGCGGGGTGTCTTAATTTTTCTTTTTTCGTTACTTGTGTAACTTCAAATTTGTCCCCATCTAATTGTGTTGTGATTTTTTTAACATCACCTTCATTTTTCAACTTAACTGGTTTGCTTTTCTCATGTAAGAATTTAGCAGAAAACGTTTTTGTTTTATGTTTGAATAAACCTTCTATTGTCCAATACTCTTCAGGTTTAAAATTATTAATTTCATTTTCACGATCAATCACAAGTCGTAATGCTACTGATTGAACACGTCCTGCAGATAAACCTTTTTTCACTTTCTTCCATAAAACTGGTGATATATTATAACCTACTAGTCTATCTAATATTCTACGTGCTTGTTGAGCATCAACTAACTCATGTTCGATTTCTCTTGGATGCTTAAAACTTTCTTTTACAGCATCTTTCGTAATTTCATTAAATACTACTCGTGATTTTTTATTTTCATCTATATCTAATATATGTGCTAAATGCCAAGCAATCGCTTCACCTTCTCGGTCAGGGTCACTCGCAAGATAAACGTTTTTAGCTTTTTTTGCATGACGTTTTAAATCTTTAACGACTGGTCCTTTACCTCGAATAGTTATATATCTAGGTTCATAATAATTATCTACATCTACACCCATTTGACTACGAGGCAAATCTCTAACATGCCCCATAGAAGCGATGACTTTATATTTTTTTCCTAAATATTTTTCAATGGTTTTAGCTTTTGCAGGCGATTCGACAATGACAAGATTTTCTGCCAAAGTAACTCCCCCTTGCTATTCTATTGATTACAAATGTAAATGATAAACTGATAAATTCAGCTTTGTCAATTAAAATATTTTTTCAAACCTTTCAATTTGTTCCATTTTACCTAAAATCTTCAAGTATATCTTCAGGCGTTTGTATAAGTTTAGCACCTTCTTGAATTCGTTTATTTACGCCTTTACTCAAGCTCTGGAATATAGTACCAGGACAACAATAAACATTACGATTTTGATCTAACGCTTGATCAATTGTAATAAGTGATCCACTTCGTTCATTTGCTTCAGTAACTAAAACGCCCTGAGACAAACCGCTTATAATTCTGTTTCTCTCAGGAAAACGCCATTTCTGTAACTTAACATTAGGATAATATTCACTTATTACTAAATGATGCTTTCTCATAAACAAATTTATATAATCTGTAGATTTTGGATAATGGTAATTCAGTCCAAAAGCCGCAACACCAATCGTGTGACCACCTTGATCTATCGTTTTTAGATGAGCGAAATAATCCGCGCCCATTGCTAAACCAGATACAATCGTGATATTAGCTTTAACTAAACTTGGTATTAATGTATCACAAATCTGTTCAGTATAGGTAGTTGCTTTACGAGAACCAACAATTGCGAGCATTTTTGAATGATTTAATAAATTCATATCACCTTGCCCAAATAACATTAATGGATAATCGTAAATCTGCTTCAGTAAATTAGGATAACCCGACTGGTTAGAAAAGACAAATTTAATATTCTGAGCTTCGATGTTTTTTACTAGCTCCTCTATATCACTATCTCGATACCTATTATACATTGCAAACATTTTATTATAATTAAAATTCGATTTGGAAATGAAATTTAAGAACTCATCATGATCATCAATAAAATTTAAACTTGTATCATAACTTAACATTTTATGTAAATGCCTAGTCGTAAAACCAGCGTAAGTTAATTTTAAAACTATTTCTTGATTAAAATTCATAATTATTGCTCCTTCTATAGTGTAGAATATGTGAGGTTGGAATAGTGGATTGTGTAGTTGATATTGATTTGAATTTGAGGTTTATTATTGTTTTGATGTGTTTTGCGTGCGTTAACAGGCTTGTTTTTTCACTCTTGCACGTTATATTTTCTACCGAGCTTGTTCTATCCGTCTTGCACGTTATGCGTTAACGGGCTTGTTTTTTCGCTCGTGCACGTTACGTTTTCTAACGAGCTTGTTCTATCCATCTTGCACGTTAGAGCACTTCTTTCTCTATCTCATTCTCTTTTAATGTATATTTCTTGTATCGTTGCCCTTTAGATTCAAAGTATTTATTACAAACTCTGCGAATTGTATATATATTTTCTGCATCACACCATTCCATTGCTTCGGCTAAAGTAAATCCTTCTTCACCTTTAATAACTGCTAGTTCTCTAATATTAAAATAGTATAATTCATTTCTTTTAAAATCTTTTTCACAACAAATACAAGTAGTCGTTTTCTTTCGCTTTTCGACAACCATTGTATTTAGGTTTTTACAGTTAGGGCACTTAATCCCTTTCATAATTAGGCTGAATTCAGTTTTTTTAATACTTTTAAATTGTTGAGAAAACCTTTTTTGTTTTTGAAGTATTTGATTTAATATCGCTTTATCTTTCGCTACTTGAAATGATTGAAAAAGTTTAGAGAATTTATAGAATTCTGATCTTAATAAGACTTGAGATTTATTTGGAATAGTAGATTGAGCCGTAAATGTGGGATTCGAAAAGATTAAATATTCTTGAATTGGGAGATTAATATTTATTTCATCGCATAATTTTTGGAGGTTGTTTTTCGCTATATTAAGCTGCTTAAACGGAAGTGGATAAGTGTTATTTGATGAACTTTGCATGTAAGAGTTGAAAAAATGGAAGTCTCCATAATAATGTTTAACTTCTAATATATTTATCTGGTTATTATGGACAATTAAAAAATCGACCTGAAATTTCTTATCGACTGTAAATTCTAGATTATGAGCATAAACAACATAATTAATATTTTCCAATGTTTTATTTACAATTAATTCGCCTTCTAATCCCATTAATTTATTTCGTGTCTCATAATCATTATCATACCTAGATTCTAAAGATTTTAAATATAGTGCTTCTGTATTATTATTCATCGCTCACTCCTTATGTCATTTTTTTACATTTATTATAATATCTCTTTTTATCGTTGTCTATCTTATCTTTTCACATAAAAAAAGCCCTTAAAAATAGATAATTACTAATTTTTAAGGGCATAGATTAAGATTATGAAATAATATTTAACTTTTTTCTTTAAAAAGAAAACACTAAATAAGCACAGCGAATATTGATTGTTATTCACTGTACTTATTCTATATTATTTTTAAATTATTTGATTGTTAAGCATTTGTCATATAGACCGTCTTCTTTTTTGATACGGTTTATTAATGTTTCTGCAATAACTGATGGTGTATCTGCTGTATCAACACCACATTCATTAAGTGTTTTGATTTTTTCTGATGCAGTACCTTTACCACCTGAAATGATTGCACCAGCGTGTCCCATACGTTTACCTGGAGGGGCTGTTTGTCCTCCGATAAAGCCAACTACTGGTTTGTTCATATTAGCTTTAATCCATTCAGCTGCTTCTTCTTCCGCTGTTCCACCAATTTCACCAATCATTACAACAGCATATGTTTCATCGTCTTCATTGAAAGCTTTTAGCACATCAATGAAGTCTGTTCCGTTTACTGGGTCTCCGCCAATACCAACTGCTGTTGTTTGACCGATACCAGCTTGTGTTAATTGATGTACTGCTTCGTAAGTTAATGTACCAGAACGTGATACAACACCTACATGGCCTTTTTTATGGATGTAACCCGGCATAATACCAATTTTACATTCGTCAGCAGTGATAACGCCAGGACAGTTTGGTCCTACTAATCGTGTCTTCTTACCTTCTAAGTAACGTTTAACTTTGATCATATCTATAACTGGAATATGTTCAGTAATACAAATAGCTAAATCTAATTCTGCATCTGCACTTTCAATGATTGCATCTGCAGCAAATGGTGCTGGTACATAAATAACTGAAACTGTAGCACCTGTTTCTTCTACCGCTTCTTCTATAGTATTAAATACAGGTACACCTTCAACTACTTGGCCGCCTTTACCAGGTGTAACACCTGCAACGATTTGTGTACCGTAGTCTAACATTTGTTTTGTATGGAAAAGTGCTGTTGCACCAGTAATACCTTGTACTAACACTTTCGTATCTTTATCGATAAATACACTCACGTAACTCTCCGCCTTTCTCTTATCGTTCTTGAACTAATTTAACAATTTTTTGAGCACCGTCAGCCATGATAGATGCAGGTTCGATTGCTAAACCAGATTCTTTTAAGATTTTTTTACCTTGTTCTACATTAGTACCTTCAAGTCTAACTACTAAAGGCATATCTAATGAAACTTCTTTAACAGCAGCTACGATACCTTCCGCAATAACATCACATTTCATAATTCCACCGAAGATATTTACGAAAATACCTTGTACTTTAGAATCTCCTAATATAATTTTAAATGCTTCAGTAACTTTTTCTTTCGTAGCGCCGCCCCCCACGTCAAGGAAGTTAGCCGGATTGCCGCCGAAGTGATTAATTGTATCCATCGTAGCCATAGCTAAACCAGCTCCGTTTACCATACAACCAATATTTCCATCTAATGCAATATATGATAAATCATATTTAGATGCTTCGATTTCTTTTTCGTCTTCTTCTTCTAAGTCACGCATTTCAACGATATCTTTATGTCTGAATAAAGCGTTATCGTCAAAGTTCACTTTTGCATCAAGTGCTAAAACTTCACCGTCACCTGTTGTTACAAGTGGATTGATTTCAACAATTGAACAATCTTTTTCTACAAACACATTATATAAAGACATCATTAATTTTACAGCTTTATTAACTGATTCTTTTGGAATGTTAATATTGAAAGCTATTCTTCTTGCTTGATAAGGCATTAAACCAGTTACTGGATCAATTACTTCTTTGAAGATTTTTTCAGGAGTTGCAGCTGCAACTTCTTCAATTTCAGTTCCGCCTTCTTCAGATGCCATTAATGTAATACGATCAGTTGCTCTGTCGATTACAAAACCGATGTAGTATTCTTTTTGAATATCGCAACCTTCTTCAATTAAAAGTCGTTTTACTTCTTTACCTTCTGGGCCAGTTTGATGTGTTACAAGTACTTTGCCTAATAATTCTTTCGCATACTCGCGAACTTCATCAATAGACTTAGCAATTTTAACCCCACCAGCTTTACCACGCCCACCGGCATGGATTTGCGCTTTCACTACATATACATTTGAATCTAATTCTTTTGCTTTTTCTACTGCTTCAGTAGGTGAAAAAGCCACTGAACCATTAGGTACAGCTACGCCCATAGAGCGAAAAATCTCTTTACCTTGATACTCATGGATATTCATTCTCCATCCTCCTAATACATACATTAATGTTTGCTTACTATTCAATTATAGAAAATGTAAGCGTTATTGTAAACAAGGATGGTCTAATTTCAGGAATTGTTAGAATAATATTTCACTTTTGTCTTAATTGGTTCGAAAGATAACCGATGAATTGGTGTTATTCCATAGTTCTCTACACCTTCTAAATGAGCTTTTGTACCGTAACCTTTATTTTTATCAAATTCATATCCAGGATATTGGCTATTATAATCATTCATTAAACGATCACGATATTCCTTTGCAATTACACTTGCTGCAGCAATAGATACACTATTGGCATCCCCTTTTACTATAGAAGTTTGAGGTATATCAATATCTAATTGCATAGCATCAATTAGTAAATGATCTGGTTTCACATTTAATTGTTCAATAGCTCTTAACATCGCAACTTTTGTTGCTTGATAAATATTTAGTTCGTCTATTTCTTCTACAGTTGCTATTCCTATGCCGACTGATAAAGCTTGTGCATGAATTTGTTGTTCGAATAATTCACGTTTCATTTGAGATAAAGCTTTAGAATCTGTTATACCGATATAATTGTGCCCTGGTTCCAATATCACCGCACTGGCAACAACTGGCCCAGCTAGTGGACCTCTTCCTACTTCATCAATACCACATATTAAAGCATCGCTACTATTCTCTAACAATTTGTTTTCATATTCGCTCATTCTTAAATATTGTGTTTCTAATTTTTGTAGCTGTTCTATCTGTTTTTGCTTTTTATTTAAAGCTGCTTGAACACCTTTTCTTAAATCGTCTTTATAAATTGAAGTTTCTACATCTTCAAAGCTTTTATATTCATTGATTTCAATAGATATTTCTTTAATTGTCTTTTGTTTCATAGAGACTATCCTTCATTTCTTCATATATATCAAAGCAATAATTACCGATTTTAGCATTTCTTAAATCTCTAATTAAAAGTTCTGTAACTGCTTCATAGTCTATTTCATTTCCTCTTTTCAGCATGCCTCTTCTTTTACCAATTTGGTCAAATAATTCTACAACATCATTTTCTTCTGTTAATTCTATTTGATAAAATTTTTGTAATTTTTCAGGGTCGTTTTCAATCAAGAAATTTAATCCATAAATTGCTACTTCATCTAAGTGCACTATGCTATCTTTAATTGCGCCAGTAAGACTCAATTTTTTACCAATTGCTTGATCTTCAAATCTTGGCCATAATATACCTGGTGTATCTAGCAATTCTAATTCTTTACCGACTTTTATCCATTGTTGCTTTTTTGTAACTCCTGGTGTGTTTCCTGTTTTAGCCATCGTTTTTTTGGCTAATTTATTAATGAGCGTTGATTTTCCTACGTTCGGAATACCAACAATCATCGCTCTGATTGCTCTAGGACGCAACCCTTTCCTACGTTCTCTATCGAATTTATCTTTAGTTGCAGCTTTTGCAGCTTTCATTAATTCATTTAAATGTTTACCGTGTTTTGAATCAATTTGAACAGGAAAGAACCCTTCATTTTTAAAGTATTGTGTCCATTTATCTGTTTCACTTTGTTTAGACATATCTTTTTTATTGAGTATTACAACTCTAGGTTTTTGGTTTATGATTTCATCAATCATTGGATTTCTTGACGAAAGTGGTATTCTAGCATCAACGAGTTCGAATACAACATCTACCATTTTTAATTGTTCAGTTACTTCTCTTCTAGCTTTGGCCATATGACCTGGAAACCATTGTATTGTCATTTATATTATCCTTTCTTATTCTAAACTATAGAAATGTGATATATTTACCATATCTATATAGGAGGTTTGTTATGTTAATTTCAATTGTAGTACCCGTTTTCAATGAGGATACTAATATCTCTATTTTACATGAAAAAGTTGCGAACGTCTTTGTTAATTTACCATATGACTTTGAACTTATTTTTATAAATGATGGTTCTACAGACAATTCATTAAATATGATGAAAACTTTAGCGAATTCTGATTCTAATGTTAAATACATTTCTTTCTCCAAGAACTTCGGTAAAGAGTCAGCAATGTTTTGCGGATTAGAACACGCAAATGGTGATGCAACAATTATTATGGATTCAGATATGCAACATCCTCCTGAATTGATACCTGAATTCATTAAATTATATGAAGAAGGCTATCATCAAGTTGTAGCTTCGAGAAATAGAGAAAATGAATCATTTTTAAAACGTATTCCAGCCAATGCTTTTTATAAACTTTCTAAGTATATTGTTGATGTTAAGTTTAAAAGTGGCGAAGGTGACTTTCGTTTAATTTCTAAAAATGTTTTACAATCTATTTTAAATTTAACTGAATATAATAGATTTTCAAAAGGGATATTTGAATGGGTAGGCTTTTCTAAAACAACTATTACATTTAATCATAAAGATAGAAATCAAGGGAAATCTAAATTCTCTTTCTTTAAATTATTAGATTATGCAATGGATGGCGTAATTAGTTTTAATAATAAACCTTTAAGGATTTGTTTTTATTTTAGTGGAGTTACAATGGTGGTATGTTTATTGTACATTTTAATCACATTTATAAATATCGTGCTACACGGAATCGAAGAACCTGGTTACTTTACGATTATTTCCGCCATTTTATTCTTAGGTAGTTTACAATTATTCAGCCTTGGTGTTATAGGAGAATATATTGGTAGAATATATTATGAAACTAAAAATCGTCCAAAGTATATAATAGATCAAACGAATATGAAAAATAACAATATAGATGAATGAGTAACAGGTGACCTATATGATAAAACGATTTAAAAAATTCTTACATACTAAAAAATCTACAATTAAATTTATTCTTTTGCTTGGGCTATTAGCTATTTTAGGACATGGTTATGTCATATATAGATATTTTAAAGATGGCGTGATTTTCACTGGACCAAATGATGGTATTGAACAAATGTTACCTATACAAATGTTTTTATATGAACATTGGACAAAAGGCTCATTCTTCTACACAACAGATTTAGGTTTAGGTGGAGATATGTTAACTGATTTTGCTTACTATTTCTCTACTAATATCTTATTTATTATAAATGTCATTGTTATCTGGATTAGCTCATTCATATTTAATTTTGATACAGAGCGCATGCTTTTTTGGGCACAAAACGCTATTGTATTATCTATTATAAAATCTTTTTTAATTATGATATCAGTCTACTTTTACACTAAAAAAATTGGTTTAAATCGTTTAAGCTCTGTAGTATCAGCCTTTCTATTTGCTGTGTCACCTATATACTTTAGATTTACAGTATACTGGCCGTTTTTTAGTGATGTTTTTATTTTATTACCCTTACTTTTATTAAGTATAGAACGATTTTTAAAAAATAAAAAAATTGGAATGTTTATCTTAATTGTTGCTCTTACTTTTATTAATAATTTCTATTTTGCTTATTATCAAGTTTTAATAGGAATTTTATATTTTATTTATCGATTTACTTTTAAACATAAAGACGATGTAGTACTTAAATGGCAACAGTTCAAAGTATTTTTCATCGCAAGTATACTAGGTTTTGGCTGTAGTATTATGATATTTTTCCATTCAGCAAGAGGCTTTATAGGCAATAATAGAGCGACTTATCAAGGTGAAATACCTTTATTATCTGATTTCACAAAACACGACAATATTTTTTACGATAACTATTTAATTGTCGTATTATTTTTAACTATTCAAGCTTTGTTAACTTTTAAACTTTATAAAAATTATTTCTACCGGATGTTTAGCATATTTACAATTCTATTCATTATTGCTAGCTTTATACCTTTTATAGATAGTGTATTTAACGGATTCTCAGCCCCTCAGAAAAGATGGCATTATTTACTTACTTTCTTCTCTAGTGGGCTTATAGCACAATATATATATTATTTTAAATCCTTATCCTTAAAAACATATATATTCACCTGTATTCCGAGCTTCATTGTTATATTATCTAGCTATTTGATCACTAAAGATTATGTTATTTGGATTTGGATGTTACCAGTATTATTTATTATTGGATTATTTGTGTTAATCATGAAATCGTACAAAACTTTAATAATGATTATTTATGTTTTTGGCGTCCTGTTACTATCATTTTTAGTATCCAAAGAACATAGTAAAAACCAAATCTATCATGAAGACCATGAAAGAAGAGCAAATACATTCTTTATTCAAGCGAGTACTTTTGATAGTGGATTACAACGTGCTCATATAGATGACATCAAGCAAAATACACAAAGTGATGAAAGAATTGCTTGGCGCGTTTTAGAACAAGACAATACACCTATGTACCAACAATTTAAAGGTATGAGTTTATATTCAAGTATTTTTGATGGTCAATTATATGATTATTTATTTTCCAAGGCTAAAATTAATTTAAAAAATGAATCTTTAAGCCGTTATAGTAATATGCAAAATAGATCTAATTTATATAGTTTATGGTCAACTAAATACCTTATGAAGAAAAGTTATGAAAAAGAATCACCTGCTAACTTTAAAGTTGTAAGTGATGACGGTAAATATCAAATATTAAAAAACAAAGAAATGTTACCTGCTGTTAAAGTTACTAATAAGTATTATAATCAAAAACAACTTAAAACACCTTTAGATGAAGAACATGCGATGATAAATGGCGTTATTACTGATAGTCATAGTAGTGATTATTCACAAATTAAAAATGCACCTAATTTATTAAATCAAACGAATATTACAGAGCGAAATTCAAAATATAAAAACAATATTTTAACTGTTCCTAAAAATGGTGATGGTTTAACAATTACACTTCCTAAAGAGATTGCTAAAAAATATAAAGATATGTATTTAATGCTACATCTTGAGAGAAAACCACCACAATCTAACTTCTCTATTCAAATCAATGATTATTCTAATAATCGCTTGTTTGAGGATTCAAAGTATAGAATGTTACAAGATGATTTATTATATAGGGTACCTGTTACTAGTGATGGTAAAATATTTATTGCTTTAACGAACGGAACATATAATCTAAAATTACAAGGATTGTATGGAGAAGATTACAAAACTTTAAAATCCGCAAACAAAAAGAAAAATTATTCTTATAAAGAAGAAAATGGCGCTATTGATATTGATTTAAATAATCACAGTGGTGGCATGGCAGTCATTAATATCCCTTATAGAAATGGTATGACTGCTACTGTAGATAATAAAGAAGTTCAAGTCGAAAAAGTGAATCATATTATGACTGGTATAAACGTGTCTAAAAATAGTAAACATATTAAAATACAATATAAACCACCTTTCTTTAAAACTATGATTTTCGTATCCATTATTTCGATAATATTATCATGTTTATATACAAGAAAAGTGAATAAAAGTTAGTATCAAAAGCATACATATACAATTTAAAACTTGTTCATATGTATGCTTTTTCAAACTATAAAAGATTGATGATACCATTATATGGGAATAATAAACTAATTATATATCACATAACAAAGAGGGACAAAATGAAAAAAATCATCTATTTAATATTCATTACATTATTTTGCGCGATAATTTTTTATATACCAACTATCTATAAATATATGAATTATGATTATTTATATACAAGTATTGGTGATGGATTAAAACAAATGATACCTTTTCAAATATATCTCATACAACATGCTAAACTATTTACAATGTTTTATGATATTGATTTTGGATTAGGAGGAGACTACTTCTCTGATCTAAGTTATTATTACGCTACCTCACCATTTGCTTGGATAGGAATTGTATTCGTTCTAGCTTATCAATTTTTTTCACAATCACAGGACCTGCTAAATACTGTATTAACCAACCAAATTGTGATTGCTATCTTTAAATGTGCATGTATTATTTTTATTACATACTTATTATTATTAAAATATCATTTAAATAGAGTATTAGCCTTTGCAGGAAGTATTTTATACGCTTGGTCAACTGTGTATTATTACTTTACTTTTACATGGTCGTTTTTCAGTGATGTTATGTTTTATCTTCCTTTAGCATTATTAGGAATTGAGCGATTATTTACCCAAAAAAAACCTACAGTACTCATTATAGCTATTGCAATCACAATAACATCTAATTTTTATTTTACTTATTATCAATTTATCATTTTAGTATTCTATGTGTTATATAGAATTATATTTAAATATGAAAAAGACATCGTAAATATAAAGCAAAAATTCATCTATACAATCGTTTCAGTATTTATTGCCTTTTTAATTGGTAATTTTGGATTCGTTCAAGGTGTTTTATCTTACTTAGAAAATGACCGAAGTATCATGAATAATAATGTTGATTTAATAATCCCATTTATAAAACAATATAATGTATTATATGGTGGATTTTATATTACTATTTCTTTCTTATCTGTTACTGCTTTATTTTTACGCCCTTTATATAAAAAGTATTATTTTAAGCTTTTTGCTATAGCTACAATCATATGTCTTATTGGCTCACTATCACCATATTTCGATTCATTTTTTAACGGGTTCTCAATGCCTCAAAGAAGATGGGTTTACGCTCTAGCGTTATCTACTGCTATTTTAACCGCTATGGTAGTACAACACATTAAATTAATAACGATTAAACAGTTTTTATTAGCGTCAATATTACCTATTACCTCTATTTTAGTAACAGCTATTTGGCAACAAACATTTTATTATTGGTTAATTTTTGTACCTATTTTATGCATTTTACTATTGTTTAAAATAACTTATAAACACCAATATATTAATATTCTTATTTGTATCGTTTTAATGGCGAGTCAATTTGCTTTAATTTATGACTATCAAAATAAAATACTTTCAAAATATACACCTAAGAAGGATTCTATTAAAGATTCTCATATATATACAGAGAAAACAGCTTCTAAAATTAATCATTTAAAAGAAAATAAAATAGATGATTTAAGAAGAATCGATATGTTACGCCCAATCACAGTCAATTCACCTATGTACTATAACTTTAATAGCACAAAACTGTATAGCAGTATATACAATGCAGATATATTAAAGTTTTATGAAAAAGATTTATTTGTGAGTATGCCTAAAAATAGCAATAGTTATTATGCTGGTTTTTCAGAAAGAAGTAACTTAAACAGCTTGTTTAACGTCGATTACGTAATCAAGGATAAGAACGACTTACATTACCCTACTAACACTGAGAGAATTGATTCGTATAAGGATCAAGATAGAACTAATCGCATATATGAAAATACAAAAAAACTACCTAGTGCTCGAGTTGTTAATAAAGTATTTAATGATAAAAATTTAAATACACCACTAGTTAAAGAACATGCTATGTTAAATGGAATGATTGATAATCATAAAGACTCAATAGAGCAAATTAAACAGCCAAAAGATTTACTTGATTCGTCTAAAATTTCGTATAACAATGCAAAACTAGACAATAAAGAATTAACTGTTACAAAAGATGGCGGTGGTTTAACAATTAATCTACCTAAAGACACTTCAGAAAAATATAAAGATTTATATTTTATGATAGATGCTGAGATCAAGAAACCAAAAGACAAAAATTATTACATTAAAGTGAATGAACATAAAATTTTCAGGCATAAATTATCATATACTTATGTAAGACCGAGCCATACAACTACAGCAAATATAAGGGCTCAAAATACTGTGCATATCAAACTTAAAAAAGGCACTTATCATTTCGATTTAAAATCAATTCAAGGAGAAGATTATTCAACTTTAAAAAATGCTGTGAAGCAAAGTAAAAATCAAGATATTAAGTTTCACAATAAAAATAATCACTACCAAATTGATATAAAACGACACCCTTCTGGTCATCTCGTCATGCCACTTGTCTATAGAGAAGGATTGAAAGCTACCGTTGATGGGAAACCTGTAGATATAAAGAAAGTAAATTATATTATGTCTAGTATTCCTGTTGAAAAAGGTCAAAAGAAAGTTATCATTACTTATCAACCGCCATTATTTAAAACGAGTATGGTCGCAATGTTTATAGGTATCATATTATTAATTGTATTTCGTAAAACTATACGTAAAAAAGATTCTAAAATATAAATTTCTTTCTCAAAATAAAACCTCCACAATGTTTGTTAAATCAAATAGTGTGGAGGTTTTCTATTTTTTTAAATTTTGAATTTTAATATACATACTTAAATTACTTAATGCTTTAATAGTTTCAATAATATGATGATGCAGTGTACCTTTTGTTGGATTAACTATGACAATAATCCAAGTAGAGCACCTTTTGTTGGATTAACTATGACAATAATCCAAGTAGAGCACCTCTTATTGGATTAAGTTATACTCATGAATTCACTTTTTCTCTGACTCAAAATTAAAAAACAAAACCGGCTAAGACAAAATGTCTCAGCCGGTTTTCTACTTAAAATAAAGGACAAATCCTTATATTTTAATTTATCTAATTTCTTTAATACGAGCAGCTTTACCACGTAAGCTACGTAAGTAGTAAAGTTTCGCACGACGTACTTTACCGCGACGTTTAACTTCGATCTTTTCGATTTTCGGAGTGTGTACTGGGAATGTACGTTCAACTCCAACACCGTAAGATAATTTACGAACTGTAAATGTTTCTGAAATTCCGCCACCACGACGTTTGATTACTACACCTTCGAATACTTGGATACGCTCACGGCTACCCTCAACGATACGTACGTGTACACGTAAAGTGTCACCTGCGCGGAATGTAGGAATATCCGTACGTAATTGGTCTTTAGTTACTGCTTCGATTAACTTATGATTACTCATTTATATTCTCTCCTTCTGACTATGTTCTTGCCCAATAATAAATTTAAAATACATTCAATGCTGGCAGCGGATCATAGTGATTTTGTGCTCACACACTTATAATACTATATCATAATGCTTATTTTCATTCAATCTATTTTTTATTGTTGTTTAGAATTTTTTTGTCTTTTTCAGTTAGTGGATATTGCTCTAATAAATCCGGTCTTCTTTCCAAAGTTCTTAATAGAGATTGTTCATGTCTCCACTTGTCGATGTTTGCATGATTCCCTGATAACAATACATCAGGAACTTTCATGCCTTGATAATCAGCCGGTCTTGTATATTGTGGGTGTTCAAGTAAACCAGATGAAAATGAATCATCTTCATGAGATACTTGATTTCCTAAAACTCCTGGTACTAATCTTACAATTGCGTCTGTCATTGTCATGCTCGCTAGCTCTCCGCCAGTCAATACATAGTCACCTATTGATATTTCATCTGTTACACAATGCGTTCTAATTCTTTCATCATATCCTTCATAATGACCGCATATAAACACAATGTGTTCACTTTCAGATAATGATTCAGCTTTTTCCTGTGTAAACGGTTCTCCTTGAGGGCACATTAAAATAACTCTTGTATCTGGTGTTTTATCTAAATCTTCCAAGGCGTTAAAGATTGGTTCTGGTTTCAATACCATACCTTGTCCGCCACCGTATGGATAATCATCTACTTGTGAATGTTTGTTATTTGCATAATCTCTAAAATTCACTGTATTAAATGATACGATATTTTTATCTTGAGCTCTTTTCATAATAGAATGATTAAGAACACCTTCGTACATTTCAGGGAATAAAGTTAAATAATCAATTTTCATTAGTCTAATAAACCTTCCATCGGTTCTATTCTGATTGATTTATTTTCAATGTCTATGTCTTTAACAACATCTTCAATATAAGGAATGAGATACTCTTTCTCTCCTTTAACCACCCACACATCATTTGCACCAGTTTCAAAAATTTCTGCTACTTCTCCAATTGCATCTTTTTCGACGAATACTGTACAACCGATTATATCTGAATAATAATATTCATTTTCATCTAATTCAATTGCATCATTTTCTTGCTCTTGAAAAATTTTAGAGCCTTTTAAGTGCTCAATTTCGTTTATGTTTTGAACACCTTCAAACGTTAATAAATGAAAATTTTTATGCATTCTGTGAGATGCGATTACAAAAGTTTGTTCCTCTTTACTATGTTTAACTGTTACATGTTGACCAGGTTGAAATCTTTCATCAGTAAAATCTGATTCAGACATTACTTTGACTTCACCTTTGATTCCATGCGTATTTACGATTTTCCCAATTTCAACGTTCATCTAGCATTGCCTCCTAACTGTTGTTTCATCAACAATAAAAAAGAGCACCAAAGTAGGCACTCTTAATTAACCTCTACAAACACTTTCTTTCCATACTCGTTCATTGAACCAGACACAATTGTACGAATTGCTTTAATCATTCTGCCCTTCTTACCAATAATTCTGCCAATGTCCTCTTCATGAACGTCTATATTGAACGTAATGCTAGAATCTTGTTCATCTTTAGATATATTGATGTTCTCCGGATAATCTACGAGCGGTACTATAATTGTTTGTATTAATTTTTCCATTATAATCTATCTTTACTTAGAAAGTTTAGAATTATGGTATTTTTCCATGATACCGTGTGTTGATAAGATATCACGAACTGTATCAGTTGGTTTTGCTCCATCTTTTAACCATTTTAAAGCTAATTCTTCATCAATTTTAACAATTGAATCTGATTTAGCAACTGGATCATAAGTACCGATTGGTTCGATAATACGACCATCACGTGGAGAACGTGCATCTGCTACTACTATACGATAAAATGGGTTTCTTTTTGAACCCTTGCGTGTTAAACGAATTTTAACTGCCATGTTTAAAAACTCCTTACTCATTTATAATTTCTTTTCTACAAGTAAATACTATAACAGGATATAAAAAGTTTGTAAAGTGTTTTCTCTTTACCAATTTAAATTTGTCTAAAATTTGTTTATAAAAAGATGGATTTCTATCTAACCATACTCAAAATAATTCTCCTAATCCCTTATATATTTAATTAACGGATTAGGAGAATTTATTTATACTCGATTTTGAAAGTGAATGCTTGCCTGGGGTATGGCCCGAGCCTTTAGTCTCTCGCGCATACTATTCCCCTGGGCGTTATCACTTTACAAAATCGCGACAAGTACTTGTTAGTAACTTATTTTAAATTAAAATGGTAAATTCATTCCTTGGAATGGATTGCTACCTTTTTTGCCTTTTTTACCTTTTTTATTGCTACCAGTAAATTGTTTCATCATTTTTTTCATTTCGCCAAATTGTTTAATCAATCTATTCACTTCTTGTAATGAACGACCAGAACCTTTAGCGATACGACGTTTTCTAGAAACGTTCAGTATTTCTGGATTACTTCTTTCTTCTAATGTCATAGATCTAATAATAGCTTGAACATTATCTATTTGTTTAGGATCCATGTTTGCATTTTTCATACCCTTCATTTTATTAGCTCCAGGTATCATGTTCATTAAATCATCTAATGGACCTAAGTCTTTAACTTGCTCTAGCTGATCTAAGAAATCATCGAATGTAAACGCAGAAGTTCGCATTTTCTTTTCTAATTCTTTAGCTTTTGTTTCATCTACACCTTGTTGAGCTTTTTCGATTAAACTTAATACATCACCCATACCTAAGATTCTAGATGCCATACGTTCTGGATGGAATAATTCAAGTCCATCTAATTTTTCACTCATACCGATAAATTTAATAGGTTTTTCAGTTACAGAACGAATAGATAGCGCAGCACCACCACGTGTGTCTCCGTCTAATTTCGTTAATGTAACACCTGAAATATCTAAAGTTTCATCAAATGATTCTGCTACATTTACAGCATCTTGACCAGTCATTGCATCTACAACTAACATGATTTCATCAGGTGTAGAAACTTCTTTCACATCAACCAACTCATTCATTAATGCTTCATCAATATGAAGTCGTCCAGCTGTATCAATGATAACAAAATCCAAGTGTTCTTCTTTAGCATATTTTAATGCATTTTCCGTAATTTCTTTAGGACTTACTTGATCTCCTTCAGTATAGACAGGGACATCTATTTGTTTACCAACTGTTTGTAATTGTTGAATAGCAGCCGGTCTATAAATATCACATGCTACTAATAAAGGCTTTTTATTATAATTTTTTCTCATTAGCATAGCTAATTTACCAGCAGTTGTCGTTTTACCTGCACCTTGTAAACCAACCATCATCACCACTGTTGGTGGCTTAGTACTCATATTAATTTTGCTATTTTCTCCACCCATTAAAGCTGTTAATTCATCTTGAACAATTTTAATAACTTGTTGTCCAGGTGTTAAAGATTGCATAACATCTGCGCCAAGGGCACGTTCTGAAACAGTGTTAACAAATTTCTTTACGACTTTAAAGTTAACGTCTGCTTCTAATAATGCTAAACGTACTTCACGCATCATTGCTTTAATATCTTGTTCAGTTACCTTACCTTTACCTTTGATGCGTTGCATCGTGGCTTGAAGTCTCTCGGATAAACCTTCAAATGCCATAATTTCTCCTCCTATTCAAGAATCTCTAAGCGTTTTATAGCTTGCTTAATTTCTTGATTATCTGATGACAATCTTTTTAATTCTTGTATTATAGACTGTCTTTCTTTAAATTTTTTAAAGAGTTGCAATTTCGTTTCATATTCTTCTAACAACTCATCTGTCCGTTTTATATTATCATATACAGCTTGTCGACTCACTTGATAAGTCTCTGCAATTTCACTTAAAGCATAATCTTCCAAATAATATAGTTCTAAATAGTTGCGTTGCTTTTCAGTTAATAATCCTTGATAAAAATCAAACAGATAATTCATGCGCATTGTTTTGATTAAATCATTATTTTCTTTCATCTTCATCCACTTCTTCAGTTGTATTTTCAACACTTTCATTTGATTCAATCATATCAGCAAATAACCCATATACGTAACTTTCAGCATCAAATGGTTGTAAATCATCCATTTTTTCACCTAATCCTACAAATTTAACTGGAATTTGTAGTTCATTACGTATGGCTAATACAATACCACCTTTTGCTGTACCGTCAAGCTTAGTTAACACAATACCTGTTACTTGAGTTACTTCTTTAAATGATTTGGCTTGAGATAAAGCATTCTGACCTGTCGTTGCATCTAAAGCTAACAATACTTCGTGTGGTGCACCAGGAATATTACGATCTATAACTTTTCTTACTTTCTGTAATTCATTCATCAAGTTCGCTTTGTTTTGTAATCTTCCAGCTGTATCACAAATTAAAACATCCGCTCCACGACTTTTAGCAGCGTTAACTGCATCATACATTACCGCAGCTGGATCTGAGCCTTCTTTTTGACTGATGACTTCAACGCCAACTCTTTCTCCCCATACTTGTAATTGTTCAATTGCACCTGCACGGAAAGTGTCACCAGCCGCTAATATTACTTTTTTACCTTCTTGTTTATATCTATGCGCTAATTTACCAATTGTAGTCGTTTTTCCAACTCCATTAACACCGACCATCAATATAACGTTTAATCTGTCATCCTCAATGTCCATGCGGTCAATCTCTTGATCACCTTGAACATATATGTCTACGATTTTTTCTACAATTACTTCTCTAAGCTCTTCTGTTTCAGTAATGTTTTGACGTTTAGCTTCCATACGTAGCTCATCAACAAGTTCCATTACTGTATTAAATCCTACGTCTGCTTGAATTAACATTTCTTCTAACGCTTCAAAGAAATCTTCGTCGACTTTTCTGTAAACAGCTAACAAGTCATTTAATTTGTTTTGGAAATTCTCTCTAGATTTTTCTAGACCTTGCTTAAATTTAGCACCTAGTTGTTCTGATTCCCACTCTTCAAATTCATCTAAAGACATTAAACCATCATTAAGTTCTACCGCTTCAGGATTTTGTTTTTCATTTGATTCGGGAGGTAAATCTTCTATAGGTTGTTCCTCTTTAGTTTCAATTTCATCTTTTTTTACTTCATCGCTTGGTGCAAATTTATTTTTTAATCGTTTAAAAAAACTCATGACTGCAATGCCTCCAATTCTTCATCTTTAATTGATTTTAAGTTAACACTCACAAGTTTAGATATACCTGCCTCTTGCATCGTCACACCATATAAACTATCTGCGTATGACATTGTACCTTTTCTATGTGTAATAACAATAAATTGTGTATCTGCTTTTAGTTTATTCAAGTACTCAGCATATCTAATAACATTATGTTCATCAAGCGCCGCTTCAACTTCATCTAGTATAACAAATGGCGCTGTTCGTACTTTCAAAATAGCAAATAACAAGCTAATTGCTGATAGTGCACGTTCTCCACCGCTTAATAAAGATAAGTACTGTCTATTTTTGCCTGGTGGTTGTACAACAATTTCCACGCCTGAATCAAGTATATCTTTATCAGTCAATTGAAGTTCAGCTCTACCACCATTAAATAAAGTTTTAAATACGTTACCAAAATGTTGATTCACTTCATCAAATGTTTCTTTAAATCGTGTAGATACTTCACTATCCATTTCTAATATTACTTGTTCTAGTGTTTCTTTAGCTTCTAGTAAATCTGTTCTTTGATCACTTAAGAAAGTATACCTATCATTAACCTCTTTAAATTGCTCGATAGCATTCAAATTAACATGACCTAATTCTTCGATAGACATTTTAGTGAGTTTAACTGTTTTACGTGCTTCTGAAATATCTTCGGGCATTTCATACATCGACTCAGCTTTTTCAAATGTAAGTTGATACGTATCACTTAAGTGCGTCAACTGGTGTTCAATCATTATATCTATTTTCGAATGTTTACTTACCATATCTTGTAGACCTGTTTCTATTCCAGAAATACTTTGTCTTAATGTTTCTATGTCTTCCTCAAGTTTTTGAATTTCTTCTTGAATAGCTCTATACATATCTTGTTGTTCTGACATTTTCGTTTCTATTTCAAGTTTTGTATTAGTACTTTGTTCTATATGTTTTTCAACTTCATCAAACTGACTAGTACCACTGTATTCATCCGAGTTAACTAATTCAATTTGATCTAAAATTTTTGTTAATGTATTTTCATTTTCATTTAAATCCTCAGTTAACCGTTTTTTATCCTGTACTTTCAGACGATTTCTCTCTTTTTCCACTGCGAGGTTTGATCGTTTTTCATTTAATAAATTTTGTATCGTTTTTTCACTATCTTTGTTATTAGATAACGATGCGTTTAATTGATTGATTTCTTCATCTATTGACTTAAGGCGCCCTTGAATTTCAACAAGTAATGATTGTTTTTCTTTTAAAGTTTCTTGCCCTTTTATGAAATTATAACCATCGTTCTTTTCAAACTCGAACGTTTCATTTTCATCTATTAAACGTTTTTCTTTTGCTAAAATAGAATCTAACTGCAATGTCACTTCGTGTTCACTTGCTCTAAGCTCCGTGCCTTTTTCTTGTGTTTCTGAAAGAGATTTTTCTAATTGTTGAATTTCTTCTTTTAAATTTTTAACTTTTGATTCTACTTGTGTTGTCTGTTTCATAAAGTTATGGTATTTATCTTCAGTTGTCTTAAGTTCATCTTTTTGAGATAAGAGACTCGCTTTTTTCTCTTTACCTCCACCAGTCATCGCACCTCCAGGAGTAATAATATCTCCATCTAGTGTTACAATTCTATGTTTAAATTGAATTGTTCTAGCTAGCTCATTAGCAGTTTCTAAACTTTCCGCAATAATCGTACTACCTAATAAATGCTCTACTATATTGCGATACTGTTCATCAAACTGGACACCTTCTGATGCTACTGTAACAAATCCAGGACTGTTTTTAATTTGATTTACTACATTATCTGGTATAAATCTCTTTTTGATGACATTCATTGGTAAAAATGTTGCTCTACCTAACTTTTTATCTTTTAAATATTTAATCGCTAATCTTGCATCTTTCTCTTCTCGAACAATAATATGCTGTAATGAAGCTCCAAGCGCAATTTCAACTGCTGTAGTTAACTGCGTAGGCGTATCAATAATTTCAGCTACTGCTCCTTCAATGCCTTTTAAAGATTTTTCCTTTAGTACATGCTTTACACCAGAATAAAAACCAGAATAATCTTCTTGCATACTTTTAAGTGTATTAATACGTGTTTTCATTTGTTCAGTGTATCTATATGCTTGATAAAGTTTAGATTCAGACTCTTTATACTCTGTTTCTTTCTCTTTTAAAATCGCGTAATCAGATTTATATTTTTCCGTTGTTTCTTTCAAATCCGTTTCAATTTGTTCTAATTGTTTACTTACTGTTTCTTTCTCTTTCCAGACATTTTGTAAATGATCATATACTTCTTTTTGACGACCATCTAACCTTGATTGTTTTTCTTGATGAGTTGCTAATTTATCTTCTAAAAATCTAATATCATTATTTATATCAGATTGTTCTGTCATTAATTGATAATATTGATCTTTCAGTTCTTCAATACGTTCCTCGAAAGAACCTTCATTATTAGAAAGTTGGCTTTCAAGTTGATTAATCTCTTGAAGCATTACTTGTTGTTTTTCCTTAAATGAAGATAGTTCAACATCGATTTCTTTAATTTGATTAGTTATTTTATCAATACGAGATTGCGTAAGGTTTTTATCTTCTTCTAATCTTTCATTTGTAGCATCACTATTTTTTTGTCTTTCTTTTAAAACTTCTAATTGACCTGTGTAACGCTCTAATGATTCTGTCGCTTCTACTAAAGATTTATTAGATTCTTGTATTTTAAATGAAATTTGATCACGATTCTTTTTCTTATCATTCAACTTAAATGTTAATCCATCTAATTCAGAAGTCTTTTGATTTTTTTGTGCTTGAAAATGCTCTATATCAGTTTCTAATTGTTTAAAATCTTTATTTAAGCTTTGAATATCATAAACAGTAACTGTAATATCACTCTTTTTCATTTCTTCTTTCAAAGAAAGATATTCTTCAGCGATTGCTGCTTCTTCCCTTAAAGGTTCTACACGTGCTTCTAAATCGAATACTATATCTTCAACTCGGTTTAAATTTTGCTCTGTTTCTTCAAGTTTAGTAGTCGCTTCTTTTTTACGTTTTTTATATTTAAGTACACCAGCAGCTTCTTCAATTAAATAACGTCTATCGCTAGGTTTAGCATTTAATACTTCATCAACTTTCCCTTGAGATATAATGCTAAAAGCTTCTTTACCTAAACCAGAATCTAAAAATAAATCTAATATAGATTTCAATCGAGTTCTTTCATTATTAAGATAATACTCACTGTCACCATTACGATATAATCTTCTTTCAACTGTAATTGTGTCTTCATCTATATTAAGTTTTCTAGAATGATTGTCTAAAGTTAATTTCACTTCAGCATATTGACATTTTTTTCGTTCTTTAGATCCATTAAAAATAATATCTTCCATCTTCGATCCTCGAAGACTCTTGGCAGATTGTTCACCAAGCACCCATTTTATAGCGTCCGTTATATTACTTTTACCACTACCATTTGGGCCGACTATTGCAGTTACACCATTATCAAATTCAACATGTGTATTTTCTGCAAATGATTTAAATCCGTATGCATCTATCGACTTTAAATAAACCATAAATTACTCCTTAACGACTATTATTCAGCGCTTTTTTAGCTGCATTTTGTTCAGATTCTTTCTTCGTTCGACCTTCACCAATTTCTAAAGCTTCCCCATTTAATAACACCTCTGAGGTAAATAACTTGTGATGAGCTGGTCCACTTTCATCGAGTAGATGATAAGTAATGACACCTTTATTACGTCTATGCATGAACTCTTGAAGCTCAGTCTTATAATCTCTATTAGCGGTATAATTATCATCTATAACATGAGGGTAAACCACCTTATTTAAAAAGGTTTCTACACTTTCAATCCCCTTGTCCAAATACAATGCACCTACAAACGATTCAAAAGCATCAGCAATTAAAGACGGGCGTTCACGTCCGCCGGTCTTCTCTTCGCCTTTACCAAGAAGTAATAATTCGTTCATGTTCAAACTCATTGCAAATGTTACAAGTGATGGTTCACATACAATTGATGCGCGCAGTTTAGTTAACTTACCTTCAGGCAATAATGGAAATTTCTTATACAAAAACTGTGACACCGTCAATTCTAACACCGCATCTCCTAAAAATTCTAAACGTTCATTATGACTTAATTTATCCAGTTTAAAATCATTAATAAAACTAGAATGCGAAAAAGCTTGAATATAAATATCATAATTTTCAAATTCAATATCTAGATTAGACATAAACTGATCAAATTCAACTTTGAATTGCATTATGATTTGAGATTTGTTCTTAGACATTTGTTTCCTCCTAACATTATGTTTCCTATCTATTTTACGTTAAATATCATAAAAAAAAAAGAATATTATCATAAACTTATTTATCTAGACCACAATCGTAAACTATTGAGCAAAAATACATAAAAATACTCCTAATCTAAAAATTAATAAATAACAGATTAAGAGTATTTTAAGAAAAGCTTAACATTTATACCTTTAACATATTAATTGGGTCTAATAAACCACATTTCTGTTTCATAATTATGAGTAATACGTTGAGCTACTTCTGTCTTATCTTCACCGCCACCATACCAGTTTTGATCTAAGCTTTGGAATTGATTTAAATTACCATCAGCATTACCATTTGTAACAATAGCTGTATGGCCCGCTCCTGAGCCAAAATCTTCATTAAATACAACAATGTCACCTGGTTTAGCCACAAAAGATGGCGTGTTTTTATAAACAGTTGCCTCACCTGTAAAGTCATTTTCAGTAGGTATATCTTTAGCGTAGTCACCATGTAAACCATGACCATATAAATAATTCCAATAATAATTAACTAAATCGAAACATTGCCAACCATAATAGCCATCGAAGTCCCACCCTTTACCTTCTAATGAATTTATATAATCCATTGCAGCTGATGAAGACTTAGTTGCTTCTTCCTTAACTTTACTTGCTTTTTTATCATAATTTCTATGATCAACTTCAATATTCTGTATCTTAGGTGATTTATCTTTTGAGGTACCTTCCTTTGCATCAACTTGAGCATTCAAATTCAAAACTGCCAAACTCGTAAGTGCCATCGTTAATAAAAATTTTCTGTTACCTTTCATATATCCCCCTTATGATTTATGTATAGTAATTATTCCATATGGAATAATTACAACATTTTAACATAATAATAGATATGTGAATAGTTCATCATTTGTGTATGAGTGATTTAAAACTAACTATATCAGCATATAAAAAATCCCGTTAGGCATATACCTACGGGATTTTGTAAAGTGGATTATTTCTCTAATGATGAAATACATATGATTTTCGCATGAGTTTATGGGTGTCCAAACATAGTAATTATCACACTTTCTCATAGGTTTTATGCAATGGTTATTTCATATTAGTTCATATGAAAACAAACTTTTTGCCCCCTTTTTGCCCCCTTATACATATACACTCCTCCTCTTTACAAAATAGAACGTTTGTTCGTATAATAAAACTACTAATTATGCGAGAGGTGTTTAAGTTGAAAATCATTAACCCAGGTATGCCTGAACCATATAAGTATGAAACAGATTATCGTAAGATACCTAAACAGTATTTAAACAGTAATATTCCAGAGGGACGTAAGATGATTAAATGGGCGCCATTTGCTACGATGCCTCAACAATATGAAACAATTAATCAATATATTAAGGACCAAAGTAAGACTGATAAACCTATCTTAGATGAATTAGCATTACGTGATTTAAATGATGTGTTGGCACAAAAATTGTTTTATGATCCACCTGCTACTATTAAATATTGGGAAGATGGATATTATAAAACAATTGAGTGTGAGATTAATAAGTTCGATAGTGAGTGCAACAAGTTAGAGGTATTAGAGAATGGTGAGAAAGTGTTATTGAGTATGGATTGTATTGTGGAGATAGAGTAATATTAATATAATGGAGGGGATAATCATGGAAAACTACGAAGAAAAATATGAATACTATTCAAAATTAATGGATATGAGTTACGATGAAGCAATAAGTACATTAATTGATAAGCACGGGACTGTTATAGATAATTACTATATAGAAAAATCTTATAATAGATTTTTGGCAGGTGAAATTAAAAACCCTACTAAAGGTAAGTTTTCAAAAACTAATGAAGGTTTATTTTGTCATCACATACTTGAAAATAAGTTTAAAAACATTTCTGATAAGAATTATATTTCCAAACATCAATACTCATATGAATATCAAACTAAAGAGTACCTAGTATATTGTGATTTAATAGAGCATATGATTCTTCATGTATTAATCACAAAAGAAACAGATGGAGAAAATGGTGTTAATGGGCTATGTGAATACTTAAAACCAATGGTTATAGATTTTTATATAATGGATATAGAACCAAATATAAAATGGCTACAATTATCTAAAGAAAGAGCGTTTTTACCAAAGTATCAAGTGGAGAATTTACTGATCAAAATAGATGAAATGTTAAAAGATGTAGAAATATATAATTTTATGGAGGAAGAATTAAAGAAAATATAAGTGCAATTAACTCAAACAATAAAATAAAGCTATTTATGAGAGCAAAAAGGCGGCCGACTGTAGCAGCCACCTATATATAGTCTTAACGTCTTTCACCCAATTTAAGTATAACATAAAAAAAGCCCACCAATTAAGGTGGGTTTTTTTATTGTAAAAACTATTAATATAATCCTTTATACAAACAATTTATATTAAGAAATTAGCAATTAAGTTTTTAGCATTAACATTTTCTCGAGTTTCCGCTTTAGTATTTTCTTTCATTCTTTTTTCAACATATTCCGACTCAACATATTGAATATGTTTATATAAATCTGGGTATAAATGTTTTTCACGATAATGATATTCTGCTAATTTATTTTTTATATCCATTCTTATTCTACTTAAGACTATTTTTTCATAATACTCTTTCTGAGATTTCACTGATCTTTTTAAAGCATTTACACTTCTACCTAATTCGAAGTATTCTCTGATTTTCCCCTGAATATCTTCTTTACGAATTTCTTCGTTATTATCATTTTGTTCATTCGATCTATCCATCATGGTAAGGTATTCTTCTTTTAACTCATTATGACGACTTTTTTCTTTTTCTAATAAACGTTTAGTTTTCTTTAAATGTTTAAAGCTAATCTTAAGTTTGATTCTAATTAATGGTATTTTATTAATTTTACTTGGTGTGGGAGTAGTTAAGGATACTTTATCAAAATTTAAAAATGCTCCTTTTTGTGCAATAATTCTTTGATTAGTGTTTAACTGTTTTACTTTACTAAATAAATTAAACTTATCATGTATCTCTGGATCAATGTTATATAAATCTAAAGTTGCAAATTCAAAGTCATTAGCACTAGTATCAGACACCATAAATAGCAATGCTATATATGGATTTTCGGTTATATCAATCAAACTTGTTTTCATACCATAATGCTGTAAATGAGCAAGTTCTTGCTCTCTCATTTTTATATTACTTTCATCAGAAATTGCAGGATAGTACTGAACTAAGTCTGGATACCTATACATAATATCTTTATAGGTTATTTCAAACTTATTTTTAAGTTCATCATTAGTGTTTTTTCTAATTATACCAGGTAACATTTCCCAATCCGTACATTGTCCTCTTGAAAATTTATATTCTCCATCAAGTTGTTGTAGAAGTTCTTTATATAAATAAAATAAACTCCAATTATTATTAAACTTTTGCGAGTCATCGATTAATCTGACGTTTATTTCTTCAGTTATACTACCTACTTTTTTTGCGAGTTCTTCATTATTGCATTTAGTATTTGAAGAAACTCCTTTTATTTTGTATAAAGTATTGTTACTTTCATCAGGGTTTCGAACTTTAACCTTTATATCAATATTAATAACATCAAAATACAAATCTTCCTTATAACTTTTTTCAATGTCACTATAACTAAATTCTAAATTTGTCATATCAAGCCTAAATTTATCAACCTATAACTAGCAGCTGACTCAGATACTTTTAATTTTTCGGAAACATATTCATATAACTTTCGCTTTTGTTCAGAAGTTAAATTAGTATTTTGATCTAAATTATTAATTTTTAAAAACGTATCATAAAGTGTTTCAACTTGAATTTCAGGCATTAAAATACTTGCAGCAAAACTATTTGCAGCAATTTCATTTGAATAATCTACTGGATTTTTATAATTTGATTTATCTATTGTTCTAAGATTAGTGCCATCGTGATTGAGAATAAAATGAGCAAATTCATGTGCTATAGTAAATCGTTTTCTATTTTCAGAATGATTTTCATTAACAATTATTTTATTCCCTTCAAGACGACCAGAAATATCATAACCTAAGTTTTCTTCAACGATTTCAAGATTAAATGCTTCAACAATATCTCGAATCTTGATATGAAAGTCTTTAGTCGATATTGAATGTTGCTGATCATTTAACTTTCCACCAATAACACTGAGTATCGATTCATTAAACAATTGTCTGTAGGGTAAAGTTTGTTCTACTTTGCTCATATTATCTCCTCCTTTAGATTAAATATAAGCTATAAATATAGCATATTCAATACATACGTTCTAAAAAAGGTTACAAAATGTAAACTTTTCGTACAATATGTGACACATTCTTCTATTAATTCCATACAAAAATCACTCTAGATGATAGTAAAAGGTCTAGAGTGGCTTATTAAAATAGAATCATTCAACAATACGGAATGTTAAATCGGGTATTAAGCCATTCCTTGTATTACTAAATTACCAGATTATGCTAAATATGGCAATAAAAATTTAAAAATAACCCCATCACACAAAGTGATAGGGCAAGTTAATGGTTATTTATATATGAAAATCCAGCACAAGATTTGTGCTTATATATAGTAATACTACACTTTAGGTATTAAATCAAATAAATAACACCCCACTTATTAGCGAGGTGCAAAAAGGTATTACCAAATATGAGTTTAAAACTAAAACGGAGATAATAGGTTTAAACTAATTTAATTATATCACTATGGATAATCTAGTCAAAATAATAACCTACTCAATTATATGAGCAGGCTCGCCGTATAGTTGTGTTTAATATGTCTAATGTTATTTTAGCACAAAAAATAACCCAATCAAAAGATTGGGCTGTTAATTTTAAAAAGTTCAAGAGATATAGAGTTATATAACTCTACAAGCAGTGTAGCATATTTCATTTAATTTACAATTAATTTGAATTATTTTTAAATACTCCAGCCTATTTCCGTAGGACTGGAGCATGTAATACATAAAAGTTTGTTATTCGGAGATTAGCCAAATTTTACTAAGTATAGCTATTATTAGCTATATTAGATTTTTACCCGATTTTATATACGATAAACAAAATTAACCCTAGCCTATTTTGGAAAGCTAGGGTTTATTTTATTTCTGTCTCTCTAATAATTCTATTTTTCTTTTCAATCTTTTGTTCTCTGCACTATAACCTAATAACGAGAATAGAAAACATATTGTTGCAAAGTAAGGTAGTATTGTTAAAATATGATCTATTAACATATCTATTCCTCCTTATGGTCATCTTCTTTTTCTTTAAGTTCTTTGTTTAGAGCTTTGTAATCGTTTATAATATCGCGTTGCTCTTTAATAATATTATTTTGATTTTTTATATTCTCATCCATACTTGAATCTTTATCCATAGATGTTATACCGAATACTATTGTACTGACAATCCCAATTGCCGCTAATGTATTTTTTGTTTTAGAAAAGAAATATTCAATAGCATCAATTACTTTTATATATTGTGGTGTTTCTTTCTTCACTCTGTCTTTCACATTATTTATTGTATCAAAGTTGTTTGTTGTATTGAGTATTCTTTGAAGTTTATATACATCTTTAGCGTTGTCAACCTTTAAAGTATTATCAATATCTTGTATAACTTCGTATATACCATCTGGAACACGACCGTTACCATCACAATTAGGACAAGGTCCAGAGATGTTATTCGTTGAAGTCATTATAACACCTACTGAAAGTCCGAATCCACTTTGAAAAACAGTACCACAATTCATACATACGGCTGGCAAATTAAACATAATTCATCCCTCTTTTAGCATAATTATATTAATATTACACTAAAATAAGATTGTATAAAAGATAGAACACAAATCGAACACATACCCCCTATTCATTCAGGTGGGCTTTTACGTATTCATATAACTAAAAACACCACCCAGTGAAATGTTTGGGTGGTTTAATTTATATTTAAATATGTTCGCTATGGATTGTTATTAAAAGCACCATCAACGTTTAAATCTTTCATTTCCTTAACATCGTCTTCATTATTTAAAGTAAAGACATGTACTTTCAATCCGTTCTTATGAACTTTTTCTACTAATTCTTTACTTATAACATCCTTATTAAAACCTAATCCATATGTAAACTTAGATAATCTTTTTAATTCTTTATCGTTTAAATCTTTTACATCTCTATCATCTATTAAATGAACTAACGGTATATTTTCATTTAGTTTATGTATATTTTGTAAACTAGTTTCAGAGAATGATTGAATAATTAAGTTGCCACTTTTCAAACCATCTTTTTTGAGTAGATCATTATTTTCTAAATCTTTTATTAGCTTTTTATCCATGCCTGGATACATATCTGGATGTTTAGTTTCGATATAAAAATTAGTTTTGTTTTTATACTTATTCAAAATATCATTTAATTCAGGAACTTTTTCGTTTTTATATTTTTCATCAAACCAAGACCCAGCATCTAAGCTTTTAATTTCTTTTAAAGTTTTATCCTTAACTAATCCAGCGCCATTTGTTGTTCTGTCTACTTTATTATCATGCATTGCGATTAATTTATTGTCTTTAGTCATTTGTAAATCTAACTCTGTATAATCTGCTTTTTGCTTTATTGCTTTATCATAAGCAACATATGTATGTTCTGGTTTAGAACCACTTGCACCTCTATGAGCTATGTTTAAATAATCTTTATCTAAAGTGCTACTCCCACAACCTGCTAATAAAATACAATTTAATATACTAATACCTATCAATTTTTTCATGTTATACTCCTAAAAATTTATTTATCTATTTATTATAGTATCATTTATTTAAATAAAAAATAACCCTACCTAGTTCCCGCTAAGTAGGGTTTAATAATGTACGACGGTTCATCGTAACCAAGTAATAGCATATTATATTATAACATATTTACTTATTTAATTGTACCCCATAATGGACCAACTGAATGTCCTGGAGGCGTACCTTTTGCAGTTCTGATTGGTAAGTAGTATCTTACACCTTTCCATGTATAGCCAATCCAGATGTGACCATCTTGTAAACAAACTTCATCATAATCTGTATAGCCACCAGGTTGGAACCAATAACCTTCTTGAGCAGTTAGGAACGGTGCATCTATTCTTGCTAATATCGGACTACCACCACATGTGAATGTAGCCGACTCTTTCATCCACCATGTCCCATATTGGTTCTTTTGCCATTTGCCACTAGAGACATTTTTAGACGTGTTGCTAGACGTTTTCTTACTCGTTGATACTGTTGAGCCTTTTGGTATTTCACCTTGATAATACGCTTTAATTTGACTTATAAAGTAGTCTTTAGTTTTATTCACTACTGATTGTGGCGCACGTTGAGTTGATGTGTATCCAGCGTGTAACTTCATTGATCTATGTGGACACTGTGTTGCACTAAATTCGTTGTGTAATCTCACTGTATTTCTATCAACTGGAAGTCCCCACTTTTTCAACATTCTCGCTGCTTCTTGAAATGCTGATTGTTCACTTGCTAAGAAATCTTTATCACTAGCTGACATTGATTGGCATACTTCAATACCGTAATAATTAGTATTCCCATCATTATTAGCTGTATGCCATGCTGTACGTCCCTCTGGTAGTGCTTGCCACACTGTATTGCCACTAATGTAACTATGTGCTATACCGTTCTCTAATCGACTTAATGGTGCATTTACTAAACTGTCGTGATATTGCATTGCCGATAAACTACCAGCATCATTATGGATAACTACTCCTTTAGGTTTATAGCCACGTTTAGGTAACTTATAACCTGTCACTTCATCACGATTGTATTTTAGTGTTTTACCTTTTTTAGTATCTTCTTTTTTAGGAACTTCTTTTTTAACAGTAGCTTTTTGAGTAGTTGTAGCTTTCTTAACTTCAGCTTTGAAATTCGGACGGATAAACCACATAGGGAAATCATAGTTATGTTTCCTGCGTGTTGTAACTTCTGTTTTATCTAAGCCTCCGCCCAACCAATTCTGTTCTACGACATCAAGTTGATCTAGTGTTGCGTCTACAACAATAGCTACATGACCATATCCACCGCCATAATTTTTATTAAATATAACCAAGTCGCCTGGTTTAGCTAAGAATGACTTTGTGTTCTCATGTACGGTAGCCTCGCCTTTAAAGTCATTGTGTGTAGGTATATCAGCAGCACCGTTACCTTTTAACCCGTGTCCGAATAATTGATGCCAATAATAGTTTGCAGTATCAAAACATTGCCAGCCATAAGCATTGTCGTAATCGAACCCTTTACCTACCATAGATAGTGCGTATTCTACCGCCTCTTTTTGTGTTAATTTTGCAGTCATTAATAACACTCCTTTTATTGTATTAAAAAAGCCAACTATTTAGCCGACTTATTTTGGTTCGTTATATTGTTGAGCATGAGTTGAGTCATTTATCCCTTTTGTAGTAGGGTCTTGAACCACGCCTAGTAACACCAACACGCCTAACACACTGTTAACGATATTCGTTATTTGGTCAGTGTATACTGTGATGTCGTAGTCAAATGCGCCAGATACTTGTTGAGCAAACAAAAGGATAGCCGAAATAATGGCTACCCAGAATGATTTTTGCTTAATTCTAACTTTCCAGTTGATTTTCATTAGTTATCCTCCTTAAATTAAAAAATCACTCGTGAAAGAGTGACTTAGTTTATTCTTCTTCCCATGACCATTCATTTGTAGCCATGATCTCTGATGCTTCTGGTGCATCTAAAATTTGTACTTTATCATTGCTTTCCAAATCATGTGCTAAAATTTCAGCGTATTCTAAATGACAAATCGTTTTAGTACCGTCTTTCGACTTACGCCAATATCTCGTGTTATATCCTAATCGTTCAAAGAATTGTATTTCTGCAATGACAAATCTCATTATAAGTTCCACCTTTCTTTTTCTAGATTGTAGTTGTGTTTAATTTCTTCATTAGTGAGTGATTTATCGTGAATTTTTAAACTATATAAAGAACCTTTGAAAAAGTAATTATTATTCCATATACCTATACCAGTTACCTTCATATTACTTCTAGCATCTGCTTCCATGTTAAAAGTAGTATATAAAGATTCATTAATATACATATAAACTTTCTTATCATCAGAGTTAATAACGTAGCTTATGTTTATCTTTTTATTTAAAAACTCAACGAAAAAGTTAGTTGCTCGGAATTGTTCTTGCCTACCTTCACTATTAAGTATAGACAAATCTAGATTATAACCATTCTTTCTGATAAAGAAATAAACACTTGTGGAACTTAAAATGTAATTGTTTGTAATATTGTCAATATCAATAGTTGTAGATATCGTAAAGTTTTTACCAAGTTCTGTGTTCAAAGATATATAATCATCTATACCATCAAACTTTAAGCCAGTACTATATCCACTCTCACTTGTATAAGAAAAGTTTTTTAAAGTACCATCACTGTTATTACTTAAATCTTTTGCTATATCCTTATTAAAACTTGTATTATTTAAATTTTTAAAGTCGTACCATAAAACTAACTTGTCTATAATAGGATTAGGGTATAGAACTTTGTTTCCTTGAAAAACAAAATCTATTTTTTTATCTCCAATTTTAATATCTTTAGTTTCTTGATTATCTTCTAATATCAAGTTATTTCCTTGATAAATATGAGTGATTTTTTTGTCACCTATATTAGCCATGATCACACCTCGCTTATAAAGTACAAGGTGTTACTATCTTTAGTTTCTAGTTGGTCATATTCTTCTCTTGTATAAATTTTAGGACTTGCTAGGACGGAATCGCCTTTATCCCCTTTATCTCCTTTAACACCTTGTATACCTTGTGATCCAGTATCGCCTTTCTCGCCTTTCTCGCCTTTAAATTCACTAGCATTAGCGAGTAATACTTCTTCGATTTTATCCCCAATCAAGTCAATATTGATTTCTTTTGCTACTTGTTCATCTAGTCCACTACTTAGAATAGTGAAACTAAATTCTGTGGCATGTAGCGATTGCGCTTCACTCTTTAATATCAATGTTGCTTTAACTTTACCGACATGTTTAATCACATTATCTCTAATCTTATATTGAATTAAGCCTTGTTCAGCTAACACAATATCTACTGGTTCGTTATCGAAGTACGATCCGTCTTGCATATATAGACTTAACATCGGTGTTAGACCAGCAGTCGCAAGATTAACTGGCTCGTTATTATGTTTAATGTATATACGAATAGAGGCACTATTTTCATCTTCTGTATAAAAATTAGCGCCAATATTACCATATTCAGCGCCTTGTTCGTTAATATTAACTTCTATGTCTTTATTTTTGTATATTGCCATTTAATCACTCCTTAGAAAAATACTTGTGCAAATGCTAAAGCCCCAACAATAACAGTTCCTAATGTACCGATTATTGCGACCCATAACTGTATGTTGCCTTGTTTGCGTTCTGATACTGAATGTTCAATATCATCTACACGCTTAGTAGTTGTTTCAACATTAAACTCTACATTTTTAATACGATCGTTATATCCATCCATCTTTTCATCAATTGATTCTAAAATATGGTTTGTTTTCTTGCTCGTTTCAGTTAATGCTTGCGTACTAATTGATAGGGTGTTTATAGTAAGTTTTAAATCATTGTGCAATTCCATATGTTTGCTATCAACATCTTTAATACGACCTGTTAGTTTGCTTATATCAGCAATGTGGTCAGCTTTTAATACATATCTATTTTCGTCTGGCATAAATCTCTGCACCCCCGAAAAACGCAATCACACCACATACTGCAGATAACGTGGCAAATTGCATAGGTGTTAGCCAATTAATAGCATTGAACAAACCTGCGCTTGTCATCATTAAATACATGAACGAACATGTCAGACCTCCTAAAAACAATGACCAATGAAAAAGGCTATTACGTTTAGGTATCAACCAACTTGAATAAATCAAAAATAAACTTGATATAGCCATCAATATCCCCCACACCCAAATAGGCATAAATTGATGTAAAGCTTTATAAAATTCTGAATCGCTTAATACCGTTTCTTGTTGAATAGCAAAGAACAAACCACGCCATAAGCTGAATACACCTAAACCGAACAGTAGCGTGCTTGAAATCATTTCTGGTAAGGACATCTTGTTCATAAAACACCCACTCTCTGTAATTTATTTATATAAAAAAGACACTGAAATTAATCAGTGCCTTGTGATTTATTCTGGATATTTCTCGCCTGTGATAAGTGCGTATTCTTCTTTGTCAATAACACCCATATCAACATACCATTGCATATCTTCTAATGTGTAAATACCCCAACCCCATTGCGTTTTTAAATCTTGAAATTTAGGAAACATAAACATATTATTCAACTCCTTTTTCGTTAAGTTGTTTTTGTAATTCTACATTCTGTTTTGTAAGTGAAGCGACTTGCTTTGATAAGTCCATAACCATTTTCATGGTTTGCACAGAACTCATTTGTAAACTTCCAAATATTTTTCGTAGTTCTTCATCGCTACCTGGTGCAGTGTGCGTTGTATCAACAATAGGTGGTTGAATATCATTTGTATAATTTTCATTTAAGGTAATTTGTCCATCAACATATAAATATAATCTAGGCTTGAATTCTATAGTGAACGCACTTGGATAATCGTTAACTTCTATACCATCTTTCATGTTACCTATTACTGCATATGAAGTAATTTCATTATTTTCGTTAATTATAATCTGCATTATCTCACCCCTATAATTTCTTTTAAAGTGATATCGTTATCATCGTATAAATTTCTTTGACCTTTAACATCAAATGAATTGTTATGTGTCACTTTTACTTCAGTATCAGTCGTAAAAATTAAACCCATTTCATTCATCTTAGGATTGTCACCTGCTGCATCAGTCATGTTAAAGTCTTGTATCGGTATTTTCTTATCAGTATCTATATGAATAGGTACTGTTTTACCTCCACCAGAGTATCTATAACGCACTAATAAATAAGAGAAGTTTTTGTAGCTTTCACTAATAGCAAAAACCGTATTACGTTCACGAGCATCACCTGACCATAATGTTTTACGTCTGTTTACCATTGATGAATCAGTGTATTGTTTCGCCTCACTTAAAGCTAAATCAACTTTTTCTTGAGAACCATACGTTGTTTCCATGTCTTTATTCGATAATTCCCAATCATTCCAAGTATTATAAAAACGTTTTGTCCATACCTGATTAGAATTGTGAGGCTTAAAAGTTATACGTTTTAATGCGCCACCATTTTTTTCTAATACTTCAACAAAACCAGAATCAGCAGATGCATCTGTTATAGGAATAAGTGTGGCAAAATAAAAACCAGGCTTTAGATTATGCAATTTATCAATATTGTTTTCTAAAGAAACATCTACTACTTGTCCACTGTCTTCAGTTAATTTGTATTTTTGCCAAGTATCGGTCATTGGTTCAGTGATAAAATCATTATTTTCAACATCGATATTAAATTGGTCAATTTTTTCATTAATACCTGTTCTAATATTAGTCAGATCATTTACGTATTCAGTACCTGTTGTTTCGATTTGATTAACATGTGTATTTCTACTATTTTCTAATTCAACAAGCGCACTATCTTTTGTATCATTTATTAATGAAATACCATCATCACTAGCTTTTTGAACTTTTGTAATATAATCATCTATATTTTTATAAGATTCTTCTATGTTATGCACTTTTTCTTTTAGTGTTTTTTCAAGTTCATCATATTTACGAATAGTATTTAACTTCACGACAGAAGGTATTGTATTAATCAAAGCATCTTTAATTTCAAAAGTGAAATCTATACTTGTAACAGTATCTTCTTTATTATCAACACTGATATAAAATTGACCTTTGGCAGTGCCTGTATGATTTAAAAATTCATTCGGTATAACATACTCGCAAATACCATTCAACTCATCTATGATAGCCACTTCATCTTGTATGAATGAACCGTCGCTTGCTTCAAGATAAATGTAAGTATCTACATTATTCTTGCCCAATGGTAATGTTTTATCATTTCTTGTAATGATAAATTTAAGTGTTGAGGTATTGATGTCCATGTTATAAAACATAATATTTGTACTGTGTGTATTCTTGTAATGTGCGTTAACATCAAGTCTTAATGTACCTACTTTATTCATAGCCATTAATTAGCACCTCCATCATGTCTTATAATGTTTCCATTGATATCCTTAAACCCATAATAATTCTTTTCTTTGTCTAATATAGTGATTGTTGAGTTGCCTGGTTGAATATTCCAAACTTGAATGTTTGTACATTCTTCTGAAACTCTAACAGCATCTACGAAACTTTTACCTACAGCACTTAATGTGTTATTAGTAATTGATCCGTTATGCACATCAACAAAATAAATACCTGCAACTATCCAACTTTGCGTAGCATTCAAGCCATAATTAGATACTCGATTACTTTCAACATCAATATATACGGCGCCTTCTGAAACACGAATACCATCTTGTCCAGTATTGAATACTTGGTTGCCATGTATTGATGCATGACTTTGTATGCTACCGTTTTCTAACTTTTTATTATTAGATACAAAAATACCAATTGTATTGGCATTAGAAACGATATTATTTGATAGGTTTAACTGCCAAGTACCATATGACTGAATACCGACATTTGTTTTATCAACTGAATTTCCAATGATTTTAACTCTGTCAGACTCAGGTACATATATACCGACTCTTTGACAATTTCTGATTGTATTACCTTTGATTTCCACAAAGTCAAATGACTCATTTAACTCTGAATCTAATTTGTTAGGATAAGCTGAAACATGTATACCATTTGTCGCTATGTTCGTAATGGTATTATTGATAAGTTTCAAATCTTCTCCACCTTGTGCTGCACCCATTTGTACACCTTCGGCATTATGTGAAGATAGGTAACCACCAGGTGTTGGTGTTGCAAAGATACCACCATTACAGTCAGTTATAATATTGCCTTCTAATATCGTGTTTTTAAATTTATATACTCTTAAGGCGTAATTCGTTGTACCTTCAATGAAGTTATTCGTTAAACGTACATTCGATACCCATTTGTCATAAACGCTGAAATGGTCGCCAATTGCAGTTGCCCAACTTCCAAACTCTTCAGAAGGTCCAAAATAACAATTTTCAACAACTATATTTTTTGAAGGTGTGCTATCGAATGAACTACTATATTGCTCACCTATACCATCTTTACTTGCAATGGATACTTGTATAGCCTCCTTATTACCTTCAACAGCATCACGTTGTCCTTTAAAACTACAACGTTTGATTAACACATCCTTACAACCACTTAGATCAATTGCATGTGTACCCGAAACGTTTTTAAATAGACAATCTTCAAATACAATGTTTTCTCCGTGCGCAAGTAATACACCGTTCATGTTGGTTGTTAGTTCACTATTACCATCAAATGTTAGACCACATATTTTTATGTTGCCTTCACCTTCATATTTATAAGGTAGTTCACCATTAGGTAAATTTGTCATCCAACTTCTATTATCGCCATGTCTGATGATTTTTGCACCATAACCTAAAATCGTTGTATTTCTATATATGGTTAATTGCTTACCGATTAAATACTCCCCATATGGCAGAATAATTGTTCCTCCGCCTCTATGGTTATTCCAATCTAGCCATGCTTGTAGTCCGTCGCTAGAATCTTCATCTCTGTCTGGATAAACACCAAAATCATAAGCCGAACGGATAATTTTAGATTTTTCTAATTCGTTATTTGTTTCGTCAATTTGATTTTCCAAGTTTAAAAAATCTGAACGCAATCTTTTGGCAAGCACTTCATGTCTAGTACCCACCATATCTACTTGCGCTTGCGTTACTTCTGCAATACCGTCACCATTATTAGTAATGATAACATTGTCGAATTCGCCACTCATACGATTAATTTCTCTATCTAAACTATTTCCGTTATGATCTATTTGAGATGATTTATGCGCTCTTTTTTCAGTTGTACGGTGCTTATCAAAGATTAATTTCAAATCATCGAATTTTTGTTGAATTAATCTGAAATTCTCTATAATAAACCGTCTAAACTTTTGACCTAATTCGATTGGAAAATTAAGTTTTATCTTCATCTACTAGCCCTCCTCTGGTGGTATTGTTGAATCGTTTTTCAATGTTTCTATTTCTTGTTTCATTTGTTCGATATCTTGTTTAAATTGATTATTGTCCGTTTCAAGTGTTGACACCCTATTTTGTAGTGCTGAATTGTCAGTAGTGAGTTTATTAATTAGCGCATTTAAATTACTGATATCATCGCCATTATCAAATTCTTCTAACCCTAAAATGGCGTTAACATGTGTCATAGGGAAATATCTATCCCCGTCAGTATCTTGAAGATATCTAATATTAATTTCAGCCATCTAATAACACCACCCCTACACTATCGGAATATAAATTAGGCATAACAAAAGTCGAGCCTCCAAGAGTACCCGACTTGATTTGTTTATCTACATTTTTTATACGTTTATTGATTGCTTGTTGTATCTTGATAATGTCTGTTTTCTTATTACTGAAATCTACTTCAACTGGTAAGTTCAGTAATGGATGCGATTCTGTTATCTTGATGACTTTCAACATGGTATCAAAACCTAAACCAGTGTGTTTAAAATAAACTAGATCACGTTCATTGATTTGTTCGGTATCTAAATAGTTAGTGGATAACTCGACCACTGGTTCGTCATTTAATTCTTGAATTAGTTTTTTGCGTAATTCTGCTTTATCAAGAATATTATCATCATAGATTGTTGCAGCTTGCTTAGGGTTGTTCTTATCGTAGTAAGGTGAGTAATAAGTATCGCTCACATGATATAAGTCCTCGCCCTTCAACACTGCTGTTAAGTTTAACGTTGTAGACTTTTCAGTACCAACATACATTACTGGCGCTGTTTTATATTCTTTAACGTTAGGATCTGCACCACGATGTACTGCTTTGAATGTATGCCAACCCTTACTCAAATTACGAGCAATAACAATTTGTTCTGACCTAGCTGTATGGCTATAACAGCTATAACGTCCAATCAACTCATTATCTAAATAGACATCTAACAGTCCTCCACGAGATAGTTTTTTGAGTGACCATGTAAGAGTTTCGTTCCCCCATTTGCACTCAAAACGTTTCTCATAGCTTGCACCCACGACTTGTGTACGCCAAGTACCCTCTTTGAAGAACGTGCCATTGTACGTTAAGCTAGGCGGTTTAAACGGACTGTAATTCTTTGTTTCTGAAGTTGACTTCTTCTTGCCATAACCTTTAACAAATGTTTTTTGTTCTTGCGTATTAACCGTTACTGACGCCTCGTCTACATTGTATCCACCAATTAACTCAACATCAGATGTTTTATAGTACGTATCCTCGTCATATATATAGATTATTTTATTGTCAGCATAGAAGATATAACCAAATAGTTCAGCACCTTCGACTAGAAATTCTATACCGTTTTTATCGCCAACTTCATCAATTGCTATACGTTGGTCGAACTTACCGACAATTTTATATGAATAACCTAGCTTATTGCTTTTGAAACCGAAGTCTAAATATTGCTCTAAAGTCCATGTTGGTGACGGTAATTCTTCATCACTGTCGTTATTCATTTCTTCATTCTCTAAATCTTTGTCGATATAGTGATTCTGAAATTCAAACATAATGTGATGAGCCACAATATCATTCGTAAGTGTTACATTGTTGCTTTTTGGATCAGTCGTTTTAATCACATACTGTTGACCACGCCATAATAAAATAGACTCGTTTTGAATCAAATCATATATATCGGGTGCAAAACTTGTTTTAAAAGCAGTTAGCGATAATGAACGACTACTATTTTTTTCAACTTCATATTTGAATGTCCCTAAATCATAATCAATCAACAACTCTGCGAATGTGTTAGCACTATTGGTAATTATTAAATTATCCATATTAACACCTACCTATAAATAAACGGAAATATAAATTCAGCAGTTGGCTGTGTTATATCCGTTCCGATTATTTCAATATCGTTATATCCGGGTACTAGTGTTAACCATTCGTGGTTAGTATCTATACCGACACGTTTACCGTCTATCGTTGGATATATACCATTGATAATGATTTGTTTGCTTTTAGTGATAGCTTTCTTATATTCAAATATATCGCCTGTTGTACGATTAATAAGTTTGAAACCTTTAGGTGCATTGACGTTTAGTTTAATAATCAACTTATGTCGATGTGGAAAAGGTGCGATCGTGTCAGATGAACCATTGAATATTTTAAAGCTAGTTGTATTATGCTTATACTTGATATCATCATTCACAAGTAAACCATTGCCGAACTGCCATTTGTCAGATGTTTTGTTGTATTGATTTGTTTCATATAAGGACTCGGAGTAGCCTTTGTTACAAGTAAATGTAATTGTAAAATCACTGTGTCTGATTGTTAATGGGTCTTTTTCTACTTTAGGAGTTGGCGCAACAAAATACTTAATTCCTGGCATTTTACTATGGACAACATAATATGGTTCTCTGCTTTGTAGTTCGTTTTCAAGTTCAAAACAAAACAAATCCATATCCGTACTATCTACACCTGTATATCTAAAATGTAAATTAAGTTCAAATGGTCCAAATGTTGTGGTTCCCATTAAAGCGCCGTCTACTCCACTTATCTCTTGAATAAAGGTATTTCCATTTACTTCATGTTTATCAAATCCAATAAATTCAAAACCGTCTTTCTCCATGAGATTGACGGTTTTATTGTTACTATATATTAATTTAACCCATTTTCCATTATCACAATTCATTTACCCACCTCCTAATACGTATGAATTATTGTTATACATAGAACCTTGTCTTTTGCTTACTTGTTGTGCAACTTGTTTACCGTCCATGTATACATTTGTATCTTTATTAGCAATTCTATTTGTATCTCTATTGTTGATTTGTTGTAAGCTATTACCTTCATTGATTGCTGAAATAATTCCACGAAGTAATTCTGCATCTTCTGAGAATCCAAGCATTTCTCCTGTTCTGTCCCAAATAACTTTACTTCTTGCTTTCATAGAAGGGTCATGACTAATTACTGATTCACTAAAACCACCTTCGGCAAGCCAAGCTATTTCTGGTGAATTGATAATGCCACCATTTGCATAACCATGACCATGACCAATAACATCTAGTAAACTGCTTCCATATGTTTTACTTGCATAGTTCATACCTGCCACTAAGTTGTGTACTGGATTCCAAATATCACCCATACCTTTACCTTGATTGGCTTTGAAAGTACCAGGTTTAACTTGTACAAGCCCCATTGCGTTTCCGTCAGCTAGTCCGTCGTTACCACCCATTGCTCTAGCATTACCACTTGATTCAGTTTCAATCTGTTTCATCCAAGCGTTGATATATTCCTGAGTTACAGGGAGTTTGGCGATTTTTAAGGCAGTTATGACATTGCTTAACATGCCACCTCCACCACCTTTAGATGGATTATCTTTCGCCCATTTCAATGGGTCAATCGCTTGATTATTACTAGCATAAGAAGTTCCTTTGTTTACTTGCCAGTGAATGTGAGGACCCGAACTATTACCTGTAGAACCAACTTCTCCAAGTTTTTGTCCTTGTTTTACCATATCCCCAGCTTGAACTGATCGTTTATTCATATGCATGAAAATATGCCCCATACCTCCACTTGCAACTTGAACTTCATTACCACCACCGTATGGAGATGACCAGGCTTTAACTACACGTCCCGAAACTGAAGATGGAATTTTAGTACCAGTATTAGCACCGTAATCTAATCCATAGTGACTTGGAGGATTGAAGCCTCTAACCCAGTGATAAGCTGGATTATTAGCAAATGGATTCGAGCCACCTCCACCACCGTCTGACGCGTCTACAAACCATTCCATAACTTTTTTCTTCAAGCTATTTTTCAATTTGTTATAACTGTGTTTAATAATATCTCCATATACAGCTTTGATATCATCAAAATTCACACCAAATTGATTCATGACCGTATCGACTAACTTACTTGGATTTTCAACATAATCCCAAGCATCTAATGCAACTTTACTTCCTTTAGCAACTAGTTCAGCAGTCTTTTTACTTCCGTATGATTTCAAAGCTTTATATCCAGAATCTACAGATGCCATACCTACTTGTAGTGCATTTGGCCTCTTTTCTGCTTTATGCTTTTTATGTGGCTTATCACCTGTACCATTATGAAAAGCTGCAATATTTCCATTTTCAATCATACTTTGTGTATTTCTACCGTTGATTACTTCCATTCCTTTTCTCAACGGAAGAACTACATTTCGACCTTTAGGCGCAAATAATGAGCCGTCTTTATCTCTTATTAATTCTTGATGTCCATTACGACCTTTCCCGTTACCTGGTCCCTTGTCATTAACCATTGCTAAAGTATCTTCTTGTAATTGACCCTTTGCATTTGTCTTAACAGATTTACTTCCACCAGTACCAGTAGATAATTTGACTTCTGGTATTTCATTTTTGATAAGCTTTTTATTCATTATCTTATCCGATAAGGTATTAATACCTTTAATCATTGCGTTTAAACCTTTGATTGCACCATTAGCAACACCATTACCAACTTTTTTAGCAATCGATTTAAAGCCACTCACTGAGTCAGATAAGAAGTTTTTAAGTTTATCTATCCATGACTTACCTTTGTCATACATGGCTTTAAAACCATTCACGACATTATCTCTTGCGCCATGTGCTAAACTTGTCACTCTCTTTTTAATATTCGTAAAGATATTTTTAGCACTTTCAAACAATCTGCTGAATATTTCTCTAGAACTTTTAGACATTCCTGAAAACTTATTACGTACGTTAGTCCAAATATTTTGTGCTAAATTAGTAATGAAGTTTTTCATTTTCGTCCACAAATCTCGGGCATATTTAGATAAATTACTAAAAATACTTCTTGTAGATTTACTTAATCCCGTAAACTTATTGCGAATATTGTCCCATATTGACTGACCTAATGAAGTAATTTTATTTTTCAATGATGTCCATAAATTTCTACACCAATTTGATAAATTCGTGAAAATATCCCTTGTTGATTTAGAAAGACCAGAGAATTTAGTACGAACTGAATTCCAAATTGATTGTGCAGTTTTACTGATGAAGTTTCGTATAAAAGTCCAACCTTTAGAAACGACACCCTTCAACAGACCTAGTCCAACTTTAACAACTTTAAGTATTTTGCCAACAAACCATAATTGAACTAAATTCCACGCTAAAATAACTGAACCTTTTAGAATTTGAACGATACCCTGCCAAACGCCTTTCCAATTACCAGTAAGTAATGAAGAAAACACTTTGATTATACCTAGTATGATATTTATCGCGCCTTGTATCACGCCTTTTATGTTCTGCCAAACGGATACAATCAGTAATCTTATGGCTGGCCACAAAATTTTCATCAAATTCCAAATTAAAGTCATGATTGGTTTTATCACGTTACCCCAAATGAATTTGAATGTTGTAGAAATAAAACTACCTACATTTCGTAAAGCAGACATTATTTCAGTACCATTTTTAGCCCAAAATGCACTAATTTGTGTACCAATAGATCTAGCGAAAGTACTTATTGCGTTAACAACTTGATAGAATGTAGTTTTAACTTTTGTAGCAAAATTAGTAAGTCCAACAACTACATTAGGAGGTAATATCTTACTTAGTGTTATAATGCCGTCTTGACCATTTCCTTTGAATAATTGGAAAAAGCCTTTGATGATATTTCCTATCGTAATAAATGTTTGTTTAACGCCATTAAGCGCAGCATTAACGATATTTCTGAATGTTTCAGACTTCTTATAGGCGACGACAAATGCTGTACCTAATGCTATGACTCCTAATGTTATCCATCCAACAGGTCCAGTTAGCGTTCCTAGTATTGCGCCTAGTTTAGGGAATACTTTAGTAATACCGATTATTGCACCTTCTGAACTTTTAGCAGCAGTACTAAATTTAGCAAAGAATTTTAAGAACTTGCCAAACGGTCCAAATATAGCGCCGATTATTCCTGTTAACTTACTGAATATCATTAAGACAGGACCAAGTCCAATAAGTATCAATGTACTCCACTGCATAATACTTGCTATTAGTTTTTGAGTATTCTTATCTAAACTGTTATACCAATTAACAATACCTTTGATTCCGTTAACAACTTTATCAAGCACTTGACCTAGTGTTTCTCCCCACTTAGCGGCCGAACCTTCCATTCCGTCAATAGCAGTAGTTAAATCATTCATTAAAGGTTTCATTTTGCTGAAGAAACCTCCACCTTTACCACCAGCATCTAAGAAACTAGCACCAAGTCGACCAACTGCAGCCCACATGTTAGCAAGAGAAGCAGTAAAGGACTTTTGTCCCATTTTTTTAGCTGCGCCACCGATATTTGTTTCGATAGCATTTAAGAACATCTTACTTGAAATTTCTCCGTCACTTGCCATTTTAAATACTTCATCAGCAGTAACGCCTGCTTCCTTAGCAATCCATTGATAAATAGGTATACCACGTTCAGAAAGTTGTTGTAACTCTCCGTTATAAGCTTTGTTCGAAGTTTGGACTTTGTTAATAATAGAACCCATTTCGCCCATGCTTGACCCAGCTATCGCAGCAGCATCTCCTGTTAGGCTTAAATATCTAGTAAGTTCTTTACCTGGTTTAATTCCAGCTGCAACTGCACTAGATGCAGTCGTCGCAGCTTCACCTAATCCGAATGATGTTCCTCTAACTGATTCTAAGGCGTTATCCATGATTTTTTGAACACTTTCACTACTATGTCCTAAACCATCTAATTTAGCTTTAGCGTTATCAATCTCAACCAAACGCCCGAAACCTTTACCAATGGTTATACTTGCTAAAGCACCACCAGCAATCATTGCAGGCTTTGTGATTTTATTTGTAAGATTACTACCTACTTCTTCTGATTTTTTAGATATACTAGTGAAAGTTGAACCAACCTTTTCAAAGCCTTCACCCGTTTTGAATACTCTATTCATACCACGAGTCATGTTCTTTTCGATATTTCTTGCAGCACGATCAGATGCTTTTTCAATATCGTTAAGTCGATTAGCAATAGCACTAAAAGCCGATTCCATACCACTTTGATTGGCGCTAAATTTGGCTTGCAACTCCTTAATAGTTGCCATAAGACCCCTCCCTTCTTTTATTTATTTTTTAATTTACATATTTTGTTCAGCACGTTTTCTAGCTTCAATTTTCTTTTGGACTCTTTCGTTCCATTGATATTTCTTTTTAGGTCTTGAAGATGTTTCAACTTTCTTTTTAGGCTGAATATCTTTCAAGAACTTTTTAACATTTTTCATATCTTCTTTTGACTGTGGATTACTATTTAACATTGCTATGAAGTTCATATAGTAATCAGCTTGCTCTTTCTCTGCTTTGCGTTCTTCGTTTTCGAAATGTGTCATTAAATAAGCTAGTAACTCACTAAAAGGAGTGCTAAGAACTTCATCACGCCCTCCGAGTTCTTTGCTTAACTTGTATATGACGACTTCTTCTAATTCGATGTCGCTGGCATTACTTCGTCCTTCGTTTGTTCCTTCTTCGGAAACAGAACTGCCAACACCATTGAGAAGGAATCTTTTGACTTTTTTAATCGTTCGATTAATTTAGGAATATCATTGACTTCAATAACTGCATCGATAATATCTAAGAACGTATAAACATTTTGTTGACCAATTACATCAGCATTGATGTTAGATGCTTGAGAAATTAAGTTTTGTAATGAATCTGGTGCGTTCTCTAACACGATTTCAAAAGAACCTAATACATCTTTAAAGAATTGAGCGCCTGCTCGTTTAAACGCCTCTGAACCGTCATATTGAAAAACATTTACTTTATCATCGTCACTTTTAGCTTTTTCAAGTGCTTCTTCATAAAGTCTTCTATTCTCTTCATTGATTTCATTACGTTTAGCGAAGAATGTATCTACTGCACTCTTTAAGTGATCATTTGTATTAATATCTTTAACTAATTTATTTAATTCTCTTGATACTCTTTTGATTTGAAGAATATTCATTTCTTTGATTTCAACGTTTTCAGTTACTAACTTGTTACCTTCATATGTTTTAATTTCTACTTGTACCATGTGTCATTTCTCCTTTGATATATAAATTAAAAAACAAATAAAAAAGAGTGAGGTTATCCCTCACTCTACTTATCCTGCTGGTACTTCTTCTGCACCTTCTACTAGTTCATCTGGATCTTGTCCGATGTAGAAGTAGTTATTCGGTTTATTGGCATCTGCGCAATCTTTAGGGAACATTGCAAATTCCATTTCGTAGTTACCTTGTTCATTCGCAAATGATTTAGTCATACCACTAGAGTTAGCGATTTTATGAATGAAGATATCTTCTGAAGTATCATCTCCCATTTGTCTTGGGTGAATTCTTAAAGTTCTAGCACCTTCTCTAAGTGATGCTCCAATAGGTGCATCTGTAACTGATACGACTTTACCATCTGCTTCAAGTGAAATAGTTCCACTTAATGTTTTACTAATTAAATCTAATGTTGCTTTCATTGCGACAATAGTCACTGTTCCATTCCAACCAACTACAACTTGGTCATAATTTGTATTACCGAAGTCTGGTGAATTAATATCTTCTAATTCAGGCTCTAATTGAACTTCCCCTCCATCACCTTGTAGTAATGAACCATCTTCACACATTTTTCCGTCAAATCTCGTTTCAGTCGGTAAACCTTCATCAAAAATGAAGTCAGCCATACCAAATTCATAACTAATTTTTTCTTGTGGCATTATAATTCCTCCTTAAATTTGGGTATTAAAAAAGCACTTATTCGCAATAAGGCAAAATAAGTGCTAAAAAATTTATTGTGTAGATCATAATGTCATTCTCTACACCCACTCTAATTGGTGGCGATTCTGCATAAATGTATTGAATAAAGTGTTTATCTGTTCTGATTAAACGCCCGTCTTCATATACTGGGACTTCCATTACCCTATTCTCTATTCCATGAATAGCTTTGTAAGTATCGAAAGCCCTATTTGCTGCTTTATCAAAGCTTTGACTCCTTATTTCAACTTGATAATTCATCAAGTGTGATTTCATATCACTTCTATCAGGTGGATAACCACCTTCGTAATAAACAACACCGAACTCTGATTGTGCAGTACGATAATCAACTGTCCACTCTAAGTCAGGTATTCTATCCTGTAATATCTTTTTAATAGCGCGTTGTATCATCTAACTGCCTCCTTCAAATAAACGTGTCAACGCTCTTTCCATTGCTGTTTCAAAATGTTGGTCAGTTAAAATGACGGCATGTTGTAGGAATTTACGACCTGGTTGATATCCTTTAACATTAGGTTTTTGACGGGTACCTGTTCCTCGTCCTCTTATATAATAATTTGGATATTTAACACCACGTTCATATTTATCTCCAACTGGTCTAACATTGTTTAACTCATGAACATACGTTGCATATTCCATATTTGTACCAACGTAGACTACAAATGAACGTCCTTCAACAGTAGCTTGTGTTGAATGAATACTATTCTCTAAATCTCCACTATCACGTGGCGAAAGTGCTTTAGCATATTCTTCGCAAGTCAAACCGATTTTATCCATTTCATCAAGCAATATGAGGTTGAAACGTTTATTCATCGTTTTAAACTCTTGTTGTAATTCTCGAAGTCCTGTCCATTCAATTTTTAAACTGAGTCCTGCCATCTACATATAACCCTTAATAAAATGTGGTTTTCCTGTAATATCTTGCCCGTATTCAAGCTTTTTAACTTGTCCTAATACTTTTGTATGTTTTGGTGTTATATGCTCAATACGTGCATTTAAATCGATATTTGAAACAGTATCAGATATAGGAATGTAAACTTGAGTAACTGATGTATATTCTTCACCGTTAGCATTATAGATATTTTGAATACCATATCTAACATGTGCTTTAGTTAACACCTTTTCAGTTAATGGTTTACCGTAGTCATCTTTTATCTGATTACCGTTCGAATCAACAGTTGGTACAATTACATTAACTTTATCTCTGTAAATAATCATATCAATCTCCCAATATGACCTACCGATTTAGTTTGTAATTGTTGGTTGATTAGGAAAAGCACATATGGATCAAGTAGATTATCAGACATCGTTACGCTAGCATCATTAATTTTTTGTGTTTCTACACCTTGTCTTTTCAACATAGCGTAACCATTGGACTCTCCTTCGAGTTTGTACAACATTTGTTTAACAATCATTCGTTCTGAGATTATTACTTTTGGATATAAGGAGTGAATATCTTCGTAAGAATCAAATATATTTTGTTCTAATTCTTGAGTTCCCATACCTTCTAACAACGGATTAGAAGGTATTTTCTCAATGTATTCAATTACTTTTTCAGTATCCAACATATATCATCACCTACTCGCTAGGTTCTTCAATACGTTCGAAATAAGGACCTGTTCCTTTGAATTTCTTTTGTTTATCAATGTTTGTTTCAATCTCTTGTACACGCTTAACAGTTAGTTCAACTTCTTCGCCTGGTTCGAAACGTTTATTTTCTTTCTTACCATCAACTTGTTTAAGCACTTTAAATTTCGCCATTGATTTAACCTCCTTAATTATTTTAGAAAGTTAAAATTAACCTTCAGGAACTTCTTCTTCGTCAGATGTTTCGTTAGCAGTGATGATAGAAATACCTTTGATATTTTTCAATACAGGCATTGCTACTTCTCCGACAATTGTTTTCTCTCCAACTGGGTCTTGAGAAACAACAGAAACAACATACTTACCGTTTGTGAAGTTGTTATCAGCGGCTGGACCACTTAATGTATTACCTAAGTTTGCAGCGTGTAATACGACTACATCATCATCTAAATGTTTCTTAACAATATCTCCAGTGATACCTTCGATAATTGTTTGAGCATCGTCGATTTCAACTTTAGGTAAGCCAATATCTGTGAATAAAGTATCTAAATCAGATTGACGAACAATTTTGTTTCCAGCCTCTGAACCATATAAGTCAGCAGCAACATTAGGATTACGTTTAATCTTCGCTAATGTTTTAGAATTCATAACAACATAAGCAGGTGCTTGACCATTGTTACGCTCTTTGTACTTTTCAACTTCATTCATTAATACTTCTAATGGATTAACATCTGCACGAGAGAAATCTCCTGCTGTTGTTTTAGCTTCATCTGGTAAATCTAAATCAAATTGAATTTTCACTTCTGATTTTGGATCTTCATAATCAAACACACCACGGTAAACCATGTTTGCTCTGATTAACTCTTTAGTATCTTCAATACCTTCAGATAAATCAGCGATTGATAATAAAGCATTTTGAACTAAAGCATCTTGTTCAGCACTATTACGTGAGTTTTTGTAGCGATACATTTCTTCTTCTGTGTAGTTGTAGGCATGAGCGATTTTAGAAAGCTTAGCCAATACTTGTTGGATATCACCTTTCTTACGTAATGGTGTAGCAGCATCAAATCCAATAATAGAACCTGCTTTAATTCCAGTTGAATCAATAACGTTATACGCTACGTTAATATCGAATACTTGTTCAGTAGGAAAAGCATTTGATAAACGTCTTGAAGATTGAGCAGGTGCATTTTCAATAAATGCTTGTAATGTAGGTGTTTGTAAATTTTCGTGTTCAGTAATTAATACCATTAATATTTCCTCCTTTTATTTGCAATTAAATAGGACGTATTACACGTCGAATGTAATGCGTCCTTGAGTAGCTTTTTTGAAATTGTTTGTTACGCCTGTTAATAATTCTTCATAAACAGATGCTTTACGTAACGCTGATACTTGTTCATTAACTTGAACATCATCAATTTTAACTGCATGTCCTGTTAACACTGGTGCAGTCATTGTCTCAGGTGTTGAAGCTTGTACTAACTCAAATAAATCTGATTCAGTATTTTTAAATACTGCTGTTCCACCTTTGATAACTTGACCTTCTGTTAATTTAGATGAATCTAAAGTGATGTTTCCAACAGTCCACTCAAGATTTTTAGCATCTCTTAAAAATTCTGGTTGTTCATTTTCGAATTGAACTTTCTTTGGTTTTAAACTCATTCTTTATTCCTCCTTTTGTTTTCCAAATAATTCATTTGCTAAGTCTCTACCACGTTTTGAATAGTCAACCTTTTGCTTGCCATTGCCACTTTGTCCACCAGACTTATAATTGTTGTTTGGTGGTGGCGTAACTTCTTCCTCTGAACCACCTTCATCATTTGAAGTGTTAGTTTGATTGAATAAGTAGGCTTTATTCTCACGTAATTCATTCATGACCTCATTAAAGTTTGTGATGTCTCCACTTTCTTCATCACGATTAAACTTGTCTTTATCAATAAATAAAAATACATCGTCTGGATCATACGCATCTTTAGATACTTCTTTTAAGATTTTCTTATCCAATTCGTTAGATGCTACTTGAACTTTATAGTCTTTGATTTGTTCTTGAAGTTCTTTATTAGTGTCCTCAAGCTTGTCATAATCATTTGCTTTCTTTTCAAGTGCTGTAATCTGTTTAGATAATGTTTCTTTTTCTGATTCTAAAGATTTGATTTCTGTATCTTTCTCACTTAATTGCGATTTGATGTCTTGAATATCCTTACCGTTTTCTGCCATTACTTTTTCAATTTGTTCATCGGATAATTGTAAAGCTTTAAGTGTTTCTCTATTCATATTTATTCTCTCCTTACGTTTTGATAACGATGTCCGACACCGATTGGATTAGTACAATAACGCTTGTACCTGCGACATCGTCTTTTAGTGACTTACGAACAGGTCAAGCAGAATACCACTGCCATGAGATACGTTTAGATCACTTCCTTATGATTAGATAAACGCACAAAAATAACCGGCAATCTCACGACTGTCGGTTTAAATAAACTTCCTATTTCATTTCTTGTCTAGCAACTCTTAACTTCTGTTTCATCTTTACATAACCAGTACTATTAGCCCGTTTCATTCTGCGATAAGCACCTAATGTCTTAGGAGCATCATCACCTAATATCGCTTTAATACTGTTGTATGTTTTCATTTCTTGTCTTGCTTTACGTTTTAGTTGTTGATCATGTTCGTAACTTTCTCTTTGTTTTTTAGTTCGAGGGTCAAGATTAGGATTAAAGTCTTTACCTTTAGCAATGTATTTATTAATTTCACTTTCTGTTTTGAAGTCAGCAACAAAAGGTCTAACCATACACTTACAGTTAGGATGAACTGGAATAACATCACGAACATCTAATTGTGGGAATCTCGTATCTTTACCACTTATTGAAAATACTCTGTCTTGATATTTAGCACATTCACTACATGTATTTAAATTGCCTGTAACATACACTAAGTCATTACTAGTCTCTAAGTAATGGTTAACATGAGCATGCGTTCTAGCAGTGCTTATTTTCGTTCTCACTACTGTTTCTGTGTAGAAGTCTAAAGGTAATAGTTTATTATCTATTGTTCTAAATGATTTCATACCACCTTTAACAAAAGAATCAGACACCCGTTGAACTATCTTCCTACGATTTTGACCGTATAAGATACCTCTTGAAATGTCTGATTGAACTTCTAATAATGTTTGATTAATTGTTGAAACTGTTGTGAAGTATGCTTGTCTAAGTGCTGCTTGTAAATCTAGCATTGTATCACTTGTGATTGTTGCTAACGCACTTTTATGAACTTGTGAATTGAGTTCGTTTGATATCGGTATACCTTGCTTACTTAATTCTTTAGTTGCTATGTTCAATTCCGATTCATACACCTTCGCAAGTTCGGGTTCAATAAACTCAAAAACATCTGTACCAAATTGTTGAATTAAGTTTTCAATGTTTCTAAACATAATCTGTTTATCTCTAGCGCTTAATAAATCAACTTCTTGAATTAACTTTAGTATTTCATTTTGTAAAAACTCAACTGTAGGCTTTATTTGTTCAATCTTCATTTAATCACCTACTCCATTTCTTTTACTTCTTCATCAACTGGATTAGTTTCTTCCTCGTCTTCTTTGTTGTCGTTGAAGCTTAAACCTGTCATGTTACCTCTTAACAATGACATGCTATCTTGTGACGTTCGTTCAGCTTCAATTTTTTCTACTTCTTCCATAATCCATTCTTCTGACTTATCTGGATTGTTGTTACGAACTGTTTGTTCAAGTGATTGTGTTCCAGCTGCATAACTTTGATTGTTTAATGTTGAAGTTTCTTTTGAAGTAACTGGCATCATATCTTTTTGAACAACGATTGGTTTCTCAATGATGATATCTTTGTTATCTAAGTTAAGTAACCACAGACAATTTTCAACGCCTTGTTGAATGAACTCAATATATTCATCTCGCATTTGTTCAGCTTTCATAATCGATAAGAATAAGTCATAAAACTTTGCTGTACCAGATTGTGCTTGAGCGCCTTCCGAAGTAAAGAAATCAATTGCTTTCTCACTCGTTTGTGTTTCCATTAACATCATCTTGATAACGTCTTTTACATAGGTAATGTCACCAATCTTTGAAATATCGATTTGATGTATTTCCAATGACTTGCCAAATTCATCAATTGTTGTAACTTCTAAATCACGATGATCAAACTTATCTTCAACACCATATCGTTGCATAGATACATCTATTAATCGATCCATTACTTCTTTTGAAACTGATATTCTAGGTTTGCCATTACGCTCGAAGATTTGTGCTGTACGAGTCATTGTCCAGTTTACTTCATCTTGCTTACCTTCTTGTCCCATTAGAACACTTCTACCGTATCTATTCATGAACGTTGGACTGTAAGGTAGGTAAACAAATAACGTTCGCTTACGACCTTTTAAAACATAATCTCGTTGGTCTTTTTCAAGTTTAGTTATATCGAATATGATTTCTTCATCATCAACTATTTGTAAGTCTCCGTTGTCGTCCATATGATAAACTGTATGACTTCCTGTTAATTCGTCTTCTCCTTCGACTTCTTCGTGAACATGAACATACTTGTCATCGCCACGTTCTACGATATAGCGAAGTTGATATGTCTTACCGTCTTCTAGTTCGTAATACACATTACGTTCTTTAAACGATAACTTTACTTGTCCGTTAATCACTTCAGGTACTGCCACAATGCCACCGTCTATTTGCCATTGCTTTATATTCATACCGTGATGTTTGTTGAAGTTTGAATTTACTTCTATTTGGTCTAATGTTTCTTGTTGTAAGTCGAACAGTTCTCCGTTTAACGAATCATCTTGTGTTCCCTCAATATGATTATCTTCTGTGTTGAAGTCTTCATCATCTTCTATCTCATTGATTGGATAGTTCGTTTGAAGTTTACCCATTGACCTTGTAATAAACAGTGTCGGTATATCTACAATCATTTTAGATATGTTCACTACAATGTATGGCGTTTGAACGTTCTGTGCTTTAACATCGCCATATTCAATACGGTCAATGATTTCACCTTGTTCAATTAATGCTTTTGCTCTATCGAACAACTTCGAATGACGACCGTCATATAAATCTCTATATAAAAACATATCACCGTGTGTTTCTGTTATTTCTTCTTGCGTGAATGATTTTAACTCTGCCATTGTCTACCTCCTTACCACATATTCACATTCGAAACGAATGCTTGTTTTGTATTACCAATACGATTTAATGCTTGTGTCATACTATCGACAGCATCATCATGTTTACCATTTGGAAAGCTTGCACATTCTTCTATCAAATCATGAGTGAATGGTTTGTTACTTGGTAAGAATACATTCCCTGATTCAATCATAGGTGTAACTGCTTGCGCTCTTACAATCTTTCCACCATCTGGATTAACTGGAATAATGCCTGATACTTCTCTTTTTAATGTTGAAATAACAGCTGGACCGTTTGCTTTATCCTCAATCAATATTGCTTTAGCTTTTGGATATTTACGTGCTAACGTTTTAACAGCAGTCAATGTTGAAGGAAAGTCCATCTTGTCTCTAACTTGATCTATTAAATATTTATCAGCCTTAACTCTTCCCCAAACTTGACCCACCACGTAGTCACTTGTTTCGGCATCTTTAAATGTTAAGTCCCATGAGATAACCATTTCATCAAATCGATAAGGTAACTTATCATAGAATTGCCACCATGAACGATTAAATATGTTTCCTTCACTTGGTGCTGGTCTTTGTTGATAAAGTGATGCCCATGTCTTTGAACCAACTTCTTGTTTCTTTAATTCTGCCCACTCTTCGTCATATCCCAAGTCTGGTGATAAAGCTTCACCATATTCACGACCGAGTAAATCGTCATCATCTTCTGCAATAGCAGGTAATCTTATACGTTGCCAATTATAGGGCGACCTTTCAAGCAAACGACCTATTAAATCATCTTCATGCCAACGTGTCATTACCACAATTACTGATGCACCTTTATGAAGACGAGTAGTCAATGTTGATTCCCACTCACTCCATATCTTCTCTCGTATTGTATTTGATTGTGCTTCTTCATTATTTTTAATTGGATCATCAACGATTAATAAGTCTGCACCTTCACCAGTGATTGAGCCACCAATACCAGTGGCAATCATTCCACCACGTTTACCAGCTATTCCCCAGTTATTAGATGCGCTCTTTTCATCTGATATATCTAAGTTGAATATCTGTTTACCAAATTCTTTTAACTTATTCCTGTTTAATCGACCAAACTTTCTAGCGAGGTTATCAGAATAAGCTGAACTGATAACTCTTTTATCTGGATTTTTGCCAATAAAAAAAGACGGGAACGTTTCAGTCACCGTCATTGATTTACCATGTCGAGGTGGTAACTCAATCAATATATATTTCTGTTGTCCTTCTGCAATCGGTTGTAGTGCTTCACAAATCAATTCTGTATGTCTGTAATGTTTATAAGCCCCATGATGTACAGTGACGATATAGTCTCTAAAGTAACGACTTGATAATTCGTTCTTTGCTTGAATGGCAATAAGTTTCTTTTGTTCGTCTGTTAATTTCAAATCAATCACCATCTAACTTAGCAAGTTTACGTAATTCGTCTTCACTAAGATTGTTCATGTTATTAACATTTGTCGTCATTTCTCCACTATGTTCAACGTCACGTTTATCACGCCATTCAGAAGGTTTTCTATTTTTCAACCAGAATATCTGAGCAGTAACATCAGGAGCAACTTGTTTCTTAACTTCTTTTGTTTCAAGCATTGCGTATTCACCAGTCAATTCATCAAATACTCTTTCTTTTGTTGTCTCAACTGTTTCATAACCTAACGCTCTTTTTAACAGTGCATTTTCTACTTGCCTATCAATAACCTCTTTTCCTCTTTTTAAGGCGTCTGAAATGTCCGTGTACTTCTTAATCCATACATACAATGTAGAACGACTACACCCTATGTTATGTGCTATCTGTTCATCAGTTAAACCGTCTCTAGCCCAACCTTGTATCTTCGTTAATCCTTCTTCAGTTATCCAATCTTTAGCATTTACTCTAGCCATATCAATGTATCACCTTCTTATCCTAATAGGTTCATTTATTTTAATTCCTTAACTTTAAACACTTTCATAATCACTAAATGCATATGTGCTTGAATATAAAAAATAGAGTTAATCACATATTTGAATTTCTTCATGTCATCAACTCTACTTCTATATCGTAATCTTTATCACCTTTATCAACTGGATTATAATCAATTAACACTTTGCTTACGTTAGCATCATTCTTTAATCTCTTAATCATTGCTATCAAATGACAATCATTATTCACTTTTCTAATGCCTTTTAAAGTTCCGTCGGCGATTACCATTACTCTCATATGTTCAACTCCAAATAAAAAACACCCACATAAGTGAGTGTTAAATTTCTCTTTCAATATCATTTACAATTTTTTTGAATTTCCCCTTACTACCCTTGAAGTCACTCAATTTAAATTCTAATAGACTCAATGGATCTGAAACTTGGTTTGTATAATCTTTCTTTACAGAACTCCCAATCATAGAAATGTATGCCATACTTTTATAATTGAAATCTTCATTCCTTTTTTCAGGTGGAATGTAATTATGTTGCTGGTACGCAGTTATTAACTTTACAGTTCTTTCTCCTCCATAAATAAAGGTTTGTTGAAGTTTCTGTTGAATTTCATCATCTGATTTACTAGATACGAAATCTTTTTCTAATACCGTTTTAGACCACCAAATTAGCAGTTCCGACATTTCTTTACCAGCAACTTCTTTATAAAATGCTTCTGCTTGTAAATCCTTTGAGTTATTAAATTTTAATACTTCTATATTTTTCATCAGATTATGTTTTATTACAATTGAGAAAATCATTGCAACTATACCTGAACCTAAAATACTTTGTATTATTGGTAATTTAAAAAGATTATTTAACCAATCAAATACGCTAATAATCCAATCCATCTGTGCTTCACTATCCTCTTATTTTAATTTTTTACAATCTAATTATACAAAATCCACCTAACATTTGCTAGGTGGATTCACATTAATATTAGGGTTATAGAAAGGGTATGGAAAATAGCCGTTAGGCTAGGTGTAGGGCGACGTACAAACTTATCAGTTTGATTGATTTGAATTTGCCTAGCCGTCCTGCCTTCCATTTTAGGGTAAACCTCCTATTGTAATCAACTATCGTAACGAGTGACAAAGGCGGTAATTTTGGTAACTTTGGTAACTCAAGAATGTTTCATGATATCCTCGGCTATTTTGTTATAGATTTTATACTGTTGTTTCTTGCTGATTCCAGTAGTCTCATATATCTTCTTAAGTGACTTCCCGTCCATTCTCATTTCAAGTACAAGTTCTTCTGTTTCATCACTTATAAACTGTTTTGCCATTTGCACGGGATATAATTTCCTTTCTAACTTAACCATTAGATTATTTCTTTTTATCCTGCGATCAACCTCATATAAAAATGGTGTTGTATCCGTTATATTACCTTTTGGCAAACTTGCTTCTATACCATATTTAGAAGTATTAGCACCACCAATTACATCTTCATATTCTTTTGCATATAAAATTAAAGTATTAGCGTTGTTATAATAATTATGGATTAACTCCAAAGCTTTCTCTTTTGATTCTACTTTGTATAGATGTTTAGTCGAATAAGTCATGTGTTCAATTCCTCCGATTGGTTTAGTTTTCGATGTGGTCAACATCGGTTAAATAGTCAAAAATTACGCCATTACCACTCCTAACTAATTCAGCATTTCCTTCAAACCATTCGTACGGAATACTTTTACGTTCATGTTGTTTCTTAAAATCGTTAAACTGGTCAATGTCTAACTTGAAACATGTATCATTAAATCTAAATAGTACTAATAGAAAAGCTTCAGCACCCATTCGTTTAGTATCAGTCAAATACTTAACTTGATGATCACTCACATTTTTCAAGGGTAAATTCTTAATTTTAACTTCTTTCGTATCAAAGGCTATGTACTTACCTTTGTTGTTACATCCTACAAAATCAACGGTACTCTTTTCTTGATAGCGTGCTTTACCTGTCCTTGTGTTATAACTTATAGGCGTTGCTACTTTATCGATTATTGCTATATTCTTTTGTTTGTAAACGCGATTAATATTGCCTATTACTGTTTCAAACCACTTACCTCGATTAGCTTGTTTTCTATTCAATTGATCACTCCTTATCTCTAATTCAATAAAGCAATTATTGAAATAATAATACCTATCGCTGAGAAAACTAAAGGTAATATTACAGCACCTAATCTATATTTTTTATTTTTCAAGTAAGATATTCCTTTATCACCAATTACAAATTTATTTAGCGAAAAATCTTTGTCATAGATTTTGTAAGGATAATTTATTAGACGATTGAATATATATTTCTCGGACAACAAATATGTCAGTGTTTGGTTTACATGAATATCTGAACTATTTGGAAATAAATCTTTTATTTCGTCCATTGATACCATTGCTGTTTCGTTCTTTTTATCAGATGAATCTTCAAACTTCATTTCCTTTTCATACAAGTGTTTCAAGATAATTTCGGCATTTTTACTTAACATTTTAGAACCCCTTTTTTATTTTTAATTATACTATAACCCCTACTTTTCGACTTCCTTTAGTACATCAAATTTATCCCTTATTGAATCAATTTCACTAAATAAAACTTCGTCGTATTTTTTACCATATACTTTGCGTGATAAAGTGAAATATTCATTGATCAACCATTTAATCAATTCATCTTTACTTTTGATGTTATTCATTTGTTCTTGTACTGATGCCATATTTATCACTCCTTAACTGCATTTATTATTAGTGCAATGACTATTACTGCGAGTAGTATTATTCCAAATATCAATGTCTACCAACTCCACTAAACCATACTTCATTCTCTTTATACTTATCTGATTCGTAATCTATCGGTGGTTCAACTGTGTCATTCACGCTAGCGTACTTATACGAACGCTTGACGTATATGAATAATGCTAGTGTGCTTAGTAATAATGTAATTAATAGTTTCATTGTGTATCCTCCTTATTAAGTATTTGCTTAATGCGTTCTAGGATGTCTTGGTGACTTTCGCCACCCTTATCCTTATAAATCTTCGGTTTTGATGAACGATCCATCTTTACTCATAACTCCTGTTCTATCTTTAATCTCTCCATACGCTTGTTCTAAGCACTCATATAACGTCATACCGTTTTGTTGGGCTAATATAATTAATGTGACAATAACGTCCCCTATACCGTCTCTAAGTTCGTCTATATCATTCCTACAAAGTGCAGCTGCAACTTCTCCCATTTCTTCTGAAGATTTAGCGTATTGTGTAAAACTGTTACCTTTATCTAGTCCTTTATCAATTGACCATTGTTCTACTTGTTTGATTAAGTTGTTCATTTATTTGTCCTCCATATCGTCTAATTTTGCTTGAATAAAGTCCATGACATCTGAATCAGTTTTTAAAGGGTAATCTTTGAAAACTTCCACTATCTCGTTAAATGCTTTTGCTTTAGCGTAGACTTCTTTGAGTTCATCCCTTGCTCTAGTTTCTTCATCTGGGTCAAACCCTCTCCACGCTAATTTTTCATCGATTGTAATACTTATCCATTCCTCATACTCATACGCCATAGTCACTCACACTCTTTCCATTCTTTTATTCATATAAGGTAAGCTTTTATAGAAATCTCTAGCATGATGTTTGTAATAAAACCTTTTACCGTGTGACTTTCCTTTATCATCCATCCACAATACTGTCCATTGGTTCATGTCAAATGTATCGGTAATATCTTGAAATATTTCTCTAATCATGAGTATCAGCCTCCAGCATAACTTTGTTTACAAAATCAATTGATGATGCTTTTATTATTAAATCTTCTTTTGGTGTAAAAGATAAAAATAAATCAGACCTTATTTTTGTTTTTAAACAATCCCACATTATTTCTAAATCTTCTTGCGAAAAATCTTTATTTTTAAAAGTAAATAAACGCCCCTTAACTAAAACTTCTATTTCTTCAATCATCTGTTCCAGCCTCCAAATCATCTATGAAATGTACTAACGCAATATATCTACTGTTGCCTGGATTATTATTCGCTTTTAGTCTGATGTGTTCAGTGAGTCTGTTATATTTCTTGTTCAATTCTTCGTACATCGGGTAATATACCTTAACTGCATCCAAATACATTTCTATTGCTGCCTTTTCTTCCCTTAACTTCTCCACATCTTTGATAAGAGTGTCACGTTGTTTGGTCATGTCGTGTAATTGACCCTCTAACTTATAATTATCATTACATTCTTTATCTAGCTTATTGCTTAGTTCATCACGTTCTGCTTTGTATTGATCTCGTTCATTCTCTAACTTAGTTATATCTTCTCTCGTGTATTTTATTGTCGGCATCTACTCCACCAGCCCTTTCTCTTTAGTCCAGATAAGAGTTATTGTTTTATCTTCGTTCATGATGTAGAAAGCTTCTGAATCAATATCTTTTTGTTCATTTATTGATGAGCCACTACACTGAAAGAAATGTGGACCATAACCATCGTTACCAAATTCAACCAACCCCTTTATTTCTGCATCTTCTGTGATAGGTTCTTCAATCTCTACTGTGAAAGTATCTTCTTCGCTAAAGGCATAGCCAATAACTGCTTTTCCATCAAATGAGAAGTTTACTGAAAGTCCATTCTTAGAATTATAAACAGCGTTTTTTATATTATTTTTAAATCCCCACTCAATTAACTGTGGTAAATTCATTTCTTTCTTTATTTTTATCGTTGGCATTAAATCACATCCCATATATCAAGTTGTAGTCCTAATTCTTCTTCTAACTTCAAATCATGTGCTGCTTTAAACTGATTCAACTGACTATCAGTTAGCTTATGTTCTTGATTCACAAACGCTGTGTGCGGCATACCTAGTAAAGTATTTTTAATCTCACCAGGTATCACTGTAAACATCTTTTTGCCTTCTGAATTGTATAGATCGTATTTGTTGAGTAAGCTCATTCTCCAACACCTCTTTATATCGTTGTGCGTAATCAATAATTTTATCTAATTCTTTAACCATGTCATCTTTACGTCCTAAACGTGTCGGATATTTGATAAGGTTGAACTTCATAGCGCCTTTAAATTCTTCGTCAGTGAAATGTTGTCTACAAAACTCAATCACGTCTATATCAGCTTTATAATGAGTTGGCACATCGTTATACATTTCGTTAATACGCTGAATAACTGGTTCCTCTGTATCTTCTTCGTCTGTCGCTAGGGTGTAGTAGTCATCTTTATTTGGACCGAAGTCCTCATCATGTGGCAAATACACATCTTCACCTTCAAGTGTTCTATTAGTACAATTAACTAATTCTGCTGTTTCATAGTATGAATCAAAACCAGATAGAGTTGCGTAAAAATCTGCTTTTATACCATCTAACCTCGTCACATGCACTCTATCGCCTGCTTTGAATTTCATTAGCATATACCTTCTTTCTTCATTCTTTGTGCAAACGCTGGATTACTTTCGATATACTTTAATTGTCTTGGATTGAGCGGTAGTTTATTTTCAATAAATCGAATGATATCTTTTTCAGTTTCATTCATTTTTTCTACTGAATTCATTGGCGTTGCACCATAACTTAACCTTTCTGTAGTTAAAGCTTTATCCAATGACCAACCTCTTTTCGCTCTTCCAGTGAAAGTAGATATATTCACTTTGGCTTTCTCTTCGTATAGTCGATAAAAATAAGTTGGACTTGTTTCAAATGTAGTTTTATATTGATCATTAATCATCTTGTAGATAACATTCTCACTAGGTGTTCTTTTCTTGTTATTTAAATATCTGTAAATTTCAAACAACATTGCCAGACTTCCTTTTCCATTTAACTTTTTCACCATCTATATCACCTTCTAAAATTAATAGCATGACTAAATATCAAATATGCTTAGTTGTTTTTTAACTACTTTTTCACGTTCAATTTTGTAATTCTTATTAATAAATCCTTTAAAAGCTAGTAGATGACCATTAACATCAGCTACTCTAAAAATGTCTACTACATCAACATTTACTCTCCACTCGGTAATAGTGCCTACACCATTTTTACCAACTTCAAAGCAAGATTTTTCATCACTAATTTTATTGATCATATTTACCAACTCCCACAACAGTCATTGAATAATTGTTTAGCGTAATCTCCGAATTCTGTTTTCTGAGGATATTTTTCTAACCATGGTTTCGGTTTTGAATAATCTTTTTTAGGTTTTCTCTTACGTCCATCTAACTCTTCGAACTTCATATATGCTTCGGCATCACATTTCGGTACACCTTGAGGAACACTTACAGCTAAATTCAACGTCCAACCTGCTCTTATACGCATTCTTATAAAAGTTTTATCAAAGTTGTTTTCTTCAGCCATTCTTACTTGTTGTGGCGTTAAAATGTATTCATTGCCATCAGCTGTTATTTTTTCTTTTTGTAACATTTTTTACACTCTCCATTTGGTCATTTAGTTTGTTTAAGCTTTTTCTGTTTGAAACCAATCTTTGTTTTTCAACTGACATCGTTACTCTAATTTCATTTTCAGTGGTCATGCCGATGTATAAAATAAAGCCATATACATCGTTTTTTCTTAAAAACCACTGCAAAGCATCTGTATCGTTTATATAGTGTCCAGATTGTTTAATACTTGCTATAAACGTCTGAAATTGGTCAATTAACGGACGTTTTAACTTATAGTTTTGTTTAACTGCATCTGATAACCTAAAAATTGGTTTTGTTGTCATATTTCGCACCTCGTCGAATAAAGGATATGTTCTAAAATTTAGTCAAAAGGTAAATCGTCATCATTAAAACCACTGCCATTGTTGAATGGATTATTTTGTTGGTCGTATTTCGCTTTATTTTGCCTTTGTTGGACGTTTTGGTTATTTTGGGTATAGTTGTTCCCCTTTTGATAACTCGTTCCATTTTGATATGAATTTGAGCCGTTTTGACTACCTTTAGGCTCTAGGAATTGAACGTTATCGCAAACAACTTCAGTGACGAATACTTTTTGTCCTTCTTTGTTTTCATAACTTCTACTTTGTAGCCTTCCATCAACGCCTGCTAATTTCCCTTTAGATAAATATTGGTTTACATTCTCTGCTGTTTTTCTAAATACAACACAATTGATGTAATCTGCTTCACGTTCTCCTTGTTGATTAGTAAAAGTACGATTTACTGCTAATGTAAATGTTGCTACTTGAACGCCACTCGGTGTAGTTCGGTATTCTGGATCACGTACTAATCGCCCTACTAATACTGTTCTATTGATCATATTGTTGCTACCTCCATTGGTTTATTAATTATGATTGCTGGTGTTGTTCTTTGCTTGTGTTCTTGTATGGCTAATTCTCGTTGTATTTTTTCTTGATTATCGCCATACCATTTGAAAAATAATCTTGCCCTTTGCTCACTACAATTTAATCGTTCCATAATGTCTTCAACTGTTATTGGAATCATTTAATTTCCTCCTGTTAATTACTTTAGACTTCTAAATCCTTTCATTCGGTAATCGTCGCCCTCCAAAGTAATGCCAGTGGTGTTAGACATTAACCGACTAAATAATCTTTGTTGGTCTTTTGTTTTCGTTAGTTCTTTGACTGATAGATTAGTTGTTATGATGTTGTGCTTGCCAACTCTACTTTCAGCAATTTGAAATAGCTTTGACATGCCATAGTCTGTAACATTCATACCGAAGTCATCGAAAACCATTAAATCAACTTGTCCTATTGCTCTTTCTAAATCCGTTTCTGAATACTCGCTATCTTTATCAAAGGTAGATCTGAACTTCGAAATCAATTCAGTTAAATTAATAAAGAGTACTGAATAATTTTTATTTTTCACTTCTTTTAAAATCGACATTGCTAAGTGTGATTTTCCTAATCCAAATGAGCCTTGTAATAAAAGCGACTGCTTATTATCTTTATCAAATGAGTTGGCATATCTTTCGCAGATTACTTTTGCCTTTTCTTGGTTTTGATTTTCTGGAATGTAAGTTTCGAAAGTAGCGTTTTTAGTTTCTTCATTCTCACTTGAAAAACTTAGAATTCTATTTATTTCTTTCTGTTTTTGACGTTGCTTGAATTTACGTGTTAACTCTTTACCGTGTTCAATCATGTCGCAGTCACAACCTAGTCTGTAGGTATAACCATTTTTAAATTGATATTCCTCATAATCTCGACCACATTTCTCACACTTGCCTTTTTCTAATAACTTAGGCTGCATTTTTTGTTCTAACTTATTCGCTAACTTTGGATTGAATAGACCATTCATTTAATCACCTCAACTATTCATATATTTAAGATACGGATTATCTTCATCAGCTATTTCCTTTGATATTTCATTTCGATAAGTGTCGAACTTATTTCCAAATAGCGTTGTCGGTCTTAGATACTCAGACATTTTAGGATCATTAATCCATTGTTCTACTTTTACGTTAATAACATGTTTGAAGTCTTCTTCTGTAAAACCTTCGTTTATTCTTGCTTTGATTAATTTTTGCGTATTCTTTGACGTATGTTTATATTGTTTTCCAGTCTTACTATTCAAATATTGAATTATAGATTTATAGGGTGCTGGTGTCGGGTTACCCGACAATATATCTATTCTTCTTGTAGTATTTAATCTTGTAGTATTATTACTTGTATTATTCTCTACGTGATTTGGCAATATACCCTTACCGTGTGAATTCGAGATACCCCTATCTTGATTTGTCACTATACCTCTATTGATTTGCGACAATGGGTATATTCTTCTTTTTATTATTTGTTTATCTTTATATTCAATTTCTACATCAATGAATCCATTTGTTTTTAACTTGTTTATTCTTCTAGATATCGTATCTTTATTTACGTTGTAAAGTTCTGCAAAATACTTGTTAGAAGCACTACAGAATCCATTTTTGTTACTTAAAGCTGTTATTTCAGAAAACAGAACTTTCTCACTATCATTTATATATGTGCTATATCTAACATCAGCAGTTAATATTGAGTAATAACTAGGTTGTTCTTTCATGATTTTGCTCCTTTCCAGCGTATAAATCTTGCTTCGTCAGTAAATCCATCACTTCTATTCCAAGTGCATTTGCAATGTTTTCAACTGTTTTTAATTTCAGTCCATAATTATCATTATTCAATATCGAAGTTATAGTATTTCTACTAACACCGATTTTGTTCGCAAGATATCCAACTCCAATTTTTTGCTTATCCATTTGATGTTTCAAATTTATTACAAATATTTTTTGCAACATTTTGATTCTCCTTTCTTAAAGTACATATACTGGTCTTCCAGTAACTTTCTGAATAGATTTCTTAAACAATACTTCGTCTGAGTTAGTATCAGATAAATGAATTAAATATGTTTCTTTCAATCTCGATAAATCACAATCATTTAGAAAATCAATTACATTCTCTAAACTGAAATGACTTTTTCTAATTCGCTTTTTCAAAGATGAATTTAGTACGCCGTTTTCTACATTTCGATTTAATATTTCGATACTGTTATTACACTCAATAAGCATGTGTGTAAGTCCTGTAAACGTGTATTTGATGTAATAGGTATCAGTCGCAAACAGTAGCTTGTCGCCACTGTCTGACTGAATGAGATAACCTAATGGCTGACCTGTGTCATGCTGTACATCAAAGGGTAATATTGTTAACGTGCCAATCTTGAAATGTTCTAAAGGCTGAATACCTTTCAATCTAAAATTGTCATACTTTCTATCTATTGCTATCAGTTCGTCTTTTTCGATTTCACCAATATAACAATTGATACCGTAGTTCAATAATTCTTTTAATCCTTTGATATGATCATTATGTCTGTGACTGATTAAACATGCTGAAATGGTTTTTAGTTGGTAATTTAAAGCATGTTGTATCTTTTTGAAGTTAAACCCACATTCAAGTAATACTTCAGTTTCACCGTCTGTAATGTGGTAGCAGTTCCCATTGGAACCACTACCTATACAATTAATTTTCATTACCAAATAGTCCTTCATCGAATATTGATTGATTAGCTTGTTTCGGTTCTTTAACTTCTTCAAACTGTGCAGGCTCAACTTCTACTTTTTCTTGTTGTTTTGGTGTTTCAACTTTTTGAGGTTCTTCTTTCGGAATATCAATTGCTGTTTTATTGGCATTTTGCTTAATTTCTTGCTGAACATCGTCATTTACATTGATTGGTTGAATACTTTCTTCTTCGGTATACATAGCACCTAGATTTTCTGGAAAAGCTTCACGTAGTGCGTTCACGATTGCTGTTTTTCTAATCATTGTTAATGGCATTTGTTTCCATGTAGATTGCTTTTTGTCGTATTCTTCAAGTGATACTTTAGCTACGATTGGCATTTCTCTATCTTCTCGATAAACCTTTGCCCAGCCACCTATTAAAACATCGTTTTTAAGCTTTACAGCACCTTCGATTTCGTGTAACTCGTTGTTGCGTTCTACAATGATTCCTGCTGCAATACCTTTGTATTTAGCGTTAGACTCTGCGCGTTTCATAAATGCCTCTTTACCAACAATTATTTGAGCATCTCCACCAAACTTAACGATGTACGCCTCATTTAAGAATGGGTTCAATTTTTGATACTTACAAAGTGATAAGAACATCATAATTTCTTGATCATTAACTTCTTTGTTACCTCTTACTAAATATTTTTTGATGATTGAAGGTGATAACTTAACTGTTTCACCGTTAACCTCATATGTTGTACTTGATTTCTCTACTATTTGATTTTGATTTGTCATTTTAATTCCTCCATTATTTTTATTAAATTACTTCTACAGTTAAGGCTTTGTCCTTTTTACTTACTTCTAATTGAATTTGTTGAGATGTTGTTTTATGAACGTCTGTAACAGATTCTGCATTGTCAATCATGATTGGTGCATAGAAATTATAGTGCTTAGATAAAGCATTTATGATGTCTAAACCGACATTTATTCTTGCTGCGTTATTTAATCCACTATCAAATGGAACGCCGTTATGTGTTGCGATACAAACATCTTGAACACCTTGATTAATCTGCACATCAAACAATTTAAATTTAGTGATTTCAAATTTGTCATTGATTGAGCCTTCCATCAGATTTACTTTTTGTTTCGTAAATTCTTCTGTTAAGAATGTCGCATGTTCTAATTCGTTATATTCTTGTGCTAATTGTTCTTGTTTAGTTTCAAGTTCTTTAATTCGATCTACAGCGCGTTGACTAACTTGGATATCATCTAACTTTTGTTTAATCTCTTGTTGCTGATTAATTAATGGTTCTTTTTTGCTCTTAACAATGTTTTGAACGTCTTCACTCATACTTTGAATAGATTGTCCCTTTTTCTCTTTTAGGGCTTTAATTTCGCTATCTAATTGCTTGTATTCGTCTGTATCTTTCACATCTGTATTATTGCTTTCGATTTTTTTGATACTTTCTTTGATTTCTTCTACATTCTTTGTTTCTTTATCAATTTCTTCTTTCAGTTCTTCCATAGTTGATTCAATTTCATCGTTTTGTTCTGATAGTTGTTTCACTTTATTTCTAATTTCAATACCGTCTGATTGTATTTTCTCTAATCTTTCAGACTTATCAGCGTTGTAATCCTCTTTCATTTTCTGTATTGCTTCTTGTTGCATATGTTCTGGTATATCTTGACCACAGCAATCACATACAGTTGCTGTAGTAAACTCTTTCTGTTCATTTACTAATTCTTTATGTTTAATACCTAATGCTTTGAATTTTTCGTTTTGTTCTTCAATTACACTTTCATTTTTTTGCAGTTCAGCTGTTAAATTGCTTAAATCTCTACGTTTCGTTGCAATGGCTCTTTGTAGTTCAGAATCTTGGTTGATCATTGACGATAAATCTCGTTTGCTACCATGATTGTGATTATCTTTTAAATACTGGATATCGAGTTCTTTTGATTTGATTTCTTTCTCAATCTTTTCGATTTCCAAACCGTTCTCTACATCTTTAATTTCAATGTCTATTTGCTTAATTTGATTATTAATTTCGTTTAACTCTTCTTCTAAAGCTTGTTTGTTATATTTTCGAACGTCTGGCATGTTGTGATTGATTTCATCTACACGTACTGGAATAGCCTTTAAATCTTCATTGATAGATTTCTTATTTCGACTTATTCGCATCTTAAAATCTTCTAATGATCCGTCACCTAATAATTTTTTAAGTTCTTTCAACTTACTATCTGAATTAATTACATCTTCGTCCGTCACTTCATCAACTAAACTCATTAATATCTTTTTACGTTCATCTTGTTTTAAACTGTTAAACCAAAACGGGTTAGTTGTTAATTTGAAGATTTGTTCATCACTGATAATTGAATTTATAAATTCATTAAAGTCTTTTAATTTTTTAGGTGTTAATTCTTCTTCTGAGAAACCTAATTCATATACCGTTTCGTGTCCTGTGAAAGTTGATTTCGCTTGTCCTCGTTTTCTTGTCCATTTCTCTGAATACGTTTTTTTAATATGTTGTTCTTTACCGTCAATGTTCAACACTGCATAAACGCTATGCTTTAAATTGTTTATTTCTTCTCCTGCACTATCTAATGTTTTGATTGAGAATTTAGTAGCACCTTTACTATCTTTGTTGAAAAGTAACCAATAAAAAGCATCTGCAATCGTTGTTTTACCTGTGTTATTTTCTCCTTTAACAACAATATCTTTACCTTCGGCGTTTAATTCAAAATGTTTAGCGCCTTTAAAGTTATCTAGCACTAACTTAATAAGCTTGATTTCCATATCCATATCCTCCTGTGGTATAATATTTACAAATCTTATTTCTTATTTGGACACCTTGGTCGAGGTGTCTTTTTTAGTCGAATAAATCATGGTTCCATTGTCTACTGGTCAAATAGTTAAATAATCTTTCGTTTTCGGTCGTATTTTCTAATAAATAATCGTTTAACATTGCTTCAATGTTTTCTTTCTGTGTTTCGTAATCATCAGCTGAAGAAAAACAAGCTGATACTACTGTTCTTTCTGTACGATTACATTTGATTTTCATATCAATATAGTCAGCGTAATAAATCACTTCTTTTTCAAACCAAAATCCCTGTAACGAAAAATTTGAATTCCTTTGTTCTCCTACTTCTAACATTTAGATCCCTCCTTTAAATTTCATCATTTTTTAAGCTATTGAATACATGGTCGAACATTTCGAAAAACAATACTGTTACAAGCCAAAACATTAAGGAATGTTCAATAGGTGTAACTGAAAAACTTGCTATGATAAAGAACTCAATTACAATAATTAAAGTAAGTAATGGATATTTTAAAATGTTCATATAATACCTCCTATATTCTGCGTTCCATTTTTAACTTCTGTTCGTGCGCTTTTACTAAATCTCTAATATTTTTATTAATGTGTTCGCATGTCTTATTGATAAATACAGTTCCGTGGAACAATACATCTTCACATTCGGACATTGTCTTAACGATTTCTTCTTTTTCATCTCTAGTCATATATTCTGGTCTTTTTAAGAAATTACATTCTTCTAAGGCATAAATTGCTTCTTTCATTTCTTTTATAAGTTGATATTTAACTAAACCAGGGTGATCATAATAATATTCGTCACTGTGCGCAGGAGTTGAGAAACCATCTGAAAACTCATTTAATGTATCAGTTACAAAAACCCCGTCATTACTATTTGTTGCTAGCGCTTTATAAGTATCTGCAGATATATTTCTTTGACCGTTAATCATCATTGACATGTTGCTCTTTGTTGTTAATGCCATATCTGCCAATCTCTGTTGTGTCATTCCTGTTCTGTCTATTTGCCTTTTGATTACATGTGCCATATTGTTCTCCTTCTTTCTATAATCCTTATTGATTAATGCGTGTGTTTGGTTAACTGTTCCGTCTTTAAAGTTCACATCATGTGATGTATTATTTAGTTATCATCATTTGGTCGAATAAATGATGTGTTCTAAAATCTCAATTTGGTCATTGAGTGTAACTGGACTAGGTTTGGTCACCTGGTTCAGTTATTTTTTTATGCTTCTTTAAGGTTAAGTTCTAGTTGATACACTGTTTCGAATGAGGGTTGCCATTGTTCAACGAACTTTACTGCTTCTTCATAACGTCCTCTTGGAATACTGTTATATGTTGGTACTTGGAAGATTTTTTTAATACTTCTATAGATTTCTGCAAACAATTTCTTAGATGTTTCTTTGTAGTATCCATTGAATTTATTCCTAACGATCTCTGCTACTTTACGAGCAACTAATTGTTGAATATGTTTTGCTTGTCCGTGCATAATTGGATAACTTTCTTCTATAGCTGTTACTCTTTCATCTAATTCGGTATTACCTTGTGCAATCAGTTGAATTTGTTCTGATGTTGTTAAAGGTTTAACTTGATATGAACCAGTCTTTCTTAATGTTGGTAATACCTCTGATGTAACCCAGCGTTTAAAACGTTTAGCTGAATCTAACTTTGATGAAAAGATTAAACTGTATAAACCTGATTCATTGATGATTATCATATTCCTACTTTGACCTGATGCACTGAAACGGTGCGTTAGCTTATCTTCTTCATCTACGTGATTTCTAATAGCATTATCTGCCCTGGAATACCCCAATACCTCAGCCACATCTTTTCCTACAAAATGTGGTTCATCATTTACTGTTAAAGTTCTTACTGGCAATTCTTCAAAATTAAAAGTTTGTAATTCTCTTGTCATTTTAATGACCTCCTTAATTTGTTATAGATTTATTATTTCAATTTGGTACAATTAATTTAATTTATTATGAAAGTGTGGTGAAAGTTATTATAAAACTCATTGAGCCAGAATTGATTAAAACATTTTTTGCAACAGGTGGCTTTATTCTTTCTGTAATTAACTTTTGGTTTTTATTTTGGAAACAAAGAACAAATTTCGATGTAAAAATTAATGAAATTGTTGATTCTCGTGTAGAATTTTATATTGAGTTTATATTTATAAATAAATCCAATAAACCATTCTCAATTACTGGTATTGAAACAACATCTAATAATGAAAAATTCGAAGTCGTTTATCATGTTGAAAATATTATGAGTAGAAAATATTTTGATGATAATCATAAGACACACGGGTTACCGATAAATTTATCAGCTTATCAAACCCAAAAATGTTATCTACAATTTATGAAAAACGAAAACGACAAAACTTTCGATTATAAATCTTTGAAATTCAAAATAGCAACTAGTAGAAAAACAAAGAAATTTGAAATTTCTATAGGAAAAGATTTGCTAGTAGAGCTATCAGATTTATACACAAAGTAAAGATAGTAAATATCATTAAAAACTTGTCTTCATCCATAATTTATTCCTCCTAATTTTTACTAGATACACTTCTAACCTCCTCCACCAAGTTGATGATTAGAAGTGTTATTTTGATTAGATTTAATTTGCTCATGTACAGACCTCCTATAACCATTTTTTATGTTTCTTCTTTAAAAATTCTTCTAGTTTTTGAATATTGATTAGTGTTAATCCAGGTGTTAAATCAAGATACATTCCCTCGATACCTAAATTGTCTTGTTCATATGATTTCAACCAGTTGTATACTGTTGTTCTACCTACTCCAAATGCTTTTCCTACTGGACCAGGTTTAGCATAAATAGGATTAAACACTACTTGTTCTGAATCTACGATTACATTTTTTTCATTAGGCAATATCTTTAAATTAGACATAGTTTAGTTCCTCCTTTTCTTTTGTTGACGTCCTATCACAACGTTTAGTCTTGGCAATGACTATTAGATGTATTTAAGTGTGGCTCATATCGTCGCTCACTCTCGCTCTTAAACGCTCTAGTAGGACGTCAACATGTTCGTTTTAAGTTCTGTCTTACTTATTTACTTTCAAATTTGTAATATTAAATTTGAAGGGTGGTGATACTTTGGATATCGATAAATTTATTGAAGATAATTGGCAAGATCATAATTCTGATTTAGAAAAATTGTTTAATAAATTTTCTAAATTAAGACCATTAAACAAAACCGAAAAATATTTAATGGAAGAAGCTATGAAAACCAATTCAAAAATTCAATTATCATTAATTTCAAAATTCTTAGATGAACGTTCAAAATGATTAGTCGTTTTAAAATATAGTTCAAAAGCATTTTCGCAATCTTTGAATTCTAACCACCAATGTTTCAAAAATTGATACGTATAAGTTATAAGCACTATATTTAAAGTTATTAGATGTAGTGCTTTAAACTTCTTAGTACTAATTTCGTATTGATAGTGATTCCACAATTTAAATCTTTTCATTGTATCCTCGCTTTCTGTGAACTGACTGGTCTATCATGTTCACGTATTTTTTCGTATTATTTAGTTAGTCGAATAAATCAAGTGTTCTGAAAAAAACAACTTTAAGTTGTTTCATTATTTAAAAAAAATAGTCCATTCAATATTTAGTATTGAACCTATTTCTTTAGCAATAGCAACAGAAGGTTGTCTTTTTTTATTCTCTAACATGTTGTAGTACTGAATAGTGACACCTATTTTTTTAGCCATATCATCTTGGGTAAGGTTTAATTCTTTTCTGGCGTCTTTTATTGAAGATAAAGTAATCATGTGATCACCCCTTTCTTTTTACAACTTTAAGTTGTTATAAATAATATAATACAACTTTTTGTTTAAGTCAACCGATAAATACAACTTTTTGTTGTTTGTTAAAATTAAACTTATAGTTTATATTTGTTACATAAGTAATAATCCCATTTAAATAGGAGTTGTAACTATGCCTAATAAGGATTTAGCTACTAAATTAAGGTATTTTAGAAAAGCTAAAAAGTTAACGCAAAAAGATGTTGCTGATCACTTAAATATAACTCCACAAGCATATCAGCGATACGAGTCTCAAACTAATACGAATGAACCTAATTTGGAGAACTTAAAAAAACTAAGTGTTTTATTTGATATAAATTTAGGTGAATTAATAAATGAAAAAGAAAATACCAACTCTATTGAAGATACTGAAGTTTTGATGTTTTCAGACAAAGAAGGTTGGGACGAACTATCCGATGACCGTAAAAAAGAAATTATGCGAGAATTATCAGATTTAGCCGACTTCTATATTGAGAAAGACAAGAAGTCTAAAGGCGATCAATAGAAAAGAGTATGAACTAACAACCTGTTAGTTTATATTTTTTAACCAAATTTTAGATTGTACTAAATTAGTGGACTATGGTTTATAATTTGTTTTTAACAAAAGAGTGCTAAATAAAAATATTTATAATTATTATGGGATAAACACATATGCTGAACTTTATGGAAACATAAAGAAGCCACCGATAAAAAACGGTGGCGATAACATAATTGAGTAACGGAACGACTACCAACCTTTCAACAATTGTAAGCAAGTCAATTGCTTCGGGTTCTTATAAAACAGTTAAATCACAGCGAGAAGGGACTGGTTCAACTATAGTGAAATCAACTTCAATTGGAGATATGCTCTCTCGTGTGACAGATACTAAATCAAGTCTTGGCAGTTTCGCTACAAACACGCTTACAGGTAATTAATTGCCCTACTGTATAGTAATATATAGTATGCATCGGGTGAATTCAAAGGAAACCTAAGTCTAATTTAAAGATATGGCAACTTTGAGCTAAGCTAACAAACTCAGTAAAAGTAGTTAGAAAGTGCAACGCATAGTCATTGAGTATGAGAACAATATTATGACCACGAGCGCCCGATATCCCTTTCATTATATCAATTATTTTTTAAAAATAAATGTATATATAATAATTATAAAAGGTAGTTATAAAAAATTTACATATAAAAGGAGAACAAGTATGAACAATCAAGAAGGTATCAATACTAAAAGTAACAAGAAAAAATGGATATGGGGATGTGGCGGTTGTTTAGGAATTTTTATAATACTTGCTATAATCTTTGGAGCATGTAGTGCAGTATTTGTTAATAGTGTTGATGAAGAAGTAAATGGAACTAAAGAAGAACAAAAGAAAAATAAAAAAACATCTGAAAAAAGATATAAAGTCGGTGACGATGTTACTATCAAAGATGTGCAATTTAAATTGGTTGATGCATATTATACTGATGAAAGAAATGAATTCGCAGATGTAGAAGCTGATAAAGTCTTAGTTGTAGATATGGAAATTAAAAACAATGGAGATGAAGACATTCCAGTTGGAACTGATGTAAAAGCATATGCTGATGGAAAACAGTTAGAGAGTTACCCTGTGGATGATGAATTATTAGATGGTTTATCGCCTGGTAGAAGTATACAAGGAAAAACCGGTTTTGCTATTACTGGTAACCCTAAAAAACTAGAATTAGAATTTAGTCCTTTTGCTGATTTCAGTGGGACAAAAGCAATATACAACTTAGAACCATAATAAACTTTATTTTTAGCTGACCACTAAATATTTTGGTCGGCTTTTATTTCAAACTAAAACCGAACATACGTTCTTATAAATTGGAGGAATAGAACATGAATACAAACACTTTAATTGAAATACCAGAAAGATATAAACAATTTAGAACTGGAATATCAAAGTTTGCAACTTCAAGAGATAACAAAAGGATAGAAAATAACGATCAAGCAATTATTATTTACTTTGATGAAACAGACAATATTGAACCTTTACTGTTCGATAAAGATATTGTAGTTATTAATGATGAAATGAACGGTACTCCTTTTAACCAATTTGTTGCCGAAATTAATTTTATTGAATCAGATAGATTTGAAATAAAAAAACTATCAAACTATGTTGCTATTAATAACACCAGCTACTCTATTGAAGATATAAACAGTATAAATATAATCGGCAAAGTGATTAAGTTAATTAGATCATTTGATTAGATTTGGAGGATATTTTATGAGAGTCGAAGATATAGTGAATGATATCACTGCTTATACAATTTTAGATAACAGTGATTTGAATATAGAGTTTTTAAGCAATATTTATAACATTTTAGTCGTTTATAACTCCCCTATTACACTTTATGCAAAAGTAAGGAACAGAGACGTTATATTTGTTAAAAATGATACTACAGAAAACATGTGGAAAGCATTCTGTCATGAGTTTGCACATTTTCATTTGCATTTTGGTAATCAAACGAAAACTAAAAATCTATTTAATTTTAAACAAGAAGCAGAAGCTGAAAAGTTTTCATTATTACTCAGAATGCCTGAAAGATTAATCGTTACAAATGAGTTATGGACTGCTGAACAGCTTGTATATTACTTTAAGGTGACGTATTTAGAGGCATATAAAAGACTAGAGATGTTAATCAATAGAAGTAAAACACATCCTTTAGTTGGCATTAAATCGATTTGATGTAATTTTGGAGGTATAAAAACATGTGGTATGAAGAAAGGATTTTAAAAAATGGAAAAAAAACTTATAAATTTTATGAAAGATATAAAGATCCACTTACTAACAAAAGTAAAAAAGTAAGTATAAGTATGAATACATGTACAAAAAAGGCTAAAAATGAAGCTGTGTTATTGCTAGATAAAAAAATAAATTCTATTATTTCAAATAGTAATACACAACAATTAAGTACTTTAACTTTTTTCGAGGTTTGTGATGAGTATTTTAAACACTACAAAGCGACTTCGGGTAATAAATACAATACATTTTTGAGTAAAGAAAGTGAACTCAAAGTACTAAAAAAATTATTTAATAGTGATGTGTTAGTTCAAAAGCTAAATTTATCTTATACTCAAAAGCAATTTGATAAAATTCTAGAATTAAACATCGCTCATGAATATAGCTATAAGATATTATCCCTATTTAAAAACATAATGCGATACGTTAATAAATTTTATAACTTAGAAAACATATCTTTCATTGATAACATTACTCTACCACGAAAAAGTTTATCTATAGAACAAATTAGAAATAAACAATCATTTTTCTTGGAAAATTCAGAGGTTAAATTAATAATTAATAAAATACTGGAAGATTACCAGGCACTTAATAGATTAGATAGCAAAAGAATTCGATTTGTAACTGCATATATCATTGAATTTATGTATTTAAATGGCATGAGGGTTGGAGAACTATTAGCAATTAAAAATGAAAATATAGACTTTGATAAAAAGGAATTAATGATAGAAGGAACTATTAATTGGAAAAAGTCCAATGGTGGATATGGAGTTAAAGATACAACTAAAAATGAATATAGTACTCGTAAAATTAATATTAATAATAGAAGTTGCCAAATATTAAAAACACTTATCCATGAAAATAAAAAATTGCAACTTTATAATAAATCATATATTAATCGAGGTTTTATTTTCACTACAAGTAAAGGTAACCCTATCTTTATTTCTCAAATAAATAAAATATTAGAAGAAGCTGTAGATAAAATTGATTCGATCAATAAAAAAGTGACTACTCATATATTCAGACACTCACATATAACTCTTTTAGCTGAAATGGGTATTCCTTTAAAAGTTACTATGGATAGAGTTGGTCATAATGATCATGATACTACTTTAAAAATATACTCACACGTATCTGAAAAAATGTCTAAAGAGTTAGTAAATAAGTTGGAAAATATTAATATCGTATAGATTTTGCCCCCTTTTTGCCCCCTTTTCATAAAAACTCATAATAAAAAGCCCGAAACCATTGGTATACGGGCTTTTGTAATTTGAATTATTTTTCTAATGATTCAATATATTTAACAGCGTCACCAACTGTGTTGATTTTTTCTGCTTCCTCATCAGGGATTTCCATATCAAATTCATCTTCTAATTCCATTACTAATTCAGCAATATCTAGAGAATCAGCACCTAAATCATCTTTAAATGAAGCTTCAGGTGTTACTTTTTCAGCGTCTACTCCTAGACGATCTACAATAATGTCTTTTACTTTATCGAAACTTGCCATTCCATTCACCTCCTTTAAATAATTTAAAACTTTTATATTTCACACTAACATGAATAATACCAAATTATTGCATGTACATGCCACCGTTAACATGAATTGTTTGGCCAGTAATGTAATTTGCTTTTTCACTCGCTAAAAATGCTACTGTGTGCGCAATATCACTATCTTCACCAAAACGATCTAAAGGTATCTGTGATTTCATTTGTTCTTTTAACTCATCTGATAATTGATCAGTCATATCAGAAACAATAAATCCTGGTGCAACAGCATTACATGTAATGCCTCGAGATGCTAATTCACGTGCGAATGTTTTCGTCATACCTTCTACACCTGATTTTGTTGCAACGTAGTTAATTTGTCCTGGGTTACCTACTGAACCTACTACACTAGACAAGTTAATAATACGTCCTGATTTTTGTTTTAACATCGGTCTTGTAACTGCTTGTACACAGTTAAATACACCTTTTAAGTTTGTATTGATTACATCATCCCACTCGTTTTGTTTCATTCTCATAAGTAAGTTATCACGTGTGATACCAGCATTATTTACAAGTACGTCGATGGTTCCAAATTGATTTAATGTTTCTTTAATCATTGCTTTTACTTCGTCTTGTTCGCTTACGTTAGCTTGTATTGCGAATGCGTCTACGCCGAAAGTTTTTATTTCAGAGACAACTTTTTCTGCTTTTTCTTTATTCCCAGCATAATTGACTACAACGTTATAACCTTCTTCACCTAGTTGTAATGCTATTTTTTTACCTATGCCTCGAGAAGCGCCTGTTACAAGTGCAGTTTTTGTCATTATTCATTCCATCCTTTAACATCATCAATTGTTTGAATTGAAGTTATTTTAACATCTCTGCTTATTTTTTTAACAAGTCCTGATAAAACTTTGTTTGGACCTATTTCTATAAAGTGATCAACACCATCTGCAATTAAATATTCAATGGATTGACTATATTCAACTGGTGAGAACAATTGTTTTACCATATTTTCTTTAATTACGTTGTGATCTGTTTCTGGTTTAGCATGAACGTTTTGTACAATTGGGTGTTCTGCGTCGTGCCATTCAAATTGATCTATGTATGCTTTGAAATCTGCAGCAATAGTTTTCATCATAGAAGAATGGAAAGGACCAGATACTTTTAATGGCATAACACGTTTAGCACCTAATGATTTACCCTCTGATACTAATTTTTCAATTAAAGTTGTGTGACCAGAAACTACAATCTGACCAGGACAGTTTATGTTCGCTGGTTCTATTATTTCATCTTCTGTTGATAATTTTCCACAAATTTCTCTAACTTCATCAATATTTAATCCTAATACTGCAGCCATTGAACCTACGCCTTGAGGAAACGCTTCAGACATTAATAGTCCACGTTTATGTACAATTTGAACTGCATCTTCGAATTTTAATACACCTTCTGATACTAATGCTGAATATTCACCTAAACTATGTCCTAAAGCATAATCATAGTTTATATCTTTTAAAGTATTCATCAGTGCAGTACTATGTGTTAATAAAGCTGGTTGCGTATATTCAGTTAAACCTAATATACCTTCTGAATCTTTAAACATAACATCTAATAAATCGAATGATAATGATTCATTAGCTCTATCTAGGATAGAAGTAGCGTTGATATCTGTTTGGTATAAATCTTCTGCCATACCTACTTTTTGTGATCCTTGACCAGGAAACATGATTGCTATTTTACTCAATTACATCACCTACTGCCTTTCTCATTTTATCTACGATTTTTGTATCTGCAGCGAGTTTTGCTTGTCTTATCGCGTTATAAAATGCACGCTCATTAGAAGAACCATGCGCTTTTACTACAACGCCATTTAATCCTAGTAACACAGAACCGCCATATTCTGCATAATCCATTTTATCACGAATTTTATTGATGTCTTTTTTTAATGTCAATGCAGCGAGTTTATTTTTAGTTGATGAAAACATTGCTTCTTTCATCATTTTAAAAATAGCACTAGCAGTACCTTCGATTGTTTTTAAGACCATATTACCACTATAACCATCTGCAACAACAACATCACATGCATCTAATAATAAAGATTTTGACTCTACGTTTCCAATAAAATTATCAAAACTTTCTTGTTTTAATAATTGGTATGTCTTTTTAGTTTGTTGATTACCTTTTGATTCTTCAGTACCAATGTTCAGCAAAGCTAATGATGGGTTATCAATGCTTCTAACTTGTTTAGCATAAATTTCGCCCATTTTTGCATATTGCACTAAATGTTCAGGTTTAGCATCAGAATTCGCACCAATATCTAAAAACACAAAACCTTTACCCGTAACCGTAGGGAATGTTGCGACAAGCGCTGGTCTTTCTATGCCTTTAATTCTTCCAACAATAAATAAGCCACTACTCATCAACGCTCCTGTATTCCCCGCAGATACACAACCTTCTGCCTTACCTTCTTTCACAGCCTGAGCCATTAATACCATAGATGCGTTTTTCTTTCTTTTTATAGCTCTTACAGGTTCATCATCCATTGTTATCTTCTCATCAGTATGTGTAAAAGTGATGCGTTCATGTTCAAAATTATATTTCTTTTCATCACCAAAAAGTAATATTTCTAAATCTGGAAAATCATTTACGGCATTTTTTACCGCTTCTATTACGATATCTGGAGCTTCATCTCCACCCATCATATCTACCGCAATTTTAACCATTTTTTTCACCCTCGCTTGCATAATACATTTCAAATTGTCCTTTAAATACTGTCTCTCCATGCACTGTACTTGTTACATCAACTTTAGCAATATGTTTAGATTTATTAATCACCGTAGCTTTAGCAATTACTCGCTCATTCAACTTAACTGACTTTATAAATTGTACAGAACCTTTAGTCGTTAAAGCTAATTCATCATTAATAAGTGCAACACATAGAGAATTTGCTTGGGCGAATATATAGTGCCCTCTCGCAATTTTATTTCTTGTAAAAACATGTTCATCTTTAATATCTAAAAGTGAAATTGCGGATTTATCTAATTCTATGTCTATAATTTCACCAATTACATCTTCTATCGGTAATGATTTAATTTCATCATGTTGTTTTGTTGCAACGTCTTTAATACGACGCCTTAATTCAGGAATGCCAAGCTCCATTCTATCTAATCTAATAGTTTGGATGCTTACATTAAAATATTCACTTAACGTTTCGTCAGTAACAAACGGTTCTTCTTTTAATCGATTTGTAAGTTCTTTCTGACGATTTGCTTTTGTTAATTTCATCTCATCCAAATCCATTCTATTATGTACTTATAGCTATAATTAGCACCTGCTATCATGACCTACCTTATTTATACTAACACGGGCACGACAATATTCTCAACAAATTATACAATAAAAAACGAGTGAAATTTATTTTTTTCACTCGCTTGGTCTTAATTATGCGCTTTTTTCTTCAATTGCTGTGTAAATCATACGTTCTTCAAACAATAAAGTATCAGGATTATAAGAATCACATGTAATTAAAGTGAGTTGGTTTGGCTTATCTTTATGCTCATTTAACACTTCTACTTGTGTTGGCTTAACATTTTTAATATTATCAATTTTAAATGTTTTTTTACCTTCTTTAGTAATCAATTCTACTTTATCTCCAATTTTCGCTCTATCCAAATAGTTAAAGCGAATACCAGCACCTTCGACTCTATGACCAGCTATTGCAACATTTTGTTCTGTAAGTTTTTCACCTTCATCTACTAACGATAAACCATTTTTTAAATTTTGTTCTGTTGCAGGACCTTTAAAAATCGGCTCATTAATATCGGCTGTCGGTATTTTTAAATAACCAACCATATTATCATTTATTTCAAGCTCATTCATTTCCGTCTTCGTAATCCAAGATTCAACAGGATTTACTTTTACTTTATTATCTTGGTTTTCGTATGAAGTAATCACTTTATCATTTACGCGTTCTGTAAAGTATGTTCTAACGTCATTCCAAAAGAATATCGTGATCGATACTAAAATGAGTAAAACACCAATTGTTCTTAATACCCATCTCATAATACTTACCTACTCTCAAATAATGGTAATTTAAATTTATACAATCGGCTTTCTCTTGTCAATCGAAATTTTGCTCTTCCATTGTTTCTTGTACTAACAATCTCAATTTATCATATTTAGGTTTGAAAAACTCACCCGATTGAACCAATTCGCTTGCTTCATCTCTCGCTACTTCAAGCATTCTATAGTCTTCCACTATATTTGCTACTCTAAAGTCTGGTAAACCACTTTGTTTAACACCAAAGAAATCACCAGGGCCACGCATTTCTAAATCCCTTTCAGATAAATAGAAACCATCTGTAGATTCTGTCATAATATGCATTCGTTCAACACCACTTTCAGTTTTTGGTGAAGCAACAAGTGTACAGTAACTTTGATGATTACTTCTTCCTACTCTTCCTCTTAATTGATGTAGTGTCGATAATCCAAATCTATCAGCATCATATATTATCATAAACGTAGCATTTGGAACGTTAACACCTACTTCAACCACAGTTGTAGAAACTAAAATAGCAATTTCATTATTGCTAAATCGATTCATAATATGGTCTTTTTCATCCGATGTCATTTTACCGTGGAGTAAACCAACTTTTTCAGATCCAAACTTCAATTGTAGTTGTTCATATATAGCGGTAACATTTTGGACATCTAATGCTTCGCTCTCTTCAATGAGTGGACATATTACATAAGCTTGTCTACCTTTAACTATCTCACTATTAAGCTGATTTAACACACTATCGATTTCATCGTGTTTTGCCCACGAAGTGATGATTTCCTTACGACCTTTGGGCATTTGTTTAATAGAGGAGACATCCATTTCTCCAAAAGCTGATATAGATAACGTTCTAGGGATGGGTGTCGCAGTCATAAATAATACATTTGTATCTGCACCTTTTTCTCTCAACTTTTTACGTTGATTCACACCAAATCTATGTTGTTCATCAATAATAACTAAACCAATATCATTAAATTCAACATCATCTTGTATAAGAGCATGTGTACCTACTAATATATCTACTTGTCCAGCTCTTAATTGTTCAAGTAAAAGCTTTCTTTTTTTACCTTTTACCGAACTAGTTAATAAAGCCACGTTCAAACGACCTCCAAATAACTCGTCTAAACTAATAGCATGTTGTTCTGCCAAAATTTCTGTAGGGACCATTAATGCACTTTGTTTATTCGCATTAAACATTGCATAAATAGCAATAGCAGCCACAACTGTTTTTCCTGAACCAACATCACCTTGTAAAAGTCTGTGCATCTTTATAGGTGCTTTTAAATCTCTGAAAATCTCGTTCACGCTACTCTTTTGAGCATCTGTTAATTCAAATGGCAACGTATCTATAAATTCTTTAACATCTTGAACATTATAATTTAAACCTTCAATTTTGTTTGCTTCTTTTTCAAGCTTACTTAACCACTTCATTTTAAGTTGGAATAAAAATAGCTCATTAAAAGCAAAAGTTCGACGCGCCATTTTTAAATAATCAAACTCTATTGGTCTATGTAAAATTGGAATAACATCTTTTAAAGACATCAATTTATATTTACTAATTAAATCTTCTGATAACCATTCGTCAATATCTACTAAACTTAATGCTTGTTCAATATATTTATTAAGTTGCTTTTGCTTTAGTCCTTCTTTCAAACGATATATTGGCGTTAATGTATTGCCACCTTCTTGTCTTTCGGCCATTACTTTCTGTCCAGTAATAATCTGCTTTTTATGCTCCCATTTTCCTTTTACAGTTACAGTTTGGCCCATTACTAGACGTTTTTTCAAATATGGTTGATTAAAGAAAGTCACTTTTACTGCAATATTATTTATCATCATATGACATGTGAGTTTCGAACGATTTCTACCAAAAAAAGCTACTGTTGGAGATGAATAAACTTCTCCTGTAACCGTCACGACATCACCATCTGATGCTTCATTTAAATTAATAACAGATTCATCTTCATAACGTGTCGGTAAATACAAAACTAAATCTTCTAATGTATGAATATTTAACTCATTCAATAATTGAAGACTTTTCGGGCCAACACCTTTTAATTCTTGTAGTGTGTGATTAGTATATATCAGATGTTGCTTTTTCATTTTTATCACCTAAATTAATTAATACTACTATTATAGAACATTTATATTTATTAAACCAATTGTTAAGAAAGACATGAGACAAGATAATAGTAGTTTCCCTGAAATAATATGTACATAAAAAGCACCTACATAAACATATACTTTCAATACCGAAGATATAAATAAAAGCTCCTAAGCCGTTATCTAAAAACAACGGATTAGGAGCTTTACTATGAAATCAGGATTGTAATCCTTTCACATAGCACTTTTATTGTTTATGAATTTCCGAAGATTTCTTGTTTCAATCTTTCACCTGTTGGTGTACCTGCTAAGCCACCTCTACCTGTTTCTCGAAGCGCTGAAGGCATTGTTTGCCCTATTTTGTACATAGCTTCGATTACTTCATCTGTAGGTATTCGTGACGTTACACCTGCTAATGCCATATCAGCTGAAATAATAGCATTTGAAGCACCAGCAGCATTACGTTTAACACATGGTACTTCTACAAGACCGGCTACTGGATCACATACTAATCCAAGCATGTTTTTCAGGCTGATCGCAAATGCTTCAGCAGACTGTTGTGGTGTACCTCCAGCCATTTCAACTGTAGCTGCTGCACTCATTGCTGCTGCAGATCCAACTTCAGCTTGACAACCGCCTGCAGCACCAGAAATTGAAGCATTATTAGCAACAACAAAACCAAATGCTCCTGTTGTGAATAGAAAATGAATCATATCTTCTCTTGATGGATTCAGGCGTTTTTTTAATGCAAACAATACGCCGGGCGCTACACCAGCAGACCCTGCTGTTGGCGTTGCACATATTTTACCCATCGCTGCATTTACTTCATTAGTCGCGACTGCTTTACTTACAGCATCTATCATTAAGTCTCCAGAAAGTGATTTACCGCTTTCTAAATAATCTTGTAATAATACAGCATCCATACCAGTTAATCCTGTAGTGGAAGTTACACCATTAATACCACGCTCTATAGCTTTCTCCATTGTATCAAGGTTGCGTTCCATATTTTTATACACTTCTTCTTTGGAGAGCTTTGTTACGCTTATTTCTTGTTCGATCATAACTTCGTATATTTTTTTATTTTCTTTTTCACATATTTCTATAAGTTCTTTTACACTTTGAAACATTATAACCCTCCTTTTTAACTTACCCCATTAATGACACAGTTTGTACGCCGTCAATTTCTTGTATTTTGTTTAATACTTCTTGTGGTATATCATCGTCCAATTCACAAGTCATTAAAGCGAGTTCACCTTTTTCTTTACGAGCTACTTGCATACTACCAACATTAATTCGATATTCACCAAAGACATTTGTAACTTTCCCAATTGTCCCAAAAGTATCTTTATGAAAGACAAGTAACGCTGGATAATTACCACTGATTGCTATCTTAAATCCATTGATGGCAACAATTTCAACTTTACCGCCACCAATAGAAATACCTTCTACTGAAATTTCTAATTCTTCATTACGCATACTAATAATCGCAGTGTTAGGATGTGATCTTTCTTCGAACATCTCTATAAAATTAACCTCAATACCTTGTTGTTCTGCATCTTTTAGACTTGTTTTAATTCTATCATCGTCTGTATCGTATCCTAAAAGACCACCCACAAGTGCGACATCTGTTCCATGTCCTTTATAAGTTTCCATAAAAGAACCATATAAATATATATCTACATGCTTCGGCTTCCCATTAAAAAGCCCTCTAGCTATTAAGCCGATTCTAACTGCCCCAGCAGTATGAGATGATGATGGTCCAACCATAACAGGACCTATAATGTCAAAGACACTTGTATATTTCATCAATTATCACTCATTTCTCTTTTGATTTCACCATACCATTATAACAACTTTACTAAATTTTGTAAGCGTTTTAAAACAGAAAAAACAACAACGTCAAATTATTAACATTGTTGTTCTTCATTGCTTTTAATTATTCAACTGAGAATAAGAATGAATAAATAGGTTGATCACCTTGATGTACTTCAATTTCAACATCTTCATAGTGTTCTTCAACATAACTTTCTAGTTTACTCACTTCTTCGTCAGTTGCATCTTCACCTTTAATGATTGTTAAAATCTCACTATCTTCATCTAGCATATCATCAATTAACTTTTGACTAACGGCTACATGATCAGAATCACTTACTTTAATTTTACCTTCATTAATTCCCATGAATTCGCCTTTTTTAATTGTGATACCATCAATATTCGTATCTCTTACCGCATAAGTAACAGATCCAGATTTAACGAATTGCATTGCATCTTCCATTTGTGCTTTGTTTTCTTCTATAGACTGCTCTAAATTGAAGTTTAACATTGCTGATAAACCTTGTGATACAGTCTTAGATGTAACGACAGCTACTGGAATATCAACTAATTGTTCAACTTGTTCAGCTGCCATAATGATATTTTTATTATTTGGTAGAATAATTGCTTTCTTACAACCAGATTCTTTTACTACTTTTACAATGTCTTCAGTCGATGGATTCATAGTTTGTCCACCGCTAATTACATGAGTTGCACCAAGCGATTTAAATAATTTAGTGATACCGTCACCCATTGAAATTGTAATCACTGCAGTGTCAATTTCTTCTTGTTTTTCTTGTTTTATTTTTTTATCTGCACTTTTTCTTAACACTTCTCTGTGTTGTTCGCGCATGTTTTCAATTTTCATTTTAATAAGTTCACCATATTGGCTACCGTAAGTTAACACTTCACCAGGCGTTTCTGAGTGTACATGGACTTTAACAATTTCATCATCAGAAATAACTAATAATGAATCACCAAATTCACTCATATCTTGTCTAAATTGTTCTTCATCAAATGGTTTTTTATCTTTATCGAATCGCACCATAATTTCTGTACAGTAACCATAAACAATATCTTCTGTATCGATAATGCCGCCAAAATCATGATCATCATTTATAAATTCGTCAGTATCTACTTTTTCTCTGTTTGGAGCTATTTTTTCTCCTTTTAAAGTAGCAAGGAATCCTTCATAAACAAACATCAAACCTTGTCCACCACTATCGACAACACCTACTTCTTTAAGTACAGGTAGTTGGTTTGGTGTATTATCTAGTGCTACTTGACCTGATTCAATAACCGCTTCCATTACAGTAATAATATCATCTGTTGTCTCAGTCGATTTTACAGCAGCCTCACCAGCTTCTCTTGCTACTGTTAGTATTGTACCCTCAACAGGTTTCATAACAGCTTTATACGCTGTATTAACACCTGCTTGGAACGCTTTAGCAAATTGTATAGCATCTATTTCATTTTCATTTTCAATTGATTTAGAAAAACCTCTAAATAACTGGGATAATATTACGCCTGAGTTTCCTCGCGCTCCCATCAATAAACCTTTAGAGAAAACTTTTCCTACTTCTCCTATATGTGCGCTGTTTTGGGTTTTCACTTCACCTGCGCCCGATGACATAGATAAATTCATGTTTGTACCTGTATCACCATCTGGAACTGGAAATACGTTTAAAGAATCTACAAAATCTGCATTGTTTGATAAACTATCTGATCCTTGAACGATCATATCAGCAAACAATTTGCCGTCAATCTTTTTCATACTCTAATTGCCTCCCTATGCTTCCTCATCATCATTAATCACACGAACACCTTGGATATATATGTTTACTGCGTTGACTTTTAATTTTAATGATTGCTCCAAAGTATATTTAACAGCAGATTGAACATTGTTTGCTATTTCTGAAATTTTAGTTCCATAACTCACAATTATATACATATCAACGTCAAGCACACCTTCATTTTGAGATACGATAACGCCTTTAGAGTAATTATCTCGCCCTAAAATCTCAGCAATTCCATCTCTTACTTGATGCTTACTTGCCATTCCAACAATACCATAACATTCTACAGCAGCTCCGCCTGCTAATGTTGCAATAACATCATTTGATATATCGATACTGCCATACTCATTTGTAATTTCTAAAGTCATGATTTCGTCCCTCCTAATAATCTAGAATATATACGTATTTATCTTCATTATTTATGTTCTTTTTAATTATACTTAAAATAACATTCAAATCGCAAGAATTCATCATTTTATTGTTTTTACGTAAGCAACGTTTTCACAAGATATAATTATAACAAATAAACTCAACTTTAAAATACTTTTAGCGAAATTTGTTGATATTTTTTCTTATTTTTGTAAATTAGATATTGAAATGGCATAATACGCGTGTTATATTATTAAAGTGTGTAAACGTAAATAAATGTGTATTTATATTTCATTAAAGGAGGATATTTATGGCTAAAGAATGTTTCGTAACAGGTCGTAAAGCTAGAACGGGTAACCATCGTTCTCACGCATTAAATGCTAACAAACGTCGTTGGAACGCTAACTTACAAAAAGTTAGAATTTTAGTTGACGGTAAACCTAAACGTGTATGGGTTTCTGCTCGTGCTCTTAAATCAGGTAAAGTTACACGCGTTTAATGAATATAAGTCACATATAGTAAAGAGAACCTTTGTGTGGAAGGTTCTCTTTTTTTATATGTCTTTACTTTGAATAATTAATACATTTCCTAACTCAACTTGTACGAAACCTCGTTCCAATCCCTCTTTAAACTCATTGCTAATGGTTAACGTAGAACCTTGATCTAGTGTTGTAAACGGCAATTCATATTTCAATTCATCCAATTTAATTCTAATACCTGTATTTAAAGGTACAAATGATACATAAGTCATATCTTCTACTCTAAATATTTCGTGTTTCCCAGGTTTTAAAACACTTATATGATTTTGTTGATCAATAAGTGAAATTTTAAAATCTTGCTTTAAAAATTCTGGTTTTGTTAAAATTTGAACCGCGCCCATATAGTGATCTAATCTGCCACCTGTTGCGCCATAAATTTCTATTTCAGTATATCCCATATCAACCGCTAAATTTACTGCTAACGCTAAATCTGTATCATCTTTTTCTTTCTTGACGGGGTAAACATCTATAGCTTTCCTTATTTGTTCTAACTCTTGTTCATTAACAGAATCAAAATCCCCAACTGCTGATACAGGCTTGATTTGATTGTTAACCAACTCTAAAGTTCCTCTATCTACACCGATCCAGTCTACATTTTTATCATCAAATAGATTAGATGGAATATTTCTTACGCTACATAATAATTTTACTTTCAAAGTTAATCACCCTTTAATTTAAGTACAGGTTGCTTATAATCATCATGTTTAAAATAATAAGATCCTGCTACTAATATATCAGCGCCCTTGTCTATGCATTGAGCACTTGTGGTTTCGTTGATACCACCATCGACCTCTATTTCAAAGTTTAAACCGTGTTCTTGTCTGTACTCATTTAACCATTCTATTTTATCTAAAGTTGTTTCTATGAATGATTGGCCACCAAACCCAGGATTAACTGTCATGATTAATACAAAATCAACATCTTGTAATATTTGAGCTATTAACTGCACAGGCGTTCCTGGATTGATAACGACTCCAGCTAATTTATCATGTGACTTTATTTGTTGAATAGCTCTATGGATATGCGGTGTTGCTTCATAATGAACTGAAACCATGTCACTACCAGCTTCACAGAATAAATCAATCATTTGTTCTGGATCTTCAATCATCAAGTGTGTATCAATCGTCATATCAGTTATTTTTCTTAATGATTCTAGTATTGGTAACCCTATTGAAATGTTAGGAACAAATTGTCCATCCATCACGTCAAAATGTAATATATCTGCTCCACTTTCACGAACTTTATCTACTTCTTCTTTTAAAATTGAAAAATCACATGCTAATAGTGACGGTGCTATTTTGACCATTAATATCTTACCTTTCTATTTTGTATTTCTTCGAATAACGCTACATAATGATTATATCTCGTTTTATAAAATTCTCTTTCTTCGATTAAAGTTTTAACTGCGCACTTTGGTTCGTTAATATGTGTACAATTTCTAAATTTACATTCTGATTTTACTTCTTCAAATTCAGGAAAATAATTTGTTAAATCTTCTTTTTCAATATGAGAAAAATCCAATGCACTAAACCCTGGAGTATCAGCCAAAAATCCATCTTCCATTTCAAAAAGTTCGACATGTCTAGTAGTATGTTTTCCTCTATTTAATGCTTTAGAAATCTTGTTTGTTTCAATATTTAAGTCTTCAAATAATCGATTCATCATAGATGACTTTCCTACACCTGACTGACCACTTAAGACGATAATACCTTTTATGAGCGGTTTGATTGTTAATGACAAATCATCGTCATTACCGACAAAAATTGTTTCATAGCCAATCATTTTATATTCATTTAACAACTGTTTAATCTGTGCGCTTTGTTTATCAGTAGCCAAGTCTTTTTTTGTGACACATATGACTGGTGAAATATTATATGAATGAACTACGACTAAAAAACGGTCCAAAAGCTGTTGACTCAGTTCTGGTTCTACTGCGCTCATCACTACAATTACTTTATTAATGTTCGACACAGGAGGTCTTAGTAATATATTCTCTCTTTCATGAATATGTTGAATATAGCCACCGGTTTCATTCTCTACTTGAAAATCAACAATATCCCCAACTGTTGGTGATGTTTTCTTTTTACGAAATAAACCTCTAGCTTTTGTTATATAAACTCCATCTTCAGTTTGAACTGAATAATCACCGCTAATCGATTTTATTATACGACCTGTTTTCAATTTAACACCTACCTATTTTTTTATTATAGCTAACTATAAGTTTATGGTTTCTTAAACGATACCACGACTTCAGTTCCTTCATCAATCTCACTTTTTATATCGATATCTGCATCATGATATTGAATAATTGATTCTACTATAGATAATCCCAAACCATTGCTGTCTGCATGGATATTATGTGATTGATCACCTTTATAAAATCTATCTTTTATTTGTGATAGTTGTTCTGGTGACATGCCGAAACCTTCATCGATGATAGAAACATACGTTTTGTTTTCATCATAAAATAATTTAATTTGAATCATACTAAATTCTGGTGAATATTTAATAGCATTGTTTAAAATATTATAAAATGCTTGATATAGCAACTTAGAGTTCCCTTTAATATTTATTTCTTCTAAATCAAACATAACTGACATATCTTTTTCATCAATAAAATAATTTAAATTTCTCACTATGTCTTTTAATAACTTATCTAGCTCTATATCATCATCAAAAGTTAAATGTTCACTGTTATCTAATTCAGATAACAATAACAGTTGCTTCGTCAAATTACTCAATCTATAAGCTCTGCTATAAATATCTTCAATAATTTGAGTTCTCTTATCTGCGTTTTCTTCATGTTCAAGTTCTCTTAGTAAGCTTAAAATTGATTGTAATGGTGATTTAATTTCATGGGATACATTTTGAACGAAAGATTGACGCATTGTATCTAGTTGTTTTAATTCATCTCTCATCCTTATAAACCTTTGTTGAAGTACCCCAATTTCATCATCACGAGTTACTTTAATATCAACATCAAAATTACCCTTACCTATAGCTTTAGTTGTTCGCATCAACCTTCTAATTGGCGTTGTTAACGAATAGCTAGAGAACATAACTAGTATGAGTGAAATTATAATTAATAAAACAAGTAATATCGCTAAGAATACTCTAAATTCACCTAACATCGTCCCTACGCTTGGTCTCATGAATAAGGCATAATGTTCTCCATTATGATTGATTTTAAGACCTACTGTATTCCTCGTTTCATTGTCAAAAAAGCCTGTTATAAAAATATTAAATGGTCTTTGTTTTATTCCATGATAATCTTTACCATCTAAAACTTTCGTAACTTCACCTTTGTCTAAATTAAATTTCCTAAATGAATCACCATAGTAAGTAGCTTTTTGTTTTTCATCATATAGAATGGCTTGATAATGCAAATCACTAACGTGATTTAAATATGTATCTAAAGATACACCTTCATCATCATCAATATATTTTTGTACTTTTTTTAAAGTTTGCATGACTTTTTGGTCGTTTTTATTTTTCAAATCTATATGATAATAAATATTGGTTAAAACGAATCCTAGAACAGAACTTATTATCATTACTACAATCGTATAAATGGTGATACGCTGAGCTAATGATTTAAACTTCACCTTCTAGCACCACCTTATAACCAACACCTCTTACAGTTTTAATAAGCACGTCGCTATTTAATTTTTCAAGTCTTTTTCTTAAACGTTTAACATGAACATCTAACGTTCTTTCATCACCTTCGAAATCTAATCCCCAAACAACTTCTATAATGCGTTCTCTTTGTAACACTTTATCTTTATTTCTCATTAAATAATCTAATAGTGTAAATTCCTTTTTGGGTAGTAGCATTGATTTTTGATTAATGGTTATTTCCATATCGATAGAATTAACTGTAGTATTGCCTATTTTCAATTCGTTAGAAGTATTAATTTGAAACCTTCTAAGAACAGCTTTAATTCTAAAAATTAATTCTTTCATTTCAAATGGTTTAGTAACGTAATCGTCCGTACCAGCTAAAAATGCATTTTCTTTATCACTAAGTTCATCCCGAGCAGTTAACATAATGACTGGTACATCAAAGCTGTCTTTTAGCATTTTACAAAGTTCAAACCCATCAATACCTGGCATCATAATATCGACAACAGCAATATCTATATGTTGATGCTCTACAACATCTAAAGCTTCTTCTCCATTTAAACTCGTAATAACATGTATATTTTCACGCTCTATTTCTCTTTTTAAATCATTCAAAATAAATCGATCATCATCTACAACTAAACAGTTAACCAAGCTATCACCTCTTACTTCCTATCATACCAAAAATTGAATAAAAAATTCTCATAATACCTTATTTTTCTATTTAATTTATGAAAAAATATGAGGCTAGGACATAAAATAAATGTCTCAGCCTCATATACATTATCATTTATAAAATCACTTTCATTTTATACGTTACGGTTAACTAGTGCGTTAACATTTGTGATAATCATTCCGTCAACAACACGACCAGGTAATTTATTTAAATTAACAGACGTATCTTGATCTTTTTTAACATCGTAAGAAATATTTTGAGCGAAATACTTCATTGTTTCTTCCATTATAATTATTGTCATCCATTCACCAGCACAACGGTGATTTGTGTAATAATCTCCGCCACCTTGCGGAATTAAGTCGAATGGACTACCGTCCCAATCGTTAAAGCGGTTAGGATAGAATCTTTCAGGATTTTCCCATAGACCTTCTCTGTGTAATGTACCGTAAATATCTAATACTAAGAAAGTATCTTTTTCGATTGTATAACCTTCAAAATCAATATCTACCGCAGCTTTACCTGGTAAATAAGGTACGAATGGATAGAATCTTCTAACTTCTTGGATAAATTTATAAGCGTAGTCATCTTCATTATTAAAGACGCGTTCTGCTTCACCAGGATAATCATGGAAAGCTTTTACACCAAAGCTTACAAAACGGTTAATCGCAACTAATGGACGAACAACGTTCATTAAATCAATAGAACATAATCTAGAATCCATTAAGTTACCTTCGAAATCTTCCCAATGACTAAATTCGTATAATGCTGTACCTTGTGGTGGGTTTATTTTACCTTCACGAACAGCAATAATTTGATTTTCAAGGAAAGTCTCTACACGATCTCTTGCTTGTTTAGCTTCTCTATATCCTTTAAATACTGTGCCGATATTTTTAAATGAATCAATCATTGTATCCATATCTGCTGCACATTGTTCGATTTCTTCAGGAGAAGCAATAATACCAGCCCATCTAAAGCCAATTTTTGTTAGCATTAAGATCGATTCTTTATAAACATTCACTTCGTCCATTCTTTCCATACGCTCAGTATTCATGAACCAATGATTACGTGTTAGTTCTCTTAAATACTCTAAGTTCTCTTCAGTCATTAAAGACATAAATAGTGCTTTACGATCAATATGTTTTTTGCCGCCAGTAGTATGTATAGCACCTTTACCAAACAAAGTATTTACAATACGTTTAGGTAGTGTTCCTTGTCTTTCAATTAAATCATTATTATAGAATAATTCAGCAGCTTCTTTACCACTTATTACGACAGTTCTACGTCCACCTAATGCTCTTAATTCAAAAATATTTGTGTTATGTTTTTCAAGTCTATTTGGTACATATTCGTACGCTTCTTTCAATACTGTAATAGTATTATCAAGACCTCGTTCTCTTGGTATATTCTTACCCATAAATATGATTGCCCCCTAAATTATTGTAAATTTCATATACTTTCATATTATTTCATTTTCTGACGAAATAATCAATTAACATCTATTATTAATAGCAAATTTAATATCGTAATCATATAATGCGTGTCTTTTTGACCATTCAATGAGCTCATTTGGATAGACCATTGAATCATAATTTTTTCTTTTTAGATTATAAACAGGATAGCTTAATAGAAAACGTTGGTCTATCTTCTCCTCAACCAAATCCATATATGATAAATCACCTTTTGTAGGTCTACCAATTACGTTAACTATGTTTGAATTTTGAACTTTTTGAACAAACCATTCTGCAGCCGTCTCTGTATCTTTGTCTATTATAATTGTTATATCTTCGAAGCGACTTAGTCCTGTGAATTCAATTTGATTATCATCAAAATATTGCCAATTTCCTTCTGTTTGATCGATAATATTTTGATAAAAAGCTTGTTCATTCATTTCTTCAGACTCTTTATACAGCTTTTCAAGTTTTCTTATAAATAAATTTGTATGTTTTTCAATTGTAGTTTCAACTTGCGCTTCATTAGTTCCAACTTGCGAGCGTAAGCCAACCTCATAAAAATATGGTATTAAAAATTCAGCGATGCTTAATCTGTCGAAATTCGCATTTCTTACGTCAAATATGATTCGAGAACTTTTAATTTTTGATAATTGATATAATGCATCAATTGTTTGTTCAAATGAAATATTACCTTTAATATTTACAATTGGAATTTCATCTCTTTCATAAATTCGAATTTGTGCCTCTTCTTTGAATATATACTTTTTTAATTCGAAATGGTAAGATTGATGACTTCTATTTATATCAACATCATTTTGCAATGTTAAAATATGATGCCAATCTTCACGATGATAAGGTTCCTCACCTAAAATACGATGATATCTTTTTCGACAATATTCAATTCCATCTCCAGAAAGAGCTGTAATTTCATCACCTACTACAAATCTCAGGTCATCCGTTATTTCAGTGACAATTAAAGCATCTTTAGTAGCTCTTACTTTAAATCCAACTTGTTGCTTTTGTTCTTTTAAGGCTGTTAAGCTACTATACTTTATGTTTGCATCATAGAAATAATTATTAATCACTTCGATAAACACTTTATCTGTTAGTTGAGGTGAGTTCACTATATTTTCATACTCTTTATATACTTCAAGTATAGATTCTTGTGTATTTATATTATGTTCAACTTGTTTATGAATATATTCAAATATTGATACATATGGCAACATTTTCATTCACCTCATAACCGTTTTCTAAATTTTACTAATAACATCTGCTGAAATCAATTATTTTTTAAATTCGTTAATTCCCCTAATAAAAAAGTAGTAAAAATCCTTATTAACAGAACTTTTACTACTTATTAATGTCTTGGACATTTTAAAATTTAAATGTTTTAGAAATCATCATAATCAATCTCGTTACTTTCTATTTCTTTGCCATCTACTACAACACGATACTCTGCTGATTCATCTTCAGGTATTACGAAATTTAAAGTTTTGGTTGTATCTTTTTTAATAGTGAAAGTTTCAGTAGCATCTTTTATTTTATGTGATTTATCTTTAATAAATATTTCTACTTTTTGACCTTTTTTACTATCAGAACCTGTAAAAGGTATATAAACTGTTTGATTATACGTTTTATCACTTAAACTATCTTCATCATCTTTGTCTTCATCTTTTGAATTTTCTTCATCTGAATCCGATTTTTCTTTTTTACCATTAGATATATTAAAGTATATTGTTGAATCTACAGGTAATTGTACATTTTTATATGACTGTTTAACGATAGTGTCTTTTGACTTTTTAGAATCTACTTCTTTAGTTTCTACTTTAAACCCTAAATCCTCTAATTCAGATTTAGCAGTATCTATATTTTCACCTGTATAATCTTTTACAAAAGCTTGTTCAACACCAATAGATTTAGTTAAAATAATCGTGGTATCTTTAGGCACAACTTTACTGCCTGGTTCAATACTTTGATTAATTATAGACCCTTCAGTAGCACTATCATATTCCTCTTTTATTCTTACAGAATCAAAACCGCTTTTCTCTAGTTTTTCTTTAATTTCTTCACTGGATTTCCCAATATAGTCTTCGACTGTAAAAGTTTCTATACCTTTAGAAATCACTAAATCAACTTTAGTCATTTCTTTAACTCTTGTTCCTACTTTTGGCGAAACTTTCATTACTTCGCCTTCTTTGAAATTATTACTGAAATCTTCTGTAATTTTGCCTTTTCTCAGACCTTTTTCATCTATTAGCGCCATTGCTTCACCTCTAGATTTACCAAGTAAATTTGGTACATCTTCATACTTAGGAGCAGTCAAAGCAAAACCAATAGCGCCTAAAAGCATGAACACTAATAAAATCGGAACAAATATAATCAACCATTTGCTCTTTTTACGTTTTGGTTTACTACTTTCATTGTTTTGAGCTGAATTAGTCTGACTGTTAGACGCCGAAGCAACAGGTACAGCTTTTGTATGTTCATTGGAACTTTCTGATTTAACAACTGGTATCGTCTTTGTCTCAGAATTTGTATTATATCTTGGCGTTTCATCTTTTCTTTCATCATCCAAAGCTGTCTGTAAATCAAAATACATTTCGTCTGTATCTCGATATCTTAAAGCTTTTTCCTTTTGAGTTGCTTTCATTATTACATTTTCAACGCTTTGTGGGATAGATGGTCGTTCTTCTTTCACAGATGGTATTTCTTCTTGAATATGTTTAATTGCCACACTAACTGGCGTTTCTCCACTAAAAGGTGGATGACCAGTTAGTAATTCATAAAGTACAATACCGATTGAGTATATATCTGAAGATTCATCTGTAGATTGACCTTTAGCTTGTTCAGGAGACAAATATTGTACCGATCCCATTACATGGTTGGTTTCAGTTAATGCTGTTTCACTTAAAGCTCTAGCAATTCCAAAATCTAATATTTTTAAAGTGCCATGTTGAGTCATTAAAATATTTTGTGGTTTTATATCGCGATGGATAATGCGGTGATGATGTGCATGAGCAATACCCTTTAATATTTGAAGCGTCATTTCAATCGCTTCTTCAGCAGATAATCGACCTTCTTTAATTAAATATTCTTTCAAAGTTGGTCCTTCTATATATTCCATTACTAAATAGTAACAATTATCATCTTCTTCAACATCTAAGACATTCACAATATTATTGTGACTTAAGATTGTTGTGTTTTGAACTTCTCTTTCGAAACGTTCGACAGTTTTTTCTTTTTCATAAGGCGGTATATTGATAACCTTTACTGCAACTTTACGATCTAATATATTATCTTTTGCTAAATAAACATTGCTCATACCACCGCCACCTAAATACTTCACAAACTCATAGCGACCGGCGATTATGCGACCTATCATATTTTTCCACCTTCGAATGGACATAATATAAGTGAAATATTATCTTTCCCTTCGGCGTTAATGGTAGCGTCTATCAAATCTTTACCTATTTCATCAACTGTTCCTTCATGAGACATGATAATTTCTTGAACATCATTTTCATGTAAATAATCTGTTAAACCGTCTGAATTTAATAATAAATAATCGTAGAATTTAGTATTAAAATAAAATACATCGGCGATAACACGTTTATCTGTACCCATAACTTTAGTAATAATATTTTTTTGTGGATGAGTAAATGCTTCTTCTTTTGTTATTTCTCCAATCGAAACAAGATGATTAACAAATGTATGATCATCTGTTAATTGCATCATTTCTCGATTATTAATCAAGTAAGCACGTGAATCACCAATATTTGCCACTACGACATCTTTTTCGTAAATTAATACACAAACACATGTAGTTCCCATGCCTCTAAATGCATCGTGGCTCATCGATTCGTTATATAAATGTCTATTGATTTCTGATAAGTTCGATTTCAACCATGCTTCAGCTTGTTCAAATTCAATATAATTTTCATTTTCGAATCTTTCTTTAAGTGAATCATTCACAAATTGACTTGCAACTTCTCCTGCAGCGTGGCCTCCCATTCCATCACAAATTACAAGTAATTCTTGACCAGTCTGGTTTACATAGATTCCACCTGCATCTTCATTTTGTTCCCGAAATTGACCGACATCTGTAAAAAAACGTGCTTCCATGATTTGTTACCTCGTTTCTTCTTTTCGCTCTTTTGCTCTTAATTGTCCGCATGCAGCATCAATGTCTGCACCTTGGTTACGTCTAATTGTAGCATTGATACCTCTTCTTTTTAATTCATTTTCGAATTTAAAGATATCTTCTTTTGTTGTTTTAACATAGTCGCGCTCTGGTACATGATTTACTGGAATTAAATTCACATGGCAATTTAAATGTTTAATCATTTCTGCTAGTTGTCTCGCATGATGAACTTGGTCATTCACGCCTCCAAATAAACCATATTCAAATGTTATACGACGATTAGTTTTTTCTACGTAATATTCAATAGCTTCCATTAATTTATCTAAATCATATGCTCTGTTAATTGGCATTAATCTTGAACGTGTTTCATTATCAGCAGCATGTAAACTTAAAGCAAAGTTAATTTGTAATGATTCATTTGCGAAATCGTAAATTTTTGGAATGATACCTGAAGTTGAAACTGTAATGTGACGCGCACCAATATTTAAACCTTTGTCATGGTTAATAATTTTTAAGAAGCCCATCATTTCATCATAGTTCTCAAATGGTTCACCAATACCCATAATAACAACTTGGCTTACTCTCTCATCAGTTTCATCAAGTGCTTTTTGTACTGTTAGAACTTGAGATACAATTTCTCCCGCTTCTAAGTTACGTTTTAATCCACCTATAGATGATGCACAGAATGTACAACCGATACGACAACCTACTTGAGTCGTTACACAAACGGAATTACCATACTCATGTCTCATTAAAACTGTTTCAATTGTGTACCCATCTTGAAGTTCAAATAAAAATTTTATCGTGCCATCTTTACTTTCTTGTTTAACTGCTACTTCTAATGTAGTGATTTCAAATGATTGAGCTAATTTTTCTCTTAATTCTTTTGATAAATTTGTCATTTCGCTAAAAGAATTTATTCTTTTTACATACAGCCAATCAAAAATTTGTTTTGCTCTAAATTTTGGTTCTGATTGTTCTACTAACCAATCTTCCAATTCTCCCAACTGTAAAGAATATATTGAAGGTCTTTCAAAGTTAGGCATAAATTTATTACGCTTTTTCTGTATCGCGGGCATATTATCTTTCCTTTCTTTTCACTTTAGTAATAAAGAATCCATCAGAATTATAATCTTGAGGGAGTAATTGTAACGTTTTCGTTTCTTGATTGGTTCTTGGGTCTATAAAAGTCGAGAATTCAAAGTCTTTATTAGCTTTTAAAAATGAATAAACAACGTTTTCATTTTCCATTTGTTCAATCGTACATGTTGAATAAACAAGTTCTCCACCAGGTGCTAAAGATTTACTTGCATTTTCTAAAATTTCCAATTGTAAATGCCATAATGCTTCTACATCTTTTGATGTTTTTTCATATTTGATTTCAGGTTTTCTTCTCATTACCCCAAACCCACTACATGGCGCATCAACTAAAATATAATCATAAGTTTGATTAAATGGTTGCGTAGCGTCATGAACATCAGTATTTACATTTTTAAGTCTTAATTTTTTAACATTAAAATCAATCAAATCGATTTTATGTGGATGAATATCATAAGCATCAACTTGACCAGTTTGGTTAAGCATTTCAGCTATATGACACGTTTTTCCTCCAGGTGCACTACAAGCATCTAATACAGTACTACCTTCTTTAACATTCATTATTTCAGCTACGAACATTGAACTTTTATCTTGAACTGAAAGAAGTCCGTCTTTAAATAATCGATCGTTCACTATTGGTTCACCTTTAATGTGCAAACAACGTTCAATATCTTTATCTAATTCGACAGTATAACCGTTACTTTCCAATCTTTCAATAGCTTCTGAAACTGTAATTCTTGTCGTATTCACTCTTACCGTTGTATCAGGAGGCGTTAAACTTAATAAACACATTTCTTTTGTTTTTTCGTAACCAAAATGAGTAATCCAATGTTTTGTTAACCATAGAGGCACACTAGCTTCAACTGATAACCTTTTGTCATCATGTTTAATTTCATCAAATGTTCTCAAAGGTGCTGCCATGAAACTTCTAAGTATAGCGTTTATAGCTTTACTATTATGCAGGTCACCACGATTTTTTGCTATGTTTACGGCTTCGTTAATAATTGCATGATCTGGCACTTTATCTAAATAAACATATTGATACGCGCTCATGATTAATAAACGTTTCATCCAACCTTTTAATTTAGTTTGTATAAAAGGCTCTATTAAATATTCCAAAGTGATTTTTCTTTGTATTGTTCCATATACAAGCTCAGTTAATAAGCCTATATCTTTTTTTGATACAGCTTCATTTTTAATTGCTTCATTAAGCTGTAGATTACTGTATGCTTCACCTGTTAGTACGTCGTCTAATATCGTTAAAGCAACATATCTTACATTATTATTCATCATATTAATTTTGTCCCATCAATTTTGGATTGTAATCCGCTTATATAATCACGTGTTTTTACACGTTTTTTACCTGCTAATTGTATTTCAGTTAAAGCAACGCCATCTTCGGAACCAGTCGCAACAATAATTGCATCTTTAGTCGTTTCAATGATTTCACCTTGTTCACCTTTGACATTCTCAACGATTTCACTACGCCACAGCTTTAAGTTTTTACCGTCCATAGTCGTATAAGCAACCGGCCAAGGTGATAATCCACGAATGTGATTGTGAATTGTTTGAGCATCTTTAGTCCAATCAATTCGTTCGTCTTCTCTAGAAATATTCGATGCAAATGTAGCTAAACTGTCGTCTTGAACAATGCTATCATTAGTACCATTAAAAATAGTAGGTAAAGTTTTCTTCAACAATTCTGTCCCAAGTGTTGCTAGTTTATCGTGAACTTCTCCTACTGTGTCATTTTCAAGTATTTCAACTTCGTCTTGACTAATAATATTTCCTGCATCTAATTTTTCTGCCATGTACATAATCGTAATTCCTGTTTTTTTCTCTCCATTCATAACAGCATAATGAATTGGCGCGCCACCTCTATATTTAGGTAACAATGATGCATGCACATTGATTGCTTTATGTTTTGGCGCATCAAGCAAAGATTTAGGTAATAATTGGCCAAATGCAGCTGTCACGATTAAATCAGGTTTTAAGTTAATGATTTCTTCTAATTCAGAAGAATTATTCAGTTTTTCAGGTTGATATACAGGTATATTATGTTCTAAAGCTACCTTTTTAACTGGCGGTGGTGTTAGTATCTTCTTTCTGCCAACAGGACGGTCTGGTTGTGTTACAACTGCAATTACATCATACTCTTGAATAAGCATCTCTAACACACCTGTAGAAAAATCAGGCGTACCCATAAAAACAATTTTACTCATCCTTATACATCTCCTCTAACTCTTCTTCACTAACTTCTCTCGTCATTTTATCTGTAAACAACTCACCATATAAATGATCAATCTCGTGTAAAATAATTCTCGCAATATCATCATATGCAGTTAATTCTACATCATTACCATTTAAATCTTTACTCTTAACAGTAATCATGACACTTCTTTCAACCTCACCATAAACACCCGGAACGCTGAGACAACCTTCTACATCTGTTTCAGTTTTTTCAGATTGTGTTAAAATAGTTGGGTTTATAAGCTGCAAAATACCATCTTGCTCCATATCAACAAGCGCAACTTTTAAATCAACACCAATTTGTGGCGCGGCAATTCCAACACCATCATTATCAAACATTGTATCTTCTAAATCAGCAATTAATTGCTTTATTGATTCATCAAAATTTACGACATCTTTAACTTCTCTATTTAAAATTGGATTGGGGGCAGTAACAAGTGGTTTTACAGCCATATCTATCGCTCCTTTATAAAAACTCATCGTATAATTATAACTTAAAACAAATAAAAAAGACAGCTATAACTGCCTTTTTAAAATTTTAAAAACACTTTATACAAATACCATTATGTATCTATTTGTAAATTGGTTTTATATTCTTCTATTATAGTTTTCTTAGATTGCTCGTCAGGTTCAAAATACCATATACCATCATCTTCTATTTGATTCATTCCATCTAATGACAATTTATCAATATGATTTGCACCTTTTTTATAGCTTTCATATAAATTTTTAAAATCTCCTGCCGAATAATTCGACTTAACATTTTTTTCGCTTGCTTTTAAAATTTTATTTAATGTTATAACATTTTTACTTTCCGTCACTTTTTGTGACACAGCTTCAATAACTTGTCTTTGCCTCGCTGTTCTACCTTCATCTCCACCAGCACCCTCTTGTTTCCTACTTCTAACATAATCAAGTGCTTGTTTGCCGTTAAGATTAGTTTTCTTTCCTTCTTTAAATGTTGATCCATTAAAAGAAAATGAAGCATTACTTGTAACTTCTATACCATCAATAATGTCTATAATTTCTTCGAATCCATCCATATCAATTGTTATATAGCCATCTATTGGTATGTCAAAATTATTCTTGATTGTATCTATTGCTGTCTTAGCGCCTCCATATGCATAGGCATGTGCTATTTTTTCGTTTCTATCTATATCATTAATATAAACGTTTGTATCTCTAGGTAATGTTAAAAGCTTTGTAGTTTCTTCTTTAGGATTAACTGATGCAATCAACATCGAATCAGTTCTTTGCCCTATATTTTCTTCGTCTCTTTTTTCATCAGTATCAACACCAAAAATTGCAATTGATAAAGGTTTTTTATTTTTAATTTTATCTACGGATTCTTTTTGTTCTTCTTTAGTGCCTATCTTTTCTTGAACATTAACATTGAATTGGTTCAGTCTTGATTTTACATAAATCGTTATTGTTGATCCTATAACCAAGATGATAAACAATGCTATGACAAATTTACCTTTTCTTGTTAATTTCATGTTTTCGCTCCCTATTTATCAGTTTCTAAATCTTTTTCCATATTTATCTTTTTAGTAGTAGCGAGTAATAGCCCAAAAGCAACACTGATACTTAAAAGAGAAGAACCTCCATAACTTAATAAAGGAAGTGTAACACCTGTTAAAGGTATTATTCCTGATATTCCAGCTAAATTAATGAATACTTGTAAAAATAAATAACTAACTACACCTATACAAATTATTTTGTAGTAATTATTTTTAGTCGTATTAGCGTATATAATCCCTTTAAATGTTATATACATATATAATGCTATAACTGCGATAACCCCTATTAAACCTGCTTCTTCAGCTAAAACTGAAAATATAAAATCTGTGTGTGGTTCAGGTAAATAACCTAATTTCATAATGCCGTTCCCCATACCTTGACCAGTAACGCCGCCATTACCAATTGCTAATAAAGAATTAGATAATTGATAACCTTCACCATTTTCATATTTAAATGGTTCCATGATTACTTTAATTCGATTCAATCTGTATGTATTTTTTGTATCAAATATTAATGTGTAAATTAAATAGATTACAAATGGCAGTGAAATCGAACTGAATAATTGAATTTTTACAATATTTTTTATATCTGAATACATTAAAATAAACAATATAATACCAATATTTAATATTGTGCCGCCTAAATCACCTTGAACTAAGATTAAAACTAAACCAAAACCTAGCATAAACAATGGGGGTAATAAAGTTTTAATGTTATATATCCTTGCTTGGGACATTTTTTTATCGATTATGTATGAAAGATATATGATAGAGGCTAACTTTAGAAATTCTGAAGATTGTATGCTGAAAAAACCTAAATTAAGCCAATTTTTAGAACCATTAATTTCACTTCCTAAAATCAAGGTAATAATAAGTAAAATGATGACACCGATAATAATAAATTGTTGAAATGCTTTCGCTTTTAAAGCATCAATGTCCACAAAATAAGCAATAAATAGAACAATTAAAGTACCTACAAATAAAAATATAGATTGCCTGACCATAAAATGATTACTATTAATTATATTTCCATTTGTTAATGAACCCATTCGTGCAGGAACCATACTTGCGCTGTAAATAAATATAATTCCTATAATCCCCAATATTAAATAACAAAATAAAATACTTTTATCCACATTTTTATTTATTTTATTATAATTTTTAAATCTAATTTTATACACCCCACATTCTCAAACAATCGTAACTTTTTTTATTATGTTAGTCAAACATATTTTAGGATAACCTAAATATCATTATTGTTTTATTCAACAAATATATATTGAAATAAACAATGGAATTAAATAAAATTATTTCAAAATATAAAAATACAATTTAGTTAAATTATTGCACTCTGTATTGTATACTAAAATTGCATACAATTAAGGAGGGGTTAAATGAAATATAATAAAATTATATTTGGAACTTTAATTTTATTTGTTTTGATCTTAATTACTGCATGTTCTAACGACGAAAAAAAATCAGAAAAAGAAAGTTCAGTAAAATCAGTTCGGACGACTGACGCTAATACTGAAAAAGGTAAGTTATTACGTAAAGGTGAAGAATTAATGATTTATACCAACTCTAAGATGCCTGAGCATGTTGGAAACAAATTAGCTTGTACGAGTTGTCATGCTCAAGGAGGAAATGGAAATGCTCTTTCTCTAGAAGGTGTCTCTAAAAAATACCCACAATACAGAGACCGTGAAGGTAGAGATGTTTCACTTAAAGAGCGAATTAATGGGTGTTTTGCTAGGAGTATGAATGGGAAACCTATCAAAGAAAATAGTGAGGAAATGAAAGCAATGGTAGCTTATTTAGATTTTATTAGTGAAGACATTAAAAAATCTGAAGCACCAGAGATAGAACAAGCAAAAAATATACCTGAACCTAATGTAGATAAAGGAAAAGAGGCATTCGATAGAAATAATTGTTTATCTTGTCATGGCAATGGTGCATCGAGTGCCCCATTTACAGGACCATCGTTATGGGGACCAGACTCATTTAATACTGGTGCAGGTATGAGTAGATTTTCAAAAATGTATGACTTCATTTACCATAATATGCCTTTTGGTGAAGAAGGAACGTTGAGCAAACAAGAAGCTTCAGACATAACTGCTTATATATTAACGCAAGATAGACCAGAGTTTGTAAATAAATCAAAAGAAAAATTTTATCCAAAAGGTGGAGAACCTGACGATAAAATTTCTGAAAAAGAAAGGGAACAAATATTAAATCATGATTATGATTGGCAGGAATTAGAAGAAGTAAGTTCTAAATAATTGATTTAACCCCTCTAGCTTATTTTAAAGTTAGAGGGGTTAATTGGTGCTATATATAACTTCTACATCATCATTTGAGGATTTATATCAATCTCTAATGATAGTTTATCTTTCATGTATTGTTCGTGATAGTAATCATCTAAGTATTGCAGTGCTGTAAGTAGCCCTGGTTCGCTTTTAAATTTAATAAGTATTTGGAATCTATGTTGGTTGTTAATACGTGATAACGGACTTGGTGAAGGACCCAACACAAATGATTGTGGCGTCACATGTTGTACTAAAATATCATGTATATGTTTCGATGCTTTTAATACTTTTCTTTTATCGAAATGACTAATGGTCAAGTTAACAAGGAAGTAATATGGTGGATATCTTCCTACTTGTCTGAATTTCATTTCTTTTTCATAAAAAGATAAGTAATCATTTTTAGTTACGTCTAGAATAGCGTAATGTTCTGGATTATACGTTTGTATCATTACTTCTCCAGTCTTCTCATGTCTTCCTGCACGCCCTGCTACTTGTGTTAAGAGCTGGAATGTTTTTTCGCTTGATCTAAAATCAGGCAAGTTCAACATTGTATCTGCATTTAGAACTCCGACTAATGTTATATTTTCAAAGTCTAATCCTTTAGCAATCATCTGTGTTCCTAATAATATATTTGCTTCTTGATTTCCAAATGCATTTAACAGTCGCTCATGGGCGCCTTTTTTAGACGTAGTATCTACGTCCATTCGAATAACTTTGGCATTATCGAATGTTTCATATATAAGTTCTTCAACCTTTTGTGTACCCACACCCATTTGTCTAATATGTTCACTACCACAACTTGGACAAGTCGGTGGCATCGGTTCACTATATCCACAATAATGACATTTTAAATCATCTGTTGTTTTATGATAAGTTAATGAAATATCACAATTTGGACATTGCGGTACATGTCCACAATCTCTACATAATACAAATGACGAATGCCCTCTTCTGTTTAAGAACAATACGATTTGTTCATTTTTATTGATTCTATCTTGAATCGCTCTTGTTAATGGTTCAGAGAACATTGAACGGTTCCCTGCTTGAAGTTCTTCTCTCATATCCACTAACGCTATTTCAGGCATTTTTTGCAAATTCACTCTGTCTGGTAATCCTAAATAATGATAAACACCTTTTTCTGCGCGTGCAAATGTTTCTAAACTTGGCGTTGCTGAGCCTAGCACAACAGGACAATTATGATATTCACTTCTCCATATGGCAATTTCACGGGCATGATATCTTGGATAATCTTCTTGTTTATATGTCGATTCATGTTCCTCGTCAATTATAATAAGACCTAAATTTTCAAATGGTGCAAAGACACTTGATCTAGCACCGACTGAAACGCTCGCCTTACCATCTCTAATTTTTTGCCACTCATCATACTTTTCGCCTTTTGATAAGCCTGAATGAAGAACTGCAACTTCATCACCAAATCTCGCTTTGAATCTATTAACCATTTGTGGCGTCAATGCAATTTCAGGAACAAGCATTATTGCTTGTTCACCTCGATTAAGGACGTTTTCTATCGTTTGTAAATACACTTCAGTTTTACCTGAACCTGTGACACCGTGTAATAGAAATGTCTTTGATTCTTCATTTGAAACTGATTTATCTATATTTTCGAAAGCTGATTGCTGTGCTTCAGTAAGTTCTTTATTATTTTCTTTTTCGAATATTCTATTCTCATACGGATCACGATTAACGACCGCTTCATATTTTTCTAACACTTGATTTTTCACAAGTGTTTGAATACTAGAATTTGAAAATCCTTCTTCTTTTAATGTTCTTAACAACACATCCTCATGACGATGCTCTATCAAATAATTTAATACATCTAATTGTTTTTCTTTTTTACTAATAGCTTCCAATATTTCATCTAATCTATCAGTCGGTATAATCCTTACACATGTTGCATACTTACGTGTTAATTGTTGACCTACAATTGTATCTTTAGACAATATATTTTTATCTACAAAATGTTCAAGTTCTGAAACTATTTGCAATTTCTGAGCTTGATCAAAAGTTAAAATACCTTCTTTATTGAAGGTATTTAGCAATTCTGCTGGTAAAGGTTCTGGGTCATTTACTTGATAAATTTTTTGGTATTTTGCTTTTACGGCGCTAGGCAACATGATTTCAAGAGCGGATATACGTTTAACTAAATGAAAATTCGCCATCCATTCACTCAACTTAATCAATTCAGATGTAAGTTCTGGTTTAAAATCTTTAACTCTTATTATTGATTTTAATTTAGAGGCATCTATATCACTAGATAAATGTTCACTAATGTCGATAACAAAGCCTTGGATTTTTCTTGATCCAAAAGGCACTTCTACACGAACTCCAACTTTAACGATTTCTTCAATGTCTTGTGGTATTTTGTAATCGAACATTTTGTCTACATTTTTAGAAGGAATATCTACTACTACATGAGCTATCAAGAATTCCACCTACTTGCAATTTCGTTTAAAATTTTAAATGCTATTTTTTGTTTAGATTCTTTCTTAAATGGTACTCTATCTCCATTAGCAAAGAACATTTCAACTTCGTTATCAGAAGATTTAAATCCAATTTCCTGATTTGCAACATGATTAGAAATAATCACATCAGCATTTTTCTTTTTTAATTTACCCATAGCATATTTTTCTACATTGTCGGTTTCTGCTGCAAAACCAACTAAATATTGATTTTGTTTATGTTCACCTAAATATTTTAAAATATCTGTCGTTCGTTTAAAGACTAATTCAAGGTCACCATCTTGCTTTTTCATTTTCTTATCTGATGTTTCAACCGGGGTATAATCAGCTACAGCTGCTGCTTTAATAATCATATCCATATTATCTTTGTACTGTTTCACAGCTTGAAACATATCTTCCGCACTTGTAATTTGGACGTATTCCACACCTTTAGGCTGAGTCAATTGAGTTTCTCCACTTACTAATATAACTTCGGCACCTAGGTCTCTTGCTGCTTCAGCCAGTGCATAACCCATCTTTCCACTAGAGCGATTTGTAAAGTATCTTACTGCGTCAACTTTTTCTATAGTCGGACCTGCAGTTATCAAAACTTTTTTGCCTTGTAATGAGAAAGTTTGAAGGTTTAAATTTTCTTTAAAATAATCATCAATAATCGTTAATATTGTAATCGGTTCTTCCATTCTTCCTTTGGCTACATAACCACATGCTAAATATCCTTCTCCAGGTGCAATAAATTTATAACCATACTCTCTCAATTTAGCCATGTTCGCTACTATAGAAGGATGTTCCAACATATGAACATTCATCGCTGGTGCGATAAATACAGGCGCTGTAGTCGCTAGTAATGTAGATGTGACCATATTATCTGCTAACCCATTTGCCAACTTACTAATAGTATTTGCAGTAGCAGGCGCAACAATAACAGCATCAGCCCAATCTGCTATAGTAATATGTTGTATTTCACTAACATCTTTTTCGTCAAAAGTATCTGTATAAACATGATTACGGCTGATTGCTTGGAAAGCTAGAGGAGTAACAAATTGTTGGGCATTTTCAGTTAACATCACTCTCACTACGTATCCGTTTTGTGTTAATTTACTTGTTAAATCAATCGCTTTATAGGCAGCTATGCCACCAGTAACAGCTAGAAGTATATTCTTCATTTGTGTACGCCTCCAAATTACAATTATTATTAACACTTATTATACATTCTTTAATTTATACTGTCATGAATTCAATCTATATATTAAATTGAATAAAGTATGTTATAAGCGCATTTCCAGTCCAATCAGCTACTGTCTATATAATAAACAAGGCTGAGACATGATAATGTCCCAGCCTGCTGATATTATGGAGATATTAATCTTGTAGTTTAGCTTGTACTTTATGAGCTGCAATCTCTTCAAGTGCTTGTCCTACATTTTTAAGAGAACGATACTCATCTAATAATAAACTATCAGGATATTCTTGAAGTTCACGTGCTCTCTTTGCAGCTGTTGTTACGATTAAATATTTAGAGTTAATACTATCTTTAAGTTCATTTTGTGCTGGATATAACATTATTTTTTTGCCTCCAATATCATTTTTCTATATCTAGCTTCTACACGTTCTCTTTTCAAATGTTCAGCTTCAACAATTGATTGAATACGTGCTTTCGCTAATTCTACTTCGTCGTTCACGACAACATAATCGTAAAGATTCATCATTTCTACTTCTTTACGGGCTTCAGTAATACGATTTTGAATAATTTCATTCGATTCTGTGCCTCTACCAACAAGTCTTTCTTTTAAATGCTCTAAACTTGGTGGAGCTAAGAATATAAATAAAGCTTCAGGAAACTTCTTTCTAACTTGTTTAGCGCCTTCCACTTCAATTTCTAAAAATACATCATATCCGTTATCCATTGTATCCCTTACATATTGTACAGGTGTACCATAATAATTACCTACATATTCAGCATACTCTATAAATTGATCATCGGCAATTAAAGCTTCAAATTCTTCTCTTGATTTAAAGAAATAATCTACGCCATCAGTTTCACCTGGACGCATATTCCTTGTAGTCATTGAGATAGAATATTTAAAATCGGTACTAGGATCATCAAAGATTGATTTTCTTACTGTTCCTTTTCCGACACCAGACGGACCTGAGAGAACAATCAGTAACCCTTTTTCTATGTTCATGTCAAACGACCTTTCCTAATGAATACTAACGATTTATCATCATTTTGTTTTTTATATCTTACCATACTTCAATTCTGTATGGCTAGAGAGGTTGTAAACTTTAAACAGAAATATACTCATTTAATCCCTTACATGTTACAATAAATTGACTTTTTAAAAAGGTGTGAATGCAAATGGCTTTTGATGGCTTATTTACAAGAAAGATAGTCGAAGATATACAATCGCTCGTAACTGGGCGAATTCATAAAATAACAGAACCAAGTAACGACACTATTATTTTAACAATTCGTAGTGAAAGAAAGAATAATCATCTATTATTATCTACGCATGCTAATTTTAGTAGATTTCATCTTACTGAAGAAAAACTAGAGAATCCTTTTGATCCACCGATGTTCTTAAGAGTTTTAAGAAAACATCTCGATGGTGGTATCATACAGGCGATAACGCAAATTGGAAATGATAGATTAGTTGAAATCGATATTCATTCGAGAGATGAAATTGGTGACTTAAGAAAACGTACCCTCATTTTAGAAATAATGGGAAGACATAGCAATATTATTTTAGTAGATGGTGAACGTAAAATTATAGATGGGTTTAAACATCATACACCAAATACAAATACTGCTCGTACGATTATGCCAGGTTTTAAATATGAATATCCACCTACAACTAAGAAAATGAATCCTTTTGAAGTAGACGATATTAATAAATATATTGATTTTAATTCTGGTAAAATTGATAGACAATTACTTCAACAATTCGAAGGATTTAGTCCACTTATCACAAAAGAAATTGTATCTAGAAGACCGTTCATGAACCAAAGTACGCTTGTAGAAGCATTCGATGAAGTGATTAACGAAGTAAAGGAAGAACCTAAGCCAGTCATATATAACAACCACTCAACTGGTAAAGAAGTTTTCTATTTTATGCCTCTACATTCTTATGGACAAGACTATACAAGTTTTAACACATTGCATGAATGTTTAGACCGTTTTTATGAATCTCGTGGAGAACGAGAACGTGTAAAACAACGTGCATTAGACTTAGTTAAAATTGTTGACCAACATTTACAGAAGAATAAGCATAAGTTAGAAAAACTTATTAACGAACAAGAAGCAGCAAGTACTAAAGATATACAACAATTATATGGTGAATTGATTACAGCAAATATGTATCAAATAAAACAAGGTGATGAATCGTTAGAAACAATTAATTATTATAATAACGAGCCTATTACTATTCCTTTAGATCCAACTAAATCACCTTCTATGAACGCACAATATTATTATAAACAATATAACCGTTTAAAAACGCGTGAAATAGAATTAGAAAAACAAATTAAACTTACTCAATCTAACATTCTATATTTCGAGTCATTGGAACAACAACTTAAACATATTTCTGTTGAAGATATTGACGATATTAGAGAAGAGTTAGAAGAACAAGGATTTGTAAAAAGACGTAAAAATAATAAAAAGAAAAAATCTAATAAAATTACTTTAACAACGTTTGAATCATCTGATGGTCAAACAATATTATTAGGTAAAAATAATAAACAAAACGATTATCTTACACATCGTATCGCAAGAAAGAACCAACTTTGGTTCCATACTAAAGATATTCCAGGTTCACATGTTGTTATACAAGATACAGAGCCTACAGAAACAACGATAAATGAAGCGGCAATGATTGCAGGATATTATTCAAAAGCAAGTCAATCAGGTCAAATACCTGTAGACTATACTGAAATTAAAAATGTACACAAACCAAGCGGAGCAAAGCCAGGATTTGTAACTTATGATCATCAATCGACGCTATATGTTACAACTGACTATGATGATATAAAGAAATTATTAAAGAAATAATTCATCAAAATAAAGTTATAAAAATAGCAGTGAAAATTCCACGTTGATGGAGAATTCACTGCTATTTTTTATTGATTTTCTGGCAACGCTAATTGGAAATTAACGCCGTATTTATCTTGTACCCATGCGAATTCTCTAAAAGTTGGTGGTATTTCTGTTTTAGGCATTAAAATAGCACCGCCTGATTTTAATTCTGAATATAAGGTTTCCATTTCCATAGCAGTATCACAAGTAACATATAAAGACATTGCTGGGTTCATTTCAATATCTACTCCGTTACTTTGATCAATCGCCATAAAAATTTCACCGTTTATTTTAAATATAGAATGTTGTACTGTTCCAGGTTCACCTGGCCCTTCTTCGTCATACTTAACCATAGTTAGTATTTCACTATCTTTAAAAATAGATGTATAAAATTTAATAGCTTCTTCCGCTTCACCATTAAACATTAAAAATGTTGTTATTTTAGGTATCATTGGTTTCACTCCATTAACGTATTTAAATTGTTTCTTTTATCTTATATAATGAGTATAATCATTATAAGGTTTAAAGACAAAGGAGAGATATTATGTCATTGTCATTATTATTACCGGTTGTCATCTTATTAGCAATCATCATTATAGGTTATGTCTTCATAAAATTGTTCTTAGGATAAACATTGATTATAAAAATTTTTATAAAATAATAAGCTAAAAGCAAACTGAAGCGCCACTCCGTCATATTTTGAATTAACGGAGTGACGCTTTTTATTTATAAATCCATTTGTAATTTATAAAATTAGTTTTTAATAATTATGCACTTTTTATTTAGTAGACATTAAATCGATGCCGAATAACCATGGCACCATGAACCAAACAAATATCACGATTACAACACAACTGAATAAGTTTAACCAGAATCCTGTTGTCGCCATTTCTCGAATGGATACTTTATCTGTACCAAATACTATCGCATTCGGTGGTGTACCTACTGGTAACATAAATGCACAGTTTGCTGCTATAGCCGCTGGTATCATCAGTGCAAGTGGATGTATGTGTATACCCACTGCTATAGTCGCTAAAATCGGTAATATCATTGTTGCTGTAGCTGTATTCGATGTAATCTCAGTTAAGAATAGTACGAACAGTGTAACAATAAAGATAATCAAGATGATGTTAATACCTTCAAGGCTAGATATTTGTTTACCCATCCATTTATCTAAACCACTTTCTGTAATAGCTGATGCTACAGCTAAACCTCCACCAAATAGTAATAAAATACCCCATGGTAAGTCTTTTGCAATAGACCAATCTAAAATTCGAGCAAATTTTCTTTTTGCGGGCACTAAGAATAATAATACCGCAACGAACATTGAAATCGTTCCATCTTTAACAAGCTCTGTAAATGTAAATTGTGAAAGTAAAAATTCTCTTGATACCCATAAAAATGCTGCTAAACAGAATAATGTTAACACGATTTTTTCTTCATAAGTTGTCTTACCTAAAGCTTTCAATTCTTTTGTAATTATTTCTTTACCACCTGGTAGCTCCTTCATATCGTGTTTAAATTTCACAAAGTTTAAATATGCCCATGTAATAGCTAATAAAATAATAACTACTGGCACACCCATAACCATCCATTGGGCAAAACTAATTTCTTCTCCAAATATTTTCTCATATTGTCCTTTTAAAATAATTAACGGTGGTGTACCAATTAAAGTACCTAAACCACCAATTGTACCGGCATACCCAATACCTAAAACAAGCGATTTTTCAAATTGTGATAAATGATGTTCTTTAGAATCATCAGTTGTTAATTCATGTGCTTCCTTAATAATAGCTAAACCAATTGGAATCATGATCATTACTGCTGCTGTATTAGACACAAACATCGATAAAGCACCAGTAGCAATCATAAATCCTAATAAAATTCGCCCTGTACTTGTCCCGATAGTTTTAATGATAACAAGTGCAATCCTTGTATGTAAGTTCCATCTTTCCATTGCAATAGCAATAATAAATCCACCTAAGAATAAGAATACGATGTCATCCCCATAAGCGCTAGACACTGTTTCGCTATCCATTACGCCCCCTAAAGGAAATAGGAATAAAGGCATTAAACTCGTTGCCGGAATAGGGATAGCTTCTGTAATCCACCAAACTGCAATCCAAAGTGTTACAGCCATAACATAAACCCCTTTTTGGCTGAGTCCTGGTGGACTAACAAATAATAAGACAATTAAAAATAATAAAGGCCCTAAAATTAATCCTACTAACTGTGCTGTATTATATGCTTTTAACTTTGGTTCTGGTTCTTTTTGTCCTTTTAATGCATCTGCTGAAAAGAACTTTAACATTTCTTTAGTTCTTCCACTTTCTTTCCAAAGCTTATCGGTAAGTTTATTTCCCTTTTCTTTCATATATTACTACCCCCTTAAATTGTATTCGTTTACATTTTAACAAATATTACTTCTTTAGAATACTATTTTTATTAAATTATTATAATATTTATGCTTTTTATATATACGGAAGTATAAAATTATATATATTTATAAAAAAGAGTGGGCCAGAAATCTCATTTTATTAAAAAAGATTTCGTAGTCCCACCTCGGCAAGAATGACTGGGGTTGAAAAAGCTTGATATAAGCGCATTTTCATACCAGTCAGCTACTGCCATTATAATGAATCGAGGCTGGGGCATGTATATATGCCCCAGCCTCAGAAATAGCTATAATTTAAATTTTTTAATTGTTTTGTTCTTTTGTATTAAAGAATCCGTTCTTCTCTAGTTCTTTTTTTATACTTTTGAAAATGTTTTTATCGTCTAAATCGTATCTTCTATCTCTGTCTACATTTGTATTATTTGTATAGCCGGTTCTTTCTTTAAAATTATCGTCTCTTACTTTTGAATGCTCAAAGTCCGCCGGTTTGTTAGAATCTTTTTTAAGAAAATCATTAATGTGTCCCCATTTTTTAATCTGCTCACGTTCTTCTTCAGCAGTTAAACGATGTTCACTTTCCATAAAATACGGCCCCCTTTATATGAGTTCATTATAAAGTATCTTTCCATTCTTTTAAAGTTTTAATATCTTTATTTTCTATAAATCCTTCTTTTTCTGCCACAGTTACAAGTTCATCATAGTTTGATAAAGTGTAAAATGGAACATTAATTTTGTTAAATGCTTCTTCTGCTTTGGAAATACCATATGTAAATATTGCGAATACACCTAAAACTTCAGCGCCATCTTCTAATAATGCTTCTACTGCATTGATTGAAGAACCACCTGTAGAAATTAAATCTTCAATGACAACAACTTTTTTTCCTTTGCTTGAAGCACCTTCAATTTGATTACCTTTACCATGCCCTTTGCTTTTTGATCTTACATAACTCATAGGTAGCTTCATATCATCGGCGATAAATGCAGCATGAGGTATGCCAGCTGTTGCAGTCCCTGAAATAATTTCTACTTCATTAGCATGTTCTTTTATTAAATTAATTAAACTTTTATAAATGTCTTCTCTTATTTCAGGGTAAGCTAACGTGACTCTGTTATCACAGTATATTGGCGATTTAATGCCTGAACTCCATGTATAAGGATCATCTGGTGAAAGTGTAACCGCCTTTATCTTTAATAATGATTGTGCAATATTTGAAGTCATGTTCATTATCCTTTCCATCTTTGTAATATTTCGTGATATCTTTCCACTGGATTCGTATGTTGTGTAATTGAACGGCCTACAACAATATGTGTTGAACCAAGATTTTTCGCTTCTTCTGGAGTTGTAACACGTTGTTGATCATGCGTTTTATCCGTTTCTAATCGTATTCCCGGTGTTACTTTCAAGAATTCTTTACCAAGAGTTTCTTTTAATATTTTAGATTCTAATGGTGAACATACGACCCCATCTAAACCAGCATCTTTAGTATTTTTAGCATAATGAACAACTGAGTCTTCTATAGATGTTTGGATATTTTGTTCTTTCTGCATTTGTTCTTCAGTAGTAGAAGTAAGTTGCGTTACAGCTATTAATTTTGCGTTAGGATTCGTAGATTTCAGGCCTTTTAAACCAGATTTCATCATTTCTATGCCACCTGCTGCATGCACATTAATAAGATCTATATTAAATTTTCCTAATCCCGCCAATGCACTTTGTACAGTATTTGGTATGTCATGTAGCTTTAAATCTAAAAATATGTCGTGTCCTCTATCCTTAATTGCTTTAATTGTATCAGGACCATTTTGTAAAAATAGTTCCATTCCAATTTTCACAAATAGTGGTTCATCAAATAAGTCTAAAAAATTTTCTACTTCTTTCAGCGTTGCAAAATCCAATGCAATAATTGGTGTATCTTTCATTTATTTTACAACTCCTTCTTGTCTATATGTTCTACCTTTAAGTTCGTGAATATGTTGTACCCCTAATTTATCTAATAAACTTGGTAATTCATCAATAATTTCTTTACATACTGTAGGATTTTCAAAATTAGCTGTTCCTACTGCTACTGCATCTGCACCTACTGATATATAGTCGATTACATCTTGAGCTGTTCTAACGCCACCCATTGCAATGATGGGAATATCAATATTTTGACTAACTTCATAAACCATTCTTAAAGCTACAGGTTTAATTGCTGGCCCGCTTAAACCACCAACAATGTTACTTATTATCGGCTTTCCTGTTTTTTCATCAACACGTAGACCAACTAAAGTGTTAATCATCGTGATTCCGTCTGCATATTGAGCGATTGCTTTAGCCATTTCAACAATGTTCGTAACATTAGGAGATAGTTTAACATACACTGGAACAGAAGATACTTCTTTCACCTTTTTTGTTAAATCACTTGCTACTTCTGGTACTGTTCCGAATTGTATGCCACCTTCTTTAACGTTTGGGCATGAAATATTTAATTCTAATGCATGTACGTTAGGTGATTTTGAAATGTGTTCTGCTACATATACATATTCTTCTTCTGTTGAACCAGCTACGTTAGCAATAATTGGTACATCAAATTGCTCTAAATATTTTAGCTCATGTTCAATAATATGATGAACCCCTGGATTTTGTAATCCAATAGCATTTATCATTCCGCTAGCAGTTTCGGCAACACGAGGTGTTTCGTTCCCATATCTTGCTTCTTTAGTAGCAGCTTTTATCATAATAGATCCAAGCTCTGATAAGTCATAGAACTGACTAAATTCTTTACCAAATGCAAAACATCCACTTGCTGGCATTATTGGATTTTTCAAATTTAAACCTGGTAGTGTTACATTTAATCTACTCATATGATAACGGCTCCTTTTTCGAATACTGGTCCATCTGTACATACTTTAACATAACCTACATCATCATCAGTATGGCACACGCAGGCGTAACATGCACCAATCCCACAACCCATGCGTTCTTCTAAAGAAATGTAACCTTTAACATCACTTAATTGTGCTTTTAATGCTTTGAGCATCACTTTGGGACCACAACTATAAAATATATCGAAAGGTGTTTCTAATTGTTCAATAACAGTTGTAACAAATCCTTTTGTACCTAAACTTCCGTCAACCGTACTTATATACGTTTCTCCTAAAGATTCGAATTGTTCGACATAAAATGCATCTTTTGCGCTTTGGAAACCTAACACATGAATTGTTTTAATTCCTCTTGCATTAAGTTGTTTAGATAATTCATATAGTGGAGGCACACCAATACCGCCACCTACTAATAAAGCGGTATTTTGTGCTTCTTCCACTGGAAAACCATTACCTAAAGGCGCAATAACATCTATAGAATCTCCTGATTTTAGTTTAGAAATTTTTTCAGTTCCTTGCCCTTCTTTTCTAAAAAGCATTGTGAAAGTCTCATCTTCTCGATTCACTTCACAAATTGATATAGGCCTTCTTAACATATGTTCAGTACCCATACCTGCCTTTATGTGTACGAATTGGCCAGGTTTTTTCATATTTTTCGTAATATCACCATAAACTTTTAATTCATAAATAGCGTCTGCAATTTGATTATTTGATACAACTGTCATTAAATGAGACATTGTGATCCCCCTCTACATTTGGTCAGTTTTAAATGTCATACTGTCAATTACATCTGCTAATGCGTTTGCAGTATCAAGTGACGTTAAACAAGGAATTCCGTTCTCTACCGATTCTCTACGAATTTGGAAACCATCTCTTTCATAAATTTTTCCTTTAGTCATTGTATTAACGACTAATTGTACTTCGCCTTTTTGAATAACAGATAGCAAATCATGTTCTCCACCAATTTTTCCTACAGTATAAGTTGGTATATTTTTTTCTTGGAAATATTTTGATGTTCCTTCAGTTGCAAAAATTCTATAACCTATTTCATGGAATCGTTTTGCAATAATGTAAGCTTCTTCTTTATCTTTATCACTTACAGTAAACAGTGCTGTACCTTGATCTTGTACTTTTAATCCGCTTGCCGTTAAACCTTTATATAATGCTTTTTCTAACGTTAAGTCTTTCCCCATTACTTCACCTGTTGATTTCATTTCAGGTCCTAAAGTAATATCTACATTTTTCAATTTACTAAAACTGAATACTGGTGCTTTTACATACACGCCTTCTTTGTAAGGAACTAATCCGTTTTCATATCCTTGTTCTTTTAAAGATATATTTGTAATTGCTTTTGTAGCTAACTTAGCCATTGGAATGTCCGTTATTTTACTTAAAAATGGCACAGTTCTACTTGCTCTAGGGTTAACTTCAAGTACGAAGACTTCACCTTTAGATAAAACAAACTGAATATTGATTAAACCGATAATGTTTAGCCCTTTAGCTAATTTAGTCGTATAGTCTACTAACATATTAATTTCTTCATCTGTTAAAGTTTGTGGTGGATAAACTGCTATAGAATCTCCTGAGTGAACGCCAGCTCTTTCAATATGTTCCATGATTCCTGGTATAACAACTGTTTCCCCGTCTGATATTGCATCTACTTCTATTTCTTTACCTGTTAAATATCTATCTATCAGTACTGGGTGTTCGGGGCTCGCTTTAACAGCTTGCTCCATATAATTTCGTAGTTCCGCTTCAGCGTATACGATTTCCATTGCTCTACCACCTAGTACATATGAAGGTCTCACAACAACAGGGTAACCAATTTCATTCGCATTTTTTATTGCTTCTTCTACAGATGTTGCAGTTTTTCCTAATGGTTGTGGTACATTTATTTTTTGTAATAAAGCTTCGAATTCTTTTCTATCTTCTGCTCTATTTAAGTCCTCTAAAGAAGTACCAAGTATTTTAATGCCCTTTTCAGAAAGTTTATCAGCTAAATTAATCGCAGTTTGACCTCCGAATTGAACAACTACTCCAATTGGTTCTTCATGATTAATAATACTCATAACATCTTCTTCTGTTAAAGGTTCAAAATATAGTTTGTCTGAAATTGAGAAATCAGTCGAAACAGTTTCTGGATTATTATTTATAATTATTGCCTCATATCCAGCTTCTTGTATCGCCCATACTGCATGAACTGTTGCATAATCAAATTCTACTCCTTGGCCGATTCTTATTGGACCAGAACCTAGAACGATAATTTTTTCCTTCTCCGATACTATTGATTCATTTTCTTCTTCATAAGTGCCATAAAAATATGGTGTTTCAGATTCAAACTCAGCTGCACACGTATCGACAGTTTTATAAACTGGATTGATTTGATGTTGTTGCCTTAAATCATAAATTTCACGTTCAGATTGTTCCCATCTATGCGCAATCACTTTGTCACTAAATCCATACTGTTTAGCCCACATTAAACATTCTAAATTCCCTTTATTTTCTTTAAGTTCATGTTCTATCTCAATAATGTGTTTAAATTTATTTAAGAAAAAGTAGTCAATTTCAGTTAGTTCATGAATTCTTTCTAACGATGTTCCTCTTCTAATTGCTTCTCCAATGAAGAAAAGTCTTTCATCATCTTGTGCTTTAATTCTTTCTTCTATGAAGTTTAGTTCAAATTCATCTCCATTAGGTAATCCTAAATGATGTACGCCATATTCTAATGAGCGAATTGCTTTTAAAAGCGATTCTTCATAAGTTCTTCCAATAGCCATAACTTCTCCAGTTGCTTTCATCTGTGTACCTAAATGTCTTTCACCTTTGTCGAACTTATCAAAAGGAAATCTAGGTATTTTAGAAACAACATAGTCTAAAGCAGGCTCAAATGCTGCATATGACGTGCCTGTAACAGGGTTCAGCATTTCATCTAATGTCATACCAACTGCAATTTTAGCTGCCAATTTAGCTATCGGATACCCCGTTGCTTTTGAAGCTAAAGCAGAGGATCTAGATACACGTGGATTAACCTCGATGATATAATAATTTAAAGAATGTGGATCAAGTGCTAATTGTACATTACATCCACCTTCTATTTTTAAAGCTCTAATAATTTTTAATGAAACATCTCTTAACATTTGGTACTCAACATCTGATAATGTTTGACTTGGTGCCACCACGATTGAATCTCCAGTATGTATACCAACAGGGTCAATATTTTCCATGTTACACACAACAATGGCATTATCATTTTTATCTCGCATTACTTCATATTCAATTTCTTTATATCCAGCTATTGATTTTTCAATTAAACATTGAGTTACAGGACTATATTTCAAACCGTTCTGAACAACTTCTCTTAATTCAGTCTCATCATTACAAATTCCGCCACCTGTTCCACCCATCGTAAAAGCTGGGCGAACAATTAAAGGATAACCTACTTTATTCGCAAATTGGATGGCGGCGTCTAAATCATTTACAATATCACTTTCCGGTACTGGCTCATTTAATTCATTCATTAAATTACGGAATAAATCACGGTCTTCTGCTTGAGCGATGGAAGATAATTGCGTACCTAACAAACGAACATTATTTTCTTCAAGTACACCATTTTCATGTAATTCAATTGCCATATTTAAACCTGTTTGACCGCCTAATGTTGGTAATAGTGCATCTGGTTGTTCTTTTCTTATAATTCTACTAACAAAATCCAATGTTAAAGGTTCGATATATACTGTATCTGCAATTTCTGTATCAGTCATAATCGTGGCTGGGTTAGAATTAACAAGTATGACTTTATATCCTTCTTCTTTTAGAGCTAGACAAGCTTGTGTACCTGCATAATCAAATTCAGCTGCTTGTCCTATAATGATTGGACCTGAACCGATAACTAAGATGGATTTTATATCTGTTTGTTTAGGCATTAATATTACGCTCCTTCTCTTTATGTAATTGAATCATTTCAATAAATTCATCGAATAAATAATTTGAATCATGTGGTCCTGGAGAAGCTTCCGGATGATATTGTACAGAGAAAGCTGGATATTCTTTATGCTTCAGACCTTCTATTGAACGATCATTTAATGCGATATGTGTAATTTCTAATTTTGTATTTTTGATTGATTCTTCTTCTATAGCGTAGCCGTGATTTTGACTTGTTAAATCAACTTTTCCAGTACTTAAGTTCATAACAGGATGGTTAGCACCTCTATGACCAAATTTCATTTTGTAAGAAGTTGCACCTTGTGATAGTGCAAATAATTGATGTCCTAAACATATACCAAAGAATGGTATTTTTCCTATAATTGATTGAATCGTATCTAGCGTTTCTTTAACATTCTCTGGATTACCTGGACCATTAGAAACCATCACGCCATCAGGGGCAATATTTAATATTTCTTCTACAGATGTTTGATATGGTACAACTGTCACATCACAACCTCTTCTATTTAACTCACGTACAATATTTTCTTTTTTACCATAGTCAATCAGTACTACTTTATATCCGTCACCTGTTGAAATATACGGTCTAATTGATGATACTTGTTCAACTTCATCAGTTCTTAACGTATCATTTTTCAATCTGTGAATAACTGTTTCAATTTCGTTTTCATTATCTGTAAAACCAGCTTTAAGAACACCGTGGTTTCTAATTTTTCTAGTTAAACTTCTTGTGTCAACACCGGATATACCTGGAATATTATAAAATTTCAAAGTTTCATCGAGTGTTTTACTAGATCTGAAGTTACTCGGTTCTTGACATGCTTCACGAACAACTACACCATTTAAAGTCAGTGTTAATGATTCAAAATCATCTCGGTTAAAACCATAATTCCCAATAAGTGGATATGTGAATGTAATAATTTGACCTGTATATGATGGATCTGAAATCGTTTCTTGATAACCTGTCATAGCTGTATTAAATACAATTTCTCCGATTGTTAATTCATCTGAACCTAACTTAAACCCTTTATAAATGGTGCCATCTTCAAGAACTAAGTATCTTCTATTACGCATTTTTTACTGCCTCCTCATAAACTATTTCACCGTCATAAATTGTCATGATTGGGTATCCTGATACAACTTCATCGATAAATGGTGTATTGCTACTTTTAGAAGCAAATTCTTCAGCTTTAATTGGTCTTTCTGTTTCTAAATCTATTATCGTAAGGTCAGCATAGCCACCTTCTTCAAGTCGTCCATAAGGTAAATCGAATGTTTCAGATGGTTTTATTGTTAAATAAGAAACAAGTTGTTCTAGAGTAAATTTTCCTGTTTTAACAAAATGCGTATATAACAATTGGAAAGCAGTTTCGCTTCCTACAATTCCAAATGGTGCATCAACCATAGAAGCTTCTTTTTCTTCTTTGGCATGCGGAGCGTGATCTGTTGCAATACAATCAATTGTTCCATCAATAAGTCCTTCAATTAAAGCATCTCTGTCTTCTTTTGCTCTTAATGGTGGGTTCATTTTGTATATTGCGTCGTCTCCAGGTACATCGTCTTCAGTTAACAATAAATGGTGTGGTGTTACTTCTGCAGTCACTTTAATTCCAGCTTTTTTAGCATCTCTTATTACTCTTACACTTTCTTTAGTCGAAACGTGACACACATGATAATGACAATTAGCAGCTTCGGCTAATAACACATCTCTTGCAATTTGGACAGCTTCACATATTGAAGGTATGCCTGGTATGTTAAGTTCGTTACTACGTTTTCCTTCATGCATTGCTCCACCGTAAATAAGTGAATTGTCTTCACAATGCGCAACGATTGCTTTATTGATTTTAGCTGCTTCTATCATTGCTTCATACATCATTGAAGCTGTCTGTACTCCTACACCATCATCAGTAAATTGGAACATGCCTGTTTCTTTTAAAGCTTTAAAATCTACGTGCTCTTTACCTGCTTGTCTCACAGTAATAGATGCGTATGGTAATACTCTTACAGCAGCATGTTTATTTATAATGTCATGTATTTTTTCTAGATTTTCAACTGAATCAGGAACAGGTTTAGTGTTAGGCATTGGACATACAGTTGTAAAACCACCTCTTGCCGCTGCTTTAGTTCCTGTTTCAATTGTTTCTTTATGCTCTCCACCTGGTTCTCTTAAATGAACATGGACATCAACAAAACCTGGCGAAATAAAATGTCCTTTAGCATCAATCACTTTCAAATTTCCTTCTTCTATTGAATCAGCGATACTTTTGATCTTACCATCTTCTATTTGTATATCTTTCTTCACAAGTTCACCTTGAGATAAGATTTTTCCATTTTTGATTATAAGTGACATTTTACTTTTTCCTCCTTATGATTAAGTACTTCTTGAATACATGCCATTCTCACGAAAACACCATTTTCCATTTGTCTAAAAATGCGAGATTTTGGACTTTCAACTAAATTTGTATCAATTTCGACCCCTCGATTTACTGGAGCAGGATGCATTACAATTGCACTATCTTTCAGTTGTTCGTATCTTTCTTTTGTAAGGCCATAACCAACATGATATTCAGACTTGCTATAAGATTGACCTTTATCATGTCTTTCATTTTGTACTCTTAACAACATGCACACATCAATTTCATTAATAACATCATCAATATTTACATAAGGAATATCAGAAATCTGTTCTTTCCATTGGTTTGGAGCTGAGAACATGACTTCTGCACCTAATTTTGTTAAAGCGTCAGCGTTACTTCTTGCTACTCTTGAATTTTTAATATCTCCTGAAATTAAAACTTTTAACCCGCTAAAATAACCATACTCTTCATAAATCGTCATAATATCCAGTAAAGATTGAGTTGGGTGTTGTCCACTTCCATCTCCTCCATTAATAACAGGTATATTAAGCGATTTTAAAGGTTCATAATATTCATTTTCACTATGTCTGATGATCAGCGCTTCAACTCCTATAGATTCGAGAGTTTTACACGTGTCATATAGCGTTTCACCCTTCTGAACAGATGAAGTATTTGTTTCAAATGGTAAAATGTCTAATCCTAATTTTCTTTCAGCCATTTCGAAACTACATTTCGTTCTTGTAGAATTTTCAAAGAATAAATTTGCTACAGTTGCTTTTCTATCAATTGAACTTATACCTTGTTCTTTTAGATCCTGCGCTTTGTGAATAATGTTTAATATTTCGTCTTTTGTTAAATCAGCCATAGATAATATGTTTTTCAAGGGTAACGCCTCCTAGAATTATTTTATTTTCTTGGGTAAAATGAGATTCAGTAAAATACCAACTGTTGCTGCTAATGCCATCCCTTCAATATTCAAATGAATACCGATACCTGTAAAATCTAGATGTGCTTTTCCGATTCCTAGTACTAAAATTACTGATGCTATAATTAAATTTCTATTGTTACCAAAGTCAATTTTGTTTTCTACCAACATCCTCAATCCACTTGAAGCTATAATTCCGAATAACAGTATCGATACACCGCCCATGACTGGTGTCGGTATAGTGGAAATCATAGCTGTAAACTTTCCAACAAAGCCTAAAATAAGTGCGAGGACTGCTGCACCTCCTATAACCCATATACTATAAATTTTTGTAATTGCTAGTACACCTATATTTTCTCCGTATGTTGTACTTGGAGGTCCACCTATAATAGAAGACATCATAGTTGACACGCCATCACCGATTAATGATCGATGTAAACCTGGCTCTTTGAAAAAGTTTTTACCGACAATTTTATTAATAACGATTTGATGCCCAATATGTTCACTTACCGTTACAAATACAATCGGTAACATGATTAATATTAATCCCCACTGTAATGAAGGTGTGTAATCATGAAAAGGCATGTATATGTCTGGTAATTGTAACCATTTCGCTTTTGCTATCGGTTCTAAATCAACAATGCCGTATAGTAATGATGAAATGTAACCTACAATAATACCTATCAATACTGGTATTATTGATAAAAATCCTTTAAAGAATACTGAAACAATTATTGTTGTAATCAGTGTAATCAGTGCCACTGTAATATAAACACCGCTGTATCCAGTCATTGCGTTTGAATCAGTGTACATTGCCATGTTGACAGCAACTGGCGCTAAACCAAGTCCTATAACCATAATTACTGGTCCTACTACAACAGGTGGTAATAAATTCAGCAACCAATCTGTGCCTGTAAGCCTTATAATCAATCCGATGATTACATAAAGGACACCACTCATGAACAAAGCCACTAACATTTCGCCTAGGTCGTGTGATTTAAGACCGACTATAATCGGTGTGATGAACGCGAAACTTGATCCTAAGTATGCAGGTATTTTTCCTTTAGTAATTAGAATATAAAGTAATGTTCCAAGCCCCGAAGCGATTAATGCTGCTGAAACAGGTAATCCTGTTAAGAAAGGTACTAATACTGTCGCTCCAAACATTGCAAATAAGTGCTGTGAACTTAAGAAAAACCATTGAGAAGGTTTTGGTTTCTCATTTACATCTAAAATAGGTTCAACCGTGCGTTCAAACATTTCTTCGTTGTGTGTCATTTTCCATTCTCCTATTCAAAAAAAGATCCCTTTACAAGATATGCAAAGGGATCTATGTATACAGTTATACCTATACAAATATATACAGGTAGACTGTTACAAAAACGCTCCTTTGCCAGTATCTCGTACTGATTTAAAAGGAATTATTTAATTTAATGTTACTGCTGTTTTATCGTCAATTTCTTCTAGTTCTACTACTATTGATTCGTTAGAAGCAGTTGGTACGTTTTTACCAACGTAATCTGCTCTAATAGGCAACTCTCTATGACCTCTATCTACCAATGTAGCTAAGCTGATTTTTCGTGGTCGTGCATGGTCTAATATAGCATCAAGTGAAGCTCTAACAGTGCGACCTGTGTATAACACGTCATCGACGATAATAACATGTTTATCATTAATATCTACTTCGATATCAAATGATTTCACTTTAATTTGACTATGTTCTACATCATCTCGGTAATGTGTGACATCAATCTCGCCAGTTGGCACTTGCACATCTTCTATAGATTTGATTTTCTTTTCAATTCTATTTGCTAAGTGTACGCCTCTAGTTTTCACACCTAATAATACAATATCTTTCGTGCCTTTGTTTTTCTCTAAAATCTCATGTGACATTCTCGTCAAAGCACGATTGATTGCTGCATCATCCATAATCATTCTTTCAGCCATATTCAATCTCCTTCCACAAAAAAATACTCATGTCTTTAAGAAGACATGAGTATATACTGGTACCTTTAAAAAGGTCCACACGCACATATATGTCTTCTCAGCCTCTCAGGACTGTCTGTTAAAGACGATTTAATTGTTAAAACTATAATATCGTTTTTCTAGTATATTGTCAAAGTATATCTGAAATTAAACTAGTATTATTACAATTATTTTTTATCTTCTATTTTTCTTAACTTTTCTATTAACGCTTCGAAATATTCAGGTAAAGGCGCTTCTTTTTCGATATATTTTCCAGTTATAGGATGTTCAAATCCAAGTAACCCTGCATGTAAAGCTTGTCCGCCTAAATCTAAAGTTTTCTTTCTACCATACTTTGGATCCCCTACTAATGGGTAACCAATATGTTTCATGTGCACTCTAATCTGGTGTGTTCGCCCAGTTTCAAGCTGACAATTCACCAATGTATATTGGTCGAATTTTTCTATCACGTTAAAATGCGTTACTGCTTCTTTGCCATCATCAACGATAGCCATTTCTTGGCGCTCTTTTGGGTTTCTACCAATAGGCGCTTCAATAGTACCGAATTCGTGAGGGATATGACCATGTACTAAAGCAGTATATTCTCTAGTTACTGTCTTATCGACTAATTGTTCTACTAACCCTCTATGTGCAATATCATTTTTTGCTACCATCAATAAACCTGAAGTATCTTTATCAATTCGATGTACAATACCTGGTCTAATTTCTCCATTAATGCCTGATAAATCTGTTATAGCATACATAAGTCCATTTACTAAAGTTCCAGTATAATGTCCGGGAGCAGGATGTACTACCATTCCTTTAGGCTTGTAGACTACCGCAACATCTTTATCTTCATAATATATCTCTATGCCTAAATCTTCTGCTACTATGTCTACTTCTTCTACTACTTTTTCAGTAGCAACAATCGTATCATTCAATTTAGTTTTATAATTTGATTTTACGACTTTACCGTTTACCTCAACTAAACCTAATTTAATCCAATCTTGTATTTGACTTCTTGACCAATCTGGATTTAATTCAGGTAACAATTTATCAATTCTTACGCCCGCTTCTTGCTCTGTTTCTATTTTAAATTCAAACGTATTCAAGCTTTTTCCTCCTTGCCTTCAAATAAAATTACAATAATTAATACAATAACACCAATTGTTAAAGCTGCATCCGCAACATTAAATATCGGGAAATTATAACCAAATATATACGTATCTATAAAATCTACTACTTCACTTCTAAACAATCGATCTATAAAATTACCTATCGAACCAGCTATTAATAAACTCAGACCGAATTGGATTAATGGTTTTCCATAACCTTCGCTTTTAAAGAACATAATTAATATAACTAACACAACGATTGTCACAATATAGAACAACCACATTTTCCCTTGAAGAATACCCCACGCAGCACCTTCGTTCCGATGAGAAGTTATATATAAAAGATTTTTAATAACTTTTACAGAATCACCAATTTCTAATGATTTTACAATCATATATTTTGTTAATTGGTCTAACGCTATAATTATAACTATAAAAATACTCCATATAGGAATATTATAACCTTTACGCATTTATTGTTCACTCCAATCTTGATTATTTTACCACATAAACAGGTAGGTTTGTTAATCTGACAAATAATATTAAACATCTATTTTTATGTTATTACATTAAAAATACTCCTATTAAAGTGAAAACTTTAATAGGAGTATTTATTTACACAACAAATTGTTTTTTAAATTAAATGATTAACCTAAAGTTGCTACAACTGATTGACAACGAGGACATAAGTGATCTAGTCCATTAACTGAACCTAATTGATCTGAATAGTTCCAACAACGTTGACATTTTTCACCTTCTGCATGGTCAACTTTAACTTTAACTAATTCATATTCTGTACCTTCAGTTAATTCATCTACAACGTCAACTTTTGATACAATGAACAATTGATTTAAATCATTAAATTTACTTAAGAAATCAACAGTATCAAACTCAGATGAGTTAGATAAAGTAATATGCGCTTCTAATGATTTACCAATTACTTTTTCATTACGTGCTACTTCTAGAGCTCTGTTAACATCGTCTCTTAATTTCATGAATTGAGACCATTTTTCCATTAATACAGTATCAATTTCATGTGGTTCAGGCATATCTGTTAAATGTACACTTTCTTCTTCAACATGTGGAATATGACCCCAAATTTCATCTGCAGTATGTGGGATAATTGGTGCTAATAACTTAGTTAATTTAACTAATGTCTCATATAATACGGTTTGCATACTACGACGTTTTAATGAGTCTGCTTTTTCAATATATAAAATATCTTTACCGTAATCTAAGTAGAAATTACTTAAATCTACGTTGATAAAGTTTTGAATATCTTGATAGATGTCTAAATAGTCGTAAGCTTCATAATGTGATAATGTCTTACCGATAAATTGATTTAAACGGTTATGCATGTATTGATCGATTTCAAGCATTTCATCATAAGAAACACTATCAGTTGCTGGGTTAAAATCATTCACGTTTCCTAATAAGAAGCGGAATGTATTTCTGATTTTACGGTAAACATCTGAAGTTTGTTTTAAAATTTCATTAGAAATACGAACATCAGCCAAGTAATCAACACTACTCACCCATAGTCGAGCAATATCAGCACCCATTTGTTTAACAATCTTATCTGGTACGATAACATTACCAAGAGATTTACTCATTTTTTTACCTTCACCATCCATTACAAAACCGTGTGAAAGTAACATTTTATATGGTGAAATGCCTCTAGTTGCTACTGAAGTTGTAATTGAAGAGTTAAACCAACCTCTATATTGGTCACTTCCTTCAATATAAATATCAGCTGGGTAAGATAATTCAGGTCTAGTTTCAAGTACTCCTCTGTGCGTAGATCCTGAATCGAACCAAACATCCATAATATCTGTTTCTTTAGTGAATACACCGTTAGGACTACCTTCATGTGTAAATCCTTCAGGTAATAAATCTTTAGCTTCTCTTTCAAACCAAACATTAGATCCATGTTTTTCGAATAAATCAGCAACATGATTAATTGTTTCTTCTGTCATGATGATATCGCCATTTTCAGAATAGAATACAGGTAATGGTACGCCCCAAACTCTTTGACGAGAAATTACCCATTCTCCTCTATCTCTAATCATGTTGTATAAACGTGTTTTACCCCAATCAATTTTAAATTTAGTTGTATCAATTGCATCTAAAATATCTTGTCTTACTTTACTAATTGAAGCGAACCACTGCTCAGTCGCTCTAAAGATAACCGGTTTTTTCGTACGCCAGTCATGTGGATACGAATGTGAGAAGAATGATAGTTTTAATAGTGCTCCAACTTCATCTAATTTTTCTGTAATTGTTTTGTTTGCTTTATCATAAAATTGCCCTGCGAACTCTCCTGCTTCTTCTGTGAAAACACCTTTATCATCGATTGGGCTAATTACACCTAAATCATATTTTTGTCCGATAACATAGTCATCTTCCCCGTGTCCAGGTGCGGTATGAACACAACCAGTACCTGCGTCTGTAGTTACGTGATCGCCTAAAATTACTAATGATGTTCTGTCGATAAATGGATGTTGCGCTGTAACATATTCAAGTTCAGAACCTTTAAATTCTTTTTCACGAACAATTGTTTCTTTATTCCAGTCTAAATCTTCACAAACAGCATCTAATAACGCTTCTGCTACTACATATTTTTTACCTTCAACATTTACTTGTACATAAGTAAGTTCAGGATTAACAGCAATTCCTAAGTTTGATGGAATTGTCCATGGAGTTGTTGTCCAGATAACGAATGATGCATCTTCATCTACAACCCCTTTACTATCAACTACTTTAAAAGCTACATAAATAGATGGTGATTTTTTATCTTTATATTCAATTTCAGCTTCTGCTAAAGATGACTCACTTGAAGGTGACCAATAAACTGGTTTTTTACCTTTATAAATTAAACCTTTAGCTGCCATTTCTCCAAATACGCGAATTTGAGCTGCTTCGAATTCAGGTTTTAAAGTAATATATGGGTTTTGCCAATCACCATTTACACCTAAACGTTTAAAGTCAGATTTTTGTACTTCGATTTGTTCAAGCGCAAACTCTTCACATTTTTCACGAAATTCTGCTACTGACATTTCTTTACGCTTAACACCTTTATTTGTTAATGCTTGTTCAATAGGTAAGCCATGTGTATCCCAACCTGGAACATAAGGTGCATAATAACCAGTCATTGCTTTATGACGAACAATAAAGTCTTTTAAGATTTTATTCAATGCATGACCCATGTGTAGATTACCGTTTGCGTAAGGAGGTCCGTCATGCAAAATAAATGGTGTTTTACCTTTATTTTTTTCTAAAATTTTATTAAATAAGTCTTTTTCATCCCATTCAGCTTGAATTTGAGGTTCCTTATTTGGAAGTCCACCTCTCATTGGGAAGCTTGTTTTTGGCATAAGTAACGTGTCTTTGTAGTCCATAAGTTTTAATCTCCTTCAATTATTAAAATAAAAAACTCTAAGTTGAAATAATAGGGACGAAGTAATCGCGGTACCACCCTTATTAACTCAACTTAGAGTTCACTCATTAACTATATATAATTTTATGAAAAGGTGATACCTAAAGAAATTATTCGACTAGGCTTTCACCATCCCTAGCTCGCTTCTACTATAATTATTCTTTAGACGCGTCCTCATCACTATCTATAGATTGATTATTAATCTTCTCTTGATTATTTTGTTCTTCTTTTTGCAAAATGTCAATATTTTCTTCAGTAACTTGTTGTTGATCAATATCATAATTTAATAAATAATCCCAATCATCATTCTTCAACAAATCAAGTTGCGCTTCTACTAACATACGAAAACGAGATCTAAATACTTTAGATTGTCTCTTCATATCTTCAGTTTGGAAGCTTATTTTACGTGCTTTTTGTAAAGCATCATTGATGATAATATTAGCTCTACCTTCTGCTTCTTTAACTATAGAATCAGCTTTTAGCTCAGCGGAATGCTTTGTTTGTTCGCCTGCTTTTTGAGCCTGTAATATTGCTTCAGAAATTGTGTTTTCGACCGCTCTAAAACGATTAATATTTTCATCTTTATCATCTATTAATGTTTGTAATTGCGCTTTTTCTGATTTTAATTTTTCTATTTCATCGCTTAATGATTCTAGATATTGACGTACTTCTGACTCATCTAAGCCTTTATGCACTCTACTAAATTCTTTTTGTTTAATATTTTCTGGGGTAAATGCCATCAGTTTTCCTCCTTAGCACTATTTAAACAAAGTACGATATGTTATACGTAATTTGCCTTTTTTTGATTCACCGTTATTGGCTACAATCTTAGCACGACCGTATCCTTTTATCGATAGTAAATCATTCTCTTCGACTAAAAAGTCTACTCTTTCAATCTCTCTATGATTGACTTTTACACGTTTACCTTCTATGAGTTTCTTACTTAGCGCTCTACTTGTATTAGTTATATGCTTTACAATTACATCAAGCCTCATAGCACTCACAGTTGTATCTCGTGTAACCCAATTCTCATTTGATTGTATCATATTTTGAAAAGGAATAGAACTCAATTTGATTCCTGCACCTTTAATTTTTGTTAATTCTAACATAATATATGATTCAAATCTTTTTGTCAAAACAAATTGTATTTTTTCGTTAACAATAATATCACCTAATTGATTACGATCAATTCCTAGAGACATTATCGTTCCTAATATATTTCGATGTGTTAATGTTACAAACTTAGTTGGATAATTAAGTTCGATTAATACTATTTCAAAGTCTTCTTCTTCTGGAGTGAAGTAATCAGGAGCAATTATTGCACGCTTTCTTTCAGCCTCATTACTTCCGCCAAAATAATGGACTCTTAATCCTTCAAAACTACCAACTATTGTATCTAAAATGTATTGTTCTCGAGGGTCTAAAAAGTCCGTAAGAACATGTTGATAATTTCTTTCTGCTATTTCACATTTATTAATAAATAAATCAATTTCTTCTCTTTCTTCTTTTCTAAAATGTTGATAGATATCCATTGTTACACCTCTAAATATATATAAAAAAAGGATGGACGCATTGTCCCATCCCATTACACTATATCATTCATGTTAAATTTACAGGATTGGTACTACAGGTACAAACATATTGAATACGCTTATTAAACCTACATAGAATAAACTTAAAGTAATAAAAGCCACAATTGAAGATATGTCTAACATACCTAGAGGTGGAATTATTTTTCTGAAAGGTTCTAAAAACGGTTCATAAATCTTACCTAAAAATTGTCCTATAGCTCCTTCTCTTAATCCAGGTAACCAAGATGTTAAGAAGTAAACAATCATACCATATTGATAAATTTTAACAACAAACAATACAAATCCTAAAATTGTACTTAATAATCCGCTATCCATATACTATTTCCTCTATTCTTGATAAGGGTCAACTTGTTCAATTTGTTCTGTGATTGATCCAGCAACTTCAACATTATCAGGTGTGCACAAGAAAATATCTGTCCCAACTCTTCTAATGTCACCGCCGATAGCATAAACTGTTCCACTTAAGAAATCGATTATTCTTTTAGCAGATACTTTATCTATTCTTTGTAAGTTTACTAGTGTTGTTCTTCTATTTTTAAGTTCATCTGCGATATCTTGTGTATCAGAAAATACTCTTGGTTCAAACAAGCACATTTTTGAATTTTGCGCAAAATCCATATTACCACCCATGCTCACCACATTTGTTTGAGATGAATTTGTACGTTTTTCACTCATGGCTTCTTTCCTTTCAGGTTTATTAAAATCACGTGAACGTTGTGATTGATATCTTGTTGTATTATTCTGTTGTGACGGTACACTTTTTAAAGTATTCTGTGCTGTTTTCTTTTTCTCTTGAGAGCTTTGTTCTTGCTCGGGGGCTCTACTTTGCTCTTGACGTGGTTCTTCGTATACTTCCTCTTCATCATCTACTATGAAGAAACCTTTAAACACATCTTTAATAGCCATAATTTACACTCCTTATTCACCAACTAATTTTGTACCAATTCGAACATATGAAGCACCTTCTATTATTGCTTCATTAAAATCATTGCTCATGCCCATAGATAATTCTGTACATGGTGCATAGCTTAGATTTAATGATTGTACTTTATCTTTTAACAGTCTTAGTTGTTTGAAATATTGTCTTAATTTTTCTTTGTCTTCGGTTAGTGGTGCCATAGTCATTAAACCAACAATTTCAATGTGTTCAAAATTTTCCATTTCTTTAATAAAAGGAATGACTTCTTCTGGTGACATACCGTGTTTAGATTCCTCACCTGAAACATTAACTTGAACAAAACATTTAACTTTATGATTGGCACGTTTTTCTATTTCTTTTGCTAATTTCAACCTATCTAGTGCGTGTAAGTAATCGATGTCATCAATGACTTCTTTTACTTTTCTTGTTTGCAGAGACCCAATAAAATGCATAATTGCATCATCAGGAAGTTGCTTTTTCTTTTCAATGAAACCTTCAATTCTATTTTCACCGAAATTTCTTAAACCAGCTTGATAAGCTTCTATAGCTCGGTCTATTGTAACATATTTTGTAACAACAATCACTTGAGGTGATGTTTCAAAACTTGATTCTTTAGTACTGTTACGAATTTGTGACTCTATATCTACTAAATTTTCTTTTACCGATTTCAAAATTATACCTACTTTCTACCTATAAATGCAAGCATTCTTCCAGTATTTCCTTGTTCTACTCTATAGGAAAAGAACTTATCTGTTTCACTAGCTGTACAATGATTTGTCTTAACGATATGTTCTGGTTTTACACCATAAAATATAGCTAACAATTCATTTGCTCTTTTCAAATCTATACCATGTTTATTCTGACCTCTATTTTCAATATACAAAGATGAATCAATTGGTAAAGACTTAAATTTATTGTAAATATCATCGTTAATTTCATAACTATTTGAAGTTGAAGGACCGATAACAATTCTAAGGTTCTCAATATCACCTTTATAGTTTTCAATCATCTCTTTAATGATTTGCGATTGAGTTCCTCTCCAACCTGCATGACAAAGTCCGACATACTCGCTATTCGTATCATACAAATAAATTGGTACGCAATCAGCAAAACACATTGTCAGTAAAATATTTGATTCATAAGTGTATAATCCATCTAATCCATATAACTCGTTAGTAAGCTCTGATATATTTTTACCTCTATCTGATGATTTAACTTCTTGAATTTTATTTTCATGAGTTTGGATTGGAAACACCCATGAATCACACGAGAAGCCAATCTCATCAGCTAATACTCTTTGGTGTTTTGTAATATTCTCTGGATTATCATCTATATAACGCGCCATGTTAAAAGCATTATTTGGGTAAGGACTGTGACCGTCAGTTCTTGTTGTGATCCCAATTGTTAAATCAGGTCTTTCTTGAACATTATATGATAAGTGGTGATTTTGCTGACTAAATATTTCTTCCATGTTATCTCTCCTAATAAAAAAAGTCATCAGGACATATGCCTGATGACTTTTAAAGTTCATTTATCGTCTAGAGCGTCTAGAACGTCTATCTTCTCTATTTCGAATGAAACTTGGAATATCACTATCATCAGTTGATTCATTTGCAGCAGGTTTACTTTCAAATGAAGCTTTTCTATCTAGTGACTCTCCTTCATCTCTTTTGGAAGGTGCTTCTGTAGTTCCACCAAATGCTCCGCCACCTTGAGGTTTGCGCGCACTAGAAGGTTTATCATTAAAACCTGTTGCAATTACTGTAACGACTAATTCGTCTTGTAATTCAGGATTAATAACTGTACCAAATATCATGTTAACATCTTCGTCAGCAGCATCTTGAACGATATCAGCAGCTTCTTGTGCTTCGAATAGAGATAGTGATTCTCCACCCGTAATGTTCATAAGGACACCTTGAGCGCCTACGATAGATGTTTCTAATAATGGAGAAGAAATTGCTTTCTTAGCCGCTTCAATTGCTCTATTTTCACCAGAAGAAACACCGATACCCATTAATGCTGAACCTTGGTTAGACATAATCGTTTTTACGTCTGCAAAGTCTAAGTTTACTTCACCAGAAACAGCGATTAAATCAGAGATACCTTGTACACCTTGACGTAATACATTGTCTGCTTCTTTGAAAGCTTCCATCATAGGTGTAGATTTATCTACAATATCTAATAAACGATCGTTAGGAATAACGATTAAAGTGTCTACTGAAGCTTTCATAGATTCTACGCCAGCTGCAGCTTGTGTTTGACGTTTGCGACCTTCAAAGCTAAATGGACGAGTAACAACACCAACTGTTAATGCACCCATTTCTTTAGCAATTTTAGCAACAACTGGTGCAGCACCTGTACCAGTTCCGCCACCCATACCTGCAGTTACGAATACCATATCTGCACCTTGAATAGCATCTTCTATTTGTTCACGAGATTCTTCAGCAGCTTTTTTACCAATTTCTGGGTTAGCACCTGCTCCTAAACCACGAGTTAATTTTTCACCAATTTGAATTTTTGATGACGCTTTAGATAAGTTTAACGCTTGACCATCTGTGTTAATAGAAATAAATTCTACATTATTCATACCATGGTCTATCATACGGTTTACAGCGTTGTTACCGCCGCCACCAACACCAATTACTTTTAAAGTAGCTAAATGATTAAATCCTTGCTCAAATTCTAACATTTATTATCCTCCTAATCTTTATGACCCATCAATCAAATAACGATTTCATTAATTTCTTGAATACACTTGGCTTCTCTTCTTGACTATCCGAATCATAATCAGCTTCGGAGTGATTGTCGTTACCAGAACTTGAAGCTTTTGTATCATTATTTTTGTCTTTGTTTTGTTTTTTCTTAAACCATTGTTCATAAGGTTTTGCTTTAGATTCTTGATTTACTTCATCATAAGTTTCTTCTTCAATTGTATCCGCATCATAATTATTCATTGTAACATAATCTAGTAGCTCATCAAAGACAATTCCACTAGATATGGTAGAGATACTTGACGTAAATTCTGGTTTGCGAATTCCCATTTGAGATGGTGTGTGTATACGTACTTTTTCGTTCACCATATCTTGTAATAATTCTTTAATTCCTAATAGATTTGAAGTACCGCCAGTTACGATAAATCCACCGTTAACATTTGTAATACCCATATCTTGTAATAAATCAAAAACATCGAAGAAAATTTCTTCCATTCTTGATTCAATAATTTCACTTAATTCTTTTTGAGTAAATTGTGCGTGACCTTCTTCATTGATTTGCTCAACACTGAAAACATCTTGATCAGATGCTGAGTCATAGAATGAATGACCATATTGTTGTTTGATTTTTTCAGCGTTGTCATATGTAGTATTTAATGCTTTAGCAATATCTGTTGTAATGCTTCTTCCTGCCATTTCAATTGTATCCGCATCAACAAGATTGCCTCGTTCATAGAAACCTACTTGAGTTAAATCTTCACCTATATCAATGACACAAGCGCCTAACTCAACTTCTGTTGGCGATAAGATTGACTGATAATTATAAGCATCTGAGAATACTTCTAATACATCTACACCACATGATTCTACACATTTAATTATATTGATTAAAAGTGATTTAGATGTTGCAATCACACCAGCTTCAACCTTCAATGATTGTGTAGCAACCATTTCTTTAGGGTCTGAAACTTCATGCAAATCATCTACTATGAATTTCATTGGGAATACCCCAACAACTTCGGTTTCAGGTACGTCATTCAATCCTCTTATGCCTTCTAAGACAGATTCTATGTGAGCACCATCAATCTCTGTTTCCGTTCCTTCAAATGGTATTTCATATTTTTCATCATATATTTCCGTATTTACGATAGGCATTTTTAAGAAAACTTCTTTAATGTCTACTCCAGAAGCAATCGCCGCTTTTTTGATTGTATCTTTAATTGCTTGCTTAGCAATATCAAAATCATCTATACAACCATTTCTTATTCCATTTGTAAACGTTTGCCCTGTACCTATCACGTTAATGCCATTATGAAATTTTTCTCCTACAATTACTTTTACACTCGATGAACCTATATCTAAACTAATATAATAATGTTCCTCCATCGATAGGCACCTCCTCTAAGACATGATAATCTAATTTACACTATTCTTAGTTTACATGATTGATGTTTTAATGTGAACTAATAATAGGTTTATTTGTTGAATTTTTAGTTAATCTGATGATTTTTCTGTTGATTTTGGTTCTTCATCAGATTTTTCTAGTTCTTTTGATAAATCTTGTAATGCTTGATCTAACTTTTGTTGCTCAGATTTTGTATTTTCTTCTTGTTCACTTTCCTTATTTGCACGCTCTTTTTGTTGTTCTTTAGATTCATATGGTAAGAATGTAGCACCGACTTGTAAATCAACAAAACCTGGTGTTTTTAATTCTCCAGTATTATCTCTCTCTAATTTATCAGATATGCTAGGATAATAGTTAATTTTATTTGCAAAAGTTTGAATATCTCCAACAACTTCTACATTATCTGTCATAAACATTTGGATTCTATTTTGATTATTTTCACCTGGTTTATAATTAATTTCTGAAATCATTGATTTTACTTTAGGTTTTACTTTCTTTAACTCTGGTACAATTTTGTTTAATTTTTTAGAAGTGAAGTCATTTAAAATCGGAACATCGATTGGTAAATCTGTTGATAATTTTTTGATAGTAGAACCGTTTTCCAATAGTGGTTCATACCCTTTTTTATTTTTGATTAAGCCTATTGTTTCATATTCTTTAACATTTACGATTAAATCATTAGGAAAACGACGCTTTATTTCAACATTTTTAATACCTTCGATTTTTTCAATCTTAGATTTCATTTCTCTCATTGGCAAATTATAAATTCTAGAATCAGATTTTATATTTAATGCTTTTTCGATATCTTTTTTAGCAACAAGCTTTTCACCATTAATTTCTACTTTATCTACTTTACTGATATCCGTAAACATATATAAAACTACTAACAAGACAAGGAGTATAACACCAATGAATACGCCTAATTGAATTTGTCGTCTACGCTTTCTTTTTGTTTTTAGACTTTTAAGGTGTTTATCTTCTGTAGCCGTTTCAAATTGTAAAATATCTTCATTTTTATCAGAACTCTTACTCACTGTTGTCACTCCTTATAACCATTTTTCTAGAATGAAGGTAAATGTTTTTGGAAACTCTCAATAAATTCATCTCCACGTGCTTCAAATGTATCGTATTGATCCCAACTTGCGCATGCGGGAGATAATAATACAACATCATTAGATTGAATATGATCTTGTATTAAATCAACAGCACCTTTAACATCTTTAGCTTCTAGTACTTCTTTACCTTGACTTGCACCTAAAGTTTTTAATTTACCTTTTGTTTCACCAAAAGTGACCATTAATCTAACTTTATCCATATAAGGAATTAAATCGTCGAAATCATTACCTCTATCTAATCCCCCACATAACCAAATAATTGGTGAATTAAATGAGCTTAACGCAAATCTTGTTGCTAATGTATTTGTAGCTTTCGAATCATTGTAATATTTATTACCTCTGTTCGTTCCTATGTACTGTAGTCTATGTTTTATCCCAGAGAATGTAGTAAGGGTATGAACTATAGACTTGATATCTACTCCGGATATAATAGAAGCGAGAACTGCTACTAATACATTTTCTAAATTATGCTTACCAGGTAATACGATGTCATTCGTGTTAATAATACGCACACCATTATATACTACATAATCGTCTTTGATGTATATCCCGTTTACCTCTTGTTCTGTTGAAAAATATAAAATCTTTGATTTAATTTCATCTTTGTCAATAAGATGTCTTTGTTCATAATTAAATATTAGATAATCATCTTCAGTTTGATTTTTAAATATATTCTTTTTAGCATTTTGATACTCTTCTAATGAACCATGATAATCTAAGTGAGCTGAATAAATATTTGTAACAATTGCAATATGAGGCCTGTATTCAACCGTTCCTAGAAGTTGGAATGACGATAACTCAGTAATTAGGTAATCATCTTTCGTCACATCTTGTGCTACTTTCGATGCTACAACACCTATATTGCCCGATACTTGGCCTTTCACTTTGCTGTTTCCAAACATATCACCAATTAGTGAAGTAACTGTAGTTTTCCCGTTTGTTCCTGTGATACCAATTATAGGCGCTTCAGAAATATAATAACTTAACTCAATTTCCGTTATGATTTTTAAATTTTTATTTAATGCCTCTTGTAATAAAGGAATTTTATATGGGATACCAGGGTTTTTAACGATTAATGGATTATCATCCAATAAACTCAGTGGATGTTCACCACTAATAACTTTAATCCCATCATTTACAAGCTCCAATGCATGTGGATTGTTCGTTAAATCTTGTCCATCATTTACTATAACGTTTGCACCTAGTTTCTTACAAAGCTTAGCACTTTCATATCCACTTTTTGCTAACCCTAAAATCAAGACGTTCTTATCTTTCAATCCAGTATATGGCTTCACTTTACATCACTCCAATCCATAGACCTATAGCCCCTGTAATGATACCAGTAGCCCAAAATACTAATACAACTTTCCATTCACTCCAACCTACTAATTCAAAATGATGGTGCAATGGACTCATTTTAAATATTCTTTTCCCAGTAAGTTTATACGAAGTTACTTGTAGCATTACAGATAAAGTTTCAATAACGAATACAAAACCGATCAATAATAAAGTAATTTCTTGATTTAACATAATAGAAATAGTTGCAAAGATACCGCCTAATGCCAAGCTACCTGTGTCACCCATAAATACTTTTGCTGGATACTTATTATAAATTAAGAATCCAATTAAACTAGCTAACATCACTAAACAGAATAACCCTATTTCTGGTTTATCTAAAACAAATGACAATATTGCATAAAATGCAAATGCTATAACAGATAGCCCAGTCGATAAGCCATCTAACCCATCAGTTAAGTTAACAGCATTACTAAATCCTACTTGCCAAAATATAATAAACACGATATAGAATACTGATAACGGTAATGACCAATCAGTAAACGGTATATTAATCGCTGACTCAAATTGATAATTTGGTAACGCAACACTGACAATATAAAATATTACAGCTATTGCAATTTGAGCTAAAAACTTCTGTTTACTCGTTAAGCCTTGGTTATTTTTTTTAACGACAATTATATAATCGTCTATAAAACCAATCAGTCCAAAGCCTATTGTGACAAATAATAATAAAATTAGTGGTCCGATTTGGTCAGCGAAAAATAATGCAATAACCGTCACTACAATGGTAGAAAGTAAAAATGTCAATCCGCCCATTGTTGGTGTGCCTGTTTTTTTCATATGACTTTGAGGACCCTCTTCTCTTATACTCTGCCCAAACTTAAGTTTTTTAAGTGTGGGGATAAGTATTGGTACAAGAATCAAAGTCAATAAAAACGCAATGACAGGTAGCGTAAAATTCATAATAGTTCACCTTTTCTTTTGTTTATTTATCAGGAATCATCTGATTCTTTAGAATCATTCGATTTCTCTTCTTTTTTATCTTTATTATCTTTATTATCTTTCTCTTTATCTTCTTTATCTTTTTCACTTGTATCTTCTTCTGGTACTTGCCCTATTGAATCATCTCCATTTGGATGATTATTAGACAACGTAAATTTAACTTCAGTGCCTGATTTAATTTTTTGATTTTCATCTACTGATTGTTCTTTAACATAACCAGAACCTTCTGTTTCAGCTTTAATACCAGTCGCTTCTTGAAGTTTTAATATATCACGTTTTGTCCATTTTTCAGTATTAGGCATTGTTAGTTCGCCATCTGTCACAAGTAATACTCTTTCTTTATCTTGTACGCTTTTATCTTTTAGTGGTAATTGTTTTATTATTTTTTCTCCATTACCGATAACGACAGGTTCTAATTTCTTACCTTTTACAATGTCTGTAGCCTTTTTAGTTTCCATATTAACAACATCTGGAACTTTTGAAGAGTCATTTTTCTCTTTTCCTTCACTTTCTTCTACATCTAAATATTTCAATGTATTCTCCATTATTGGATTAAAGCCACGAGAAACACCATATTCATAAGCTTCTAAGTCTCGTTTCTTAGCTAGCGACATACCTGCATAAACTACTACTTCTGGATCTTTAGCTGGTGCATACCCCATAAAACTTACAAAGTAAGGATTAGCCCCATCTACGTATCCGCCACCTTTAGTGTCAGGAACTTGTGCAGTACCTGTCTTACCAGCAACACGATATCCATCAATTTTGTAATTGGTTGCATTACTGTCTTTACTATTTACCACTTTATCCAATTCAGTCATCGTTTTCTGAGCTGTATCTTTTGAAATTGGATTACCTACTACTTTTTTCTTACCTTCTTTAATCGTTTCTTTAGTTTGTTGATTTTTTATTGATTGAACATAATATGGTTGTAACATATTACCTTGATTTAAAATCGCAGTTTCTGCCTGTAACATTTGAATTGGCGTTACAGTTGTAGATTGTCCAAACGAAGATGTTTTTCTTTGAAGTTCATTATCAAATGCAATGTTACCAGGAGCTTCGCTATCGAATAAACTTCCTGTTTTCTTACCAAAACCGAATTTTTCATAATAAGTTTTCGCTTTATCTGCACCAACTAAATCTTGTAATTTCATCATTAAAGTGTTTGCTGAATATGTGAATCCAGTTGTCATAGGTATATTACCCCAGCCATCATCGTTCCAGTCATAAATTTTAAATCCGTCAATTTCTCTATGACCTGTTTTGAATTTTTTATTAGGTTCGAATTTGCCTTCTTCAATTGCAGCAGCTAGTCCGTACGTTTTAAATGTCGAACCAGGTTCATATGTATTTTGATATAAATCATTCGCCCATTTTTTACCAAAGTCTTCTTTTGTATCTGGATTAAATGTCGGTCGTTGACTATAGCCTAATATTTCACCTGATTTAGCATCCATAACAACTGCAAATAAATCTTCTGGTTCATAACGATCAACCATTTTATCTAATGCATTCTCAACAAATACTTGGATATTCGAATCTAATGTTAGATGTACATCGTCACCATTTTTAGCTTCAATATTATCTTCTGAGTTTGGTACTAACATGCCCCAAATATCTTGTTTATAAGAATTTTTACCTGTCTTACCTTTTAGATAACTATCAAAGACTTTTTCAGCACCATATACACCTGTTAACTTATTAGTTTCCTGATCTTTATCAGCTAATCCTATAAGATGGGATGCAAAATTGCCATTTGGATAAAATCGTTTCTTTTCGGTTTCAAAAGTAATACCTGGAAGTTTTAATTTCTCAATATCTGTTTTTTGCTTATAAGTTAAATCTTTTCCTTTTTGACCAAATTCAACTTGGAAAGCATTTTTAGTTTTCAACCTTTTTAATACATCTTTTTCATCCATTTTTAAGATTTTCGAAAGTTCTTTTGCTGTTTTCTCTTTATCTTTTACGTGCCTCGGTTTATCACTATCTTTACTCATTTTTTTATCTAGAATAGCGACCAATTTATAACTATCCGTGTCTTCTGCTAACACTTTTCCATTTCTGTCATAAATTTTACCTCTTTCAGGTTGAGCAACTGTTTGTCTTAAATATTTTTCACTTGCTCTATATGCTAAATCCTCTCCAGCAGCTTGTCCGCTGATCATGAGGTAGGAATATCTTAAGACCAATATAAAAAAGAGCAGTCCGAAAAAACTTACTAAGAGGACTGCTCCTATTTTATTTTTCTTTATTTTAATTTTTGGCATCACTACGCACTACCTTTACATTGTTGTTATTCAACTTAAGACCATAGTCTTCAGCTTTTTCGTAGATACGTTCATATGATGACTGCTTCATAGATTCTGTTTTCAAATCACCATTAGTAGTTTTTTGCTCTTCAATTTTATTATCTAATTCTGCAATTTGAGTTTTATTATTGTACGCATCCATTTTTAAAGATAGCATATAAATACTTATCAACGCAATCATAGTTATTAGTGTTATGTATACAAACTTTTCTATCCTTGATATGCCAACTATTTTACTTTTGGTAACTTTTTTTCTTTGCGGTTCGACTTGTGGCTCTTGCCACTCGTCAGGTCTATAATTTGGATATATTCTCTCTACTGCCATTCAATTGCCACTCCTCTAACTACTTTAAGATTTCTGCTACTCTTAGCTTCGCACTTCTTGCTCGGTTATTTTCTTCAAGTTCCTCGTCATCAGAAATAATAGGCTTTCTGTTAACTCTTTTGAGTTTAGGTTGGTATTCCTCAGGTACAACTGGTAATCCTCTTGGGACATCCGGCCCTTTTTCATACTCTTGAAATACTTGTTTACACAAACGATCTTCTAAAGAATGGAAAGTGATAACGGAAATCCTCCCACCAACTTTGACATGTTGTATAGCTGCTTCAATAGATTCTTCAAAGGCTCCTAGCTCATCATTCACTGCAATTCTCACAGCTTGGAACACTCTTTTAGCTGGGTGTCCGCCTTTTCTACGCTTAGCAGCTGGGATTCCTTCTTTTATCAAATCCACTAGTTCGAAAGTCGTTTCTATAGGAGCATTTTCTCGTCTTGCTTCAATCTTTCTAGCTATTTGTTTAGAGAACTTCTCTTCACCATATCTAAAAAATGTTTTAACAAGTTGCTCATACGGCCATTCGTTTATCACTTCATATGCAGATAGTGATTGAGTTTGGTCCATTCTCATATCAAGCTTTGCATCATAATGATAACTAAAACCTCTTTCAGGAGTATCAAGTTGCGGACTTGAAACGCCCAAGTCATAAAGCACACCATCTACTTTGCTTATATCTAATGATTCTAATATATGTTCTAAATTTCTAAAGTTGTCTTGTACAAAGGTTACTTTATGGATATGATCCTTCAAAATATTTTTAGCATGTTGAATAGCCGTCTCATCTTGATCGATTGCAATTAGATGACCATCATCATTCAATTGTTCGGCTAGGTATAAACTATGCCCAGCTCCACCTAATGTACAATCTACGTATGTACCATCGGGTTTTATGTCTAATTTGTCTACTGTTTCTCTTAATAGTACTGATACGTGATGAAACATTTACTCCACTCCTAAAAATCAATATCGATGAGATCTTCTGCAATGTCCTCAAAATTGTCTTCAGATTCATCATAAAAATCATTCCAAGTGTTTCTATCCCAGATTTCAATTCTGTTAGAAACACCAATTACTGTACATTCTTTACTTAAATTTGCATACGTTCTTAAATTCTGCGGGATGTTAATACGTCCTTGTTTGTCTAATTCAACTTCAACAGCACCTGAGAAAAACATTCTCATAAATTTACGTGCATCTTTTTTTGTAATAGGTAAGTTTTTTAATTTTTCTTCGATGCGTGCCCACTCTTCAAGTGTATAACCAAACAGACATTTATCTAGGCCTCTAGTGATAATAAAACGTTCATTCAAATCATATCTAAATTTCGAAGGTACAATCATACGTCCTTTAGTATCTAATTGATGTTGATATTCACCCATGAACATTTTATTTCACCTCACCTTATTTATAATTTACCACATTCCCCCACAATCCTCCACTATTTATACAAGTTTTCTCAAAATTTGTACAATACATAAAAAAAACACCGAATTTACAAGTCTGTAAATTCGGTGTAACCCTTGATATTTCTATACTTCTATTGTTATATGCTCGAAAGTGTAACAAAGTGGTGGATAGGTGGAGGGACTGAACACATCTGTCCCAAATTGATTCATAATTTGTACCGGATTCCACACTCTTTCTTGCAAACCTTGGTGAGGGTGTAACGTATTTTCTATTATTTCAAAATGTCTCATACTAATTTCGTTTTCTCTTTCAACATTCAGTAAATATCGATCTAATAAGTACTGATACTGATGTTGATGAATTTTGTTGTTTTTTTCTATTAATTGTCTATTTTGATATTCATCACCGATTTCATCAATTAATTTATGGTGGAATGATGTTTGTATATCTTTCATTTTTTCAATTTCTCTTAATACTTCATCAGATGCTTGAGCACGTATAAACTTATCTTTATCACTTTGTACGCCCTCTATTAAAATATCATTTATATCTAGTTCATATGATTCTATAGCTTTTTTCGCTTCTTGAGTTAAATAACTTATACGCATTCTAGGTGTTACAATTGGCATTTCAATATTTAATACGTTGAATACACCTTTTAACTCTCCCCAATAGATTATTTCGCTTGGACCACCAATAAAGCTTAAAGTATTAAATAAATATTCTTCCATAAGAGGTCTTGTTACCACATTATTAGAAAATCTCTCTGGGTAATTATCTATTAGTTGTAGCAATTCATCTTCACTAAATACAACCTCAGAATCCTTACTTAAATAAAAAGCATTTTCATCCGCCATTATTAATTGACGTTTGTCATTATACTCATAGAATAAATGTACATTCGTATCAGTCAAAATCATGCGATTTTTGATAACTTCTGCAAAATTATTTTGCGTTGTTCTGAAGGCTTCATCAACTTGTTTATAATTATTTATAATTTGTTTGAAGAATGGTTTTTCCATTTCTCTTAATCTTGGGTGATGAGCATCAATTACTAATAAACCGTATTCTTTAAAAATTTCATGTGTTAAATATTTAAACATATCACTCCATGAACGAGCATCCTTTACTATTTGAGTGATTAACGATTTTAAATCTTTTGAATGTTTTGTTTCTCCAATAGATTTAAACATATCATCTAAAGCTTTCAATATAAGCTCTTCGTCAAATACATATTCAGAAACACTTTTTTCTGGTGGTTCTACAGTATTATATTTGATTTTATTTAACTGTCTTGTGATACGGTCATACGCGTATGTATGATTCACTTCATCAAAATCATGATCTTCCCCAGCAATCCAAAATACTGGTATGATAGGTTGATTTAATTTTTGACTTTGCTCTTTAGCTAAAATAATGATAGAAATGATTTTATGAAATGTATAAAGTGGTCCTGTAAACAATCCCGCCTGTTGACCACCAATTACAACTTTATGACCTTTACTTAAATTTTGAATATTAGTTTCTTGAGCCTTTGATAAAGTTAAATCAGACATATAATTTCTTATAACATGTGCTAATGTTTCTTCTCTACCATTAGCAGATGTCTCGCTTCGTCTAACGAATTCATCTTGTAAGCCTGGCTTATAATCATAAAAATTCAGTATTTCTTCACTTTGATTAGTGTATCTATCTATGAAACTATTTTGTTTATCAATTAACGTCTTTATACAGTCCATACGTGTCTTTCTCCTTCAGAATTGATTACTATAATAAGTATAAAGATTATAGCTAAATAAAACAATCTAACGGCTTATAATTTAAAATTTGTTATAAATGAAGTATAATTAAGAAAAGAGCAAGGGGGATTATCATGGCAAAAGTAGAACATTTACAAATTAATTACAAAACAGAAGAAGCATTTGAACAATTCCGAAACTTCGGTAACGAAGGTTTATATATGGTAGAAGAACTAAAAGGCAAAATTATAGATGCAAGTTCAGATTCACCATTTTTCGGCATTTATGTTGGGGATAAATTAGTAGCTCGAATGTGCTTATTCAAGCAAGATGAAGTTGAGAAGACTTATTTCCCTAACTTTAGTGATTATTTAATTTTATGGAAACTAGAAGTGTTAAAAGATTATCAAGACAGAGGTTACGGATTGCAATTATTAGACTATGCTAAAAGCTATGGCCTACCGATTAAATGTATTGCACGTAACCAATCTAAAGATTTCTTTGTAAATCATGGATTTAAAGATATCGAGCAACAAAATCAATCTGGAGAAGACGTTGTAATTTGGACTCCTTAAATAAAAAACAGTCTGGAATATAATTCCTAACTTAAAATAAATAGCATCTCATTTCACTGATTTATTCAGTTAGAAATGAGATGCTATTTTGTTATAGTCGTCAATTAAAATTTAGATATAACGTGTTTAGTTAAAATTTCTTTCGTCTTAGAGGCGACACCCTCTTATTGTATTAATACGTACGATATAACATAAGCTGTTATCAATAAAAATGCGATTATATGTGTCTTCTTAAACATGACCAACAAAGCCATGAATTCTCTAACATACGTGTTAGGATAAAAGTATGTCTTTGAAACACCACCTGAAACAGTAGCATCAATCTTTAATTGCTTTGATAAAAATCCAGCTCTCAATATATGAAAATAATTCGAAACAATAATCGCAAACGGATTTACTTCATATTTTTTCATAATATCATAAGAATATATAAGGTTCTCTTTAGTATTTGTAGATTTTTCTTCCATAATAATATCTTTATTTGATACCCCTTGACTCAACAAATATTTACGCATAGCTTCTGCTTCACTTACAATTTCGTCTGGTCCTTGGCCTCCACTTACTATAAACACCGCATCTAAATTTTTCTTTTTTATTTTAATTGCTTTATCTAATCTTGCTTGAAGTAATGGCGTTACTTTGTCTTCTATAATGCCTGCTCCTAAAACGATAATGAAATGACTTTTTCTTTTTCTTGATAACCCACTTATGATCCAAGCATAAAGATTTTGAAATATGAAGATAATGTTTAAGTAATAGAATATTAGTGATACGTATACAATCCATACACCTTCATAAAATTTTAAAATTGAATCTGGCTTAAAACTAATGATTAAGAAATTAATAAGAATAAAAACACCATAACCTAAAACGAGCATATTATTAACAAATTTACCTTCATTCGCAATTTTCTTTTTGGTATTGAGAAGTGACAATAGCATAACTACAATAACTAATACACCATAAAACATATTAAGAATTAATAAGTAATTCACATTCATATTTAATTCAAAACTTGGGATGATTAGGTTCACAAATATACTGATTAAAACCGACATAAAAATAATAGCTAGAAAATAAACATTTTTATATTGGCGAAATTCTATTTTAAAACTCAATAAAAATATTATTAAAAAAACAATACCCACTGTCATTATGCTCACCCCTTCCCATTACTCATAACAATAAAAGTATATCATCATAATGAAAAATATTCATAAAATAAAGAATAAAATCATTTTATTAATTATCAGAATATTCAAATAACGTATTGTATTAGGTCAATGTAGCTGATATACTATTCAACATTACATAAACTTTTTAGGAGGCAATAACAATGAATGATGAATCGAATAATAAATTTTCCGAATATATGATCAACATGTCGTATCACTCAGATATAGGTTGGTCAAAACCCGTAATAAGACCTTATGCCCCCATAACAATTTCACCTAGCGCGCAATGTTTACATTACGGTCAAACAGTTTTCGAAGATATGATAGCCTTTAATGATAAAAATAACTTCTCCATTTTCAAACCATATGATCACTTAAATAAATTCAATCATTCTTTAACAAGATTAGAAATGCCCACCATTCCAGTAGAACCTGTGATTAATACCCTAATCCAATTACTCAATGTTGATAGCTCTATAAACATTAATGAAGAAAACTCAATATACATACGTCCCTTTATGTATGCTACAGAAAGTAAATTAGGTGTAAGCAAATCTGAAGAATATAATTTCAATATTATAGTTTCAACTATTCCAAAACAATCAGATCAATCGTTACCAAACGCTATTTCATTATATGTGGAACAAGAACTTGTAAAATCAATAAGAGGAGACGCAGGTTACACACAATTTGGAGGCAGCTTTGCTTCACAATTTTTAGCACAAAAGCAAGCTCAAGAAAAAGGATATGATAACGTACTATGGTTAGACGGTATAGAAAAGAAATATATAGAAGAAGTTAGTAACAAAAACATCTTTTTCGTAATCAATAATGAAATTGTAACTCCAAAATTAAATGGGAGTATTAAACCAGGAATTATGCGCCAAACTATAATCAAACTCGCCAATAACCTCGGATATCAAGTATCAGAAAAAGAAATAGCTATAGAAGATATCGTATTAGCAAATGACAAAGGTATTTTAACTGAAGTATTCTGCACAGACACATTAAATGCAATTACACCCGTAAATAGAATTACACACTTAAATAACGAGATAATACTTAATAGCAATCAAAAATCACGCATTACTCAACAATTATATAAAGCATATAAGGACATACAAACAGGCAAAGCAGATGATATATTTAATTGGACATTAGATGTAAAGCAATTAAACGAAGTTGAAGTTTAGAATATATAGTAATCTTGTACAAAGGATGATCCACTGGCAAATAATAAAACACTTAATTTAGTTGCGTTTGCATACTAACGTTATATTATTAATATATACGGAGGTGACAAACAGTGAGTAAAACAATGAAAGTAAAAATCAATGTACGCAAGACAACTAAAAAAGAAAAGAAAGAATTTCTAATCGGTGCAAGTGTTATAATTATAGCCATTTTAATAATTAAGCGAGCAATCTCATAAATGACTTGTATAAAACAATAAGCCCATTACTAAACCAAATGGACGTGGAATAAATAAGTGGGCTCCATTTGAGACTATGCACAACAATATGAAATAATTAATCAACACTTATATAATCAAAATAAGATTGAGAAACGAGAATTAAGTTAATCTGACCTACATCATGTACTGTTAGAAAAAATGTTTTATAACCCAGTTTCTATTATTAACTACTGGCATATCGGGTATATTAAAGAATTTAAATGTAAGATACACAAGTTTGATAAGATGATGAACTCGTTACAAGTTATAAATTACGAGGATAAAGGTATTATGTATTTAGATATGGATTGTATTATGGAGATAGCTTGAAAATAAAAAAGACCAAACGTCAGTAACAGTTTACTTCAATTACACTCTGTAGATATGCACTTTTTCTATGTATATGATAACGTAAAAAATTACCGCCCTTATCACTGGGTAGTTTACATAGTATCAAAGCAAGAATAAATTCGTTTCATTTGTTTTAAAAAAGGCTTTGTACGAAATCGTACAAAGCCCTAAAATTAATTACCATCTTTTAAAATATTATCTATCAATTCTATATAAAGCCCACTATTTTTATAACCTTCCAAAATATCATCAACTTGTCTGTCTGGAAGTTCTGGGACTTCTCTTATTTGACATAGCTTTTCTTTAAAATCTTTCTTTGTAAGATCACACTCATCCATCATTAAATTAAATAAATAATTATCTAACTTTTTTATTTCATAAACAGTTAAACCATAACGTAGCAAGACTAAATCTCTTGTTTTTAAGTTAGGTGCTAACTCTTCTTGTAAAACATCAATTGATTGTTTGATCAATAAAAGTCTAGACTCTAATTCTTCATTATTCACAGAAATTACACTTCCTTATATCAAGATAAATAAAACCGTTTTTTTTATATTCTAGCTACCTAAAGCTTGACCGACTTTTGAATGATGATAGGAACAGTTAGCATCTGCCCACGTAATTTGAGCTGCAATTCCATAGATATTACCTTTTATAGCTGATTTTCCAGCTTGTTTTAACAATTTAACTACTGTTGCCTGTGTTAAAGTACCAGTAGCTGCTGTATTAGTCGAAATTAAAACACTAACACTATTTCTAACTTCATCAGTTATACAATCACTATAATTAGAATAATTAGATGATCTAAAACCTGAACTTCCTTAATAATAATATACATCATAGTTGAGACAATACTTCAAAAAAATATAGAAATCCTAAAAGTCTTTATAATACCTTTAATAATAAGCATAATAATGCTCACAATAAAATCAGTTATTTCTTTTTATTGAAATACATTAAAGTAATTATAATTGAATATACTAAAAGAAATATCATTATAAACATTGTCATGTAATCGCCTATTTCTTATTTATAAATATAGTTTGTTGCCCCGGCACAACCAAGAGATGTTATTAGACCGCAAACTTTGGCTAATGTAAATACACCCCAACCTGTAGTAATGCCAAATGCAGTAGCTACTGCCCAAATTCCACCTACTCCGCCAGTACCACATAATGTACCAACTGCCCATTCATATCATCCACGTTTTTTAGCTGGCAAAGTTTCAACAGATTCTTCTTCAATTTTTATATAGTTTCAAGTATTACATTATCATAATTGGAAAAATGTAGAAAGAATTTGATGAAATATTAATAAACTTTATAATTTTTCACAATAATATTTATCATTATTTCTCTTAGTATAATCATTAATTCAATATTCGTAAGCAATCAACAACTTAAAACAATAATTAATATCAGCACTTTTATCCTAATTATTATGGCAATTATTGGCTTACTATTCAGATTTATAAGCAATAAAAAAGAAAATAATAAATAAAAATATTACTTTATTCCAATTGCTTTATTGACGTTGAGTATTCTAATTATTTTAGTGTAGTTTCGGAGCAATTACGTTAGTAAACAGTAATTCACTATAAACAAAGAATCCCGTTACATCTTCGTTTTTAGTAACGAGATGTAACGGAATTTACTTATTAGCGTCCTGAGAGGGATTCCTCAAATGCCACAACACCAATGTTTATGCGTGTTTGGTGTAGTTCTGGTGTAGTAGATTAATTTATCTTTCCTTTACAAAACAGAACACTTGTTCGTATAATGTTTATGAGGTGATTATATGAAAGTCATTAACCATGATATGCCAGAACTATATAAATACGAAACAGATTATAGAAAGATACCAAGAGAATATCTTAATCCACGTATACCACACGGACGTGGAATGATAAAATGGGCACCATTTGCGACTATGCCACAACAATATGAAGAAATTAATCAACACATACGTGATCAAGATAAAATTGAGAAACCAGAATTAAGCGAATCAGCCCTAGCCGATTTAAACCATGTATTGTTAGAAAAGATGTTTTATAATCCAGTTTCTACTATAAAATACTGGCATAATGGATATATTAAAGAATTGAAGTGTGAGATACACAAATTTGATAAGATGATGAACTCATTGCAGGTTATTAATTATGAAGATAAAGGTATTATGTATTTAGATATGGATTGTATTATGGAGATAGAGTAAGATTATAATAAAAAGGATGATTTTTATGAATTGGGAATTGATAGTAGCAATATGTGCTATGTTAATTACTTTGTTTGTATGTATTGCAAATATGATTTCTGCTTATTATGCTAAACTAACATTTATTGAAGATAATAAAGCTTACATCGCATTTTACTTTGACAGTTACTATATAGAAAGTTTTGAAAAAGTTCTCGTGTTTAAAAATTTTGGTAAGTCTGAAGGTAAAATTTTAAATGTAGAATATAATGACGATTTACCAAATTATGTAGTTGAATTCTTTAAACAAATGGAAAACAGAACTATCATGCCAGGACAAAAAATTACTTGTTGGATAAAAAAAGATGATTATAATAGAAATTTAAATATAAGTTATAAATATGCTACTTTAAAACAACAATATAATTATTCTATAGAATTAGATTTAAGTAAAAGTAAAAAAGATTTGTATAAACCAGTGCAAAAATCTACAGACAAGTCCTTGCCTAACGATTTAATCAATGTATTAAAAGGTATTTATACTAAATTATAACATAAAAAAACACCACACATTGAAATGTTTGGGTGGTTTAGATATTCTCAAGACAAGAAGAAACTCGTTTCAAAAAAACAAAAAAGCGGTGATAATATTTGGAGACCATTCTAGCAATAGCAACTATAATAGCCGGATTAGCTGGTATATTTACGATGATATTTCCCTTTATAAAAATTTATTTTGACCACAAACGATATAAAGAATATTTAAATCAAAAAAGCAAAGCATTTCACAAACGAATTATTAAACAAGCAAATAATACATATAAAGATGATGATCGATACAAAAGAGCTTCAACCCACATAATAGATATAATCACTGAATTTAATAACTTTTTATATTACGAATTAGAACAAAAAGAAAACATAGGCAAAAGAAAAAATATTAGAAAGAAAATTAAAAAACAAAAAGCATTATTAAATAATTTAAAAATGAAATATAAAAAAGCAAGAGAAGGCAACACAGAAGAAGAATATAAAATAATAGCTAAAGAAATCACAGACTTTTTGTTAGAGTTTTAAATTTAAGTTGCTTTATTCCAATTGCTTTATTGCTTCAGTATAATTATAAATAGATAACCCACCTTAATTGGTGGGTTTAATTATATATTATTTTTCCTTCATTTGATGCTCAACACAACTCTCGCACATACTAATGTTATAGTGCTTATCGTTTTCGAAAACTTTCTCACCACAAGTTATACAGTGTGTAAAATTTTGACTCATAAATATCCCCTCCTTAATTATCTGAATTATAGCACAAAAAATAACCCTAGCCTGTTTTGGTAAGCTAGGGTTTTATAATATAGTAATGACGACTTAACTTATGGCAATCAAGTCTAGCAGTATATATATTATACTATATCTAGGGGATAAAGCAAGTTAACTAATAGACCCCCATAATGGACCGACTGAATGTCGTGGAGGCGTACCTTTTGCAGTTCTTACAGGTAAATAATATCTTACACCTTTCCAAGTATAACCTATCCATACATGGTTATCTCTTATACAAACCTCGTCATATGGAGTATATCCACCTGGTTGGAACCAATAACCATCAGCAGCTTTTAATGATGGTGCGTCTATTCTTGCTAATATTGGACTACCACCACATGTGAATGTAGCAGATTCTTTCTTCCACCATGCACCATATTGGTTTAACTGCCAACCGTTATTTGCAGTGCTTACTGGTTTAGTTGTACTAGGACTTGGCTTACTACCAGATACTGTACTACCTTTAGGAATTTCCCCTTTATAGTATTGTTTGATTTGTGAGATGAAGTAATCTTTCAACTTATTTATAGTCGCTTGTGATGGTCTACCTTGTTTTACTGGGTCCCAACCTGTATGCAATTTCATACTACGATGAGGACAGGCAGTAGAAACGAATTCCATATGCAACTTAACACTAGATCTATTTACTGGTAGTCCCCATTTTTTTAACATGCGTGCCGCCTCTTGGAATGTTGATTGCTCGTTATTCAAAAAGTCTTTATCACTAGCAGACATGGACTGACATACTTCAATACCATAACCATTAGTATTACCTGTATTCTCTCCTGTATGCCATGCTACACGCCCTTCTGGTAATGCCTGCCATACTGTGTCGCCACTAATATAACTATGCGCTATACCGTTCTCTAAACGTGATAATGGTGCATTTACTAATGATTGTCGATATTGCATAGCTGACGCATTTCCAGCATCGTTGTGTATAACAATAAATTTCGGTTTATAACCACGTTTAGGTAATTTATATCCTTTAACTTCGTCACGGTTATACTTTAATGTTTTACCTTTCTTCTTACTTGTCGCTGGTTTGCTAGTAGGTTTCTTAGCAGTTTCTTTCTTAGGTGTCGTTTTCTTGGATTCTACTTTAAAGTTTGGACGAATAAACCACATTGGAAAATCATAGTTATGTTTTCTTCGTGCTGTAACTTCTGTTTTGTTCAGTCCTCCACCAAGCCAATTCTGTTCAACCACATCAAGTTGGTTTAATGTTGCCCCTACAACAATAGATACGTGGCCATATCCACCACCATAGTTACGATTAAATACAACTAAGTCTCCTGGTTTAGCTAAGAATGATTTAGTATTCTCATATACAGTAGCCTCGCCTTTAAAGTTATTGTGTGTAGGTATATCAGCAGCGCCTGCACCTTTTAATCCATGACCAAATAATTGATGCCAATAATAGTTGGCTGTATCGAAGCATTGCCAGCCATAGGCATTATCGTAATCATATCCTTTGCCTACCATTGATAGTGCATATTTCACTGCTTCTTTTTGTGTTAGTTTCGCAGTCATTAATAACACTCCTTTTATTGTATTAAAAAAGCCGACTATTTAGCCGACTTATTTTGGTTCGTTATATTGTTGAGCTTTTGTTGAGTCATTTATCCCTTTTGTAGTTGGATCTTGCACCACGCCTAGTAATACCAACACACCTAACACACTGTTTACGATATTAGTGATTTGGTCTGTATATACCGTGATGTCGTAATCAAATGCACCCGATACTTGTTGAGCAAACAAAAGGATAGCCGAGATAATGGCTACCCAGAATGATTTTTGTTTAATACGAACTTTCCAGTTGATTTTCATTAGTTATCCTCCTTAGAAAAATACTTGTGCAAACGCTAAAGCCCCAACAATAACAGTTCCTAATGTACCGATTATTGCCACCCACAACTGTATGTTGCCTTGTTTGCGTTCCGATACTGAATGTTCAATATCATCTACACGTTTAGTAGTCGTTTCAACGTTAAATTCTACATTTTTAATACGATCATTATATCCATCCATCTTTTCATCAATTGATTCTAAAATATGGTTTGTTTTCTTGCTCGTTTCAGTCAATGCTTGCGTACTAATTGACAGGGTGTTTATAGTAAGTTTTAAATCATTGTGCAATTCCATGTGTTTGCTATCAACATCTTTAATACGACCCGTTAGTTTGCTTATATCAGCGATATGATCAGTTTTTAATACATATCTATTTTCGTCTGGCATAAATCTCTGCACCCCCGAAAAACGCTACAACACCACAAATAGCACTTAATGTCGCAAATTGCATAGGTGCTAGCCAATTAATCGCATTGAATAAACCTGCGCTTGTCATCATTAGGTACATAAATGAACATGTCGCGCCTCCTAAAAACAACGTCCAATGAAAAAGGCGATTGCGTTTAGGTATCAACCAACTTGAATAAATTAAAAATAAACTTGATATAGCCATCAATATTCCCCATATCCAAATAGGCATAAATTGATGTAAGGCTTTATAAAATTCTGAATCATTTAATACTGTTTCTTGTTGAATAGCAAAGAATAAACCACGCCATAAGCTAAAGACACCTAAACCGAACAGTAGTGTGCTTGAGATCATTTCTGGTAAGGACATCTTGTTCATACAACACCCACTCTCTGTAATTTATTTATATATAAAAAGACGCCTACCTAAGTAAGCGCCTTGTGGTTTATTCTGGATATTTCTCACCTGTGATAAGTGCGTATTCTTCTTTGTCGATAACTTGCATATCTACAAACCATTTTATTTGGTCATTACTATAACAACCCCAACCATACATTGTTTTAATATCTTCAAACTTTGGGAATAACATCTTCATTGTTCGTTACCTCCTCTAATTTTTGATTGATTACTACCATTTCTTGAGATAATCGAGCATTCTGTTGTGATAATTGCATAACCATCATATTTGCTTGAACTAACTGAACTTGCATTTCAGCAAACATTTTTCTTAACTCTTCATCACTACCAGGCATACTTATGTTAGGTGGTTGAATAGGTTGTTCATTATTACCACTTGAGTAATTTTCATTTAAGACTATTTGTCCGTTTGAATATACATATAAGCGTGGTTTAAAATCTATGATAAATCTACTTGGAATGTCGTTAATTTCTATACCATCTTTATAACTGCCAACTAAAGCATATGATGTGATTTCGTTTCTATTGTTTATAACAATTTGCATTATCTCACCCCTATAATTTCTTTAATGACTATATCGTTATCGTCATATAGATTCCTAGAGCCTTTTACATCAAAAGTGTTGTTGTGAGTCACTTCTATTTCTGTATCATCATTAAATATTAATCCCATTTCGAAGAGTCTTGGATTATCAGCAGATGTATCTGTCATGTTAAAATCATGTATTGGTATTTTCTTATCTTCATCAACAACTATTGGGAGCGTCTTAGCTCCTCCAGAAGTTCTATATTTAATTAATAAATAACTAAAGTTTTTGTAACTTTCATTGATTGAAAAAATAGAATTACGTTCTCTAGCATCGCCTAAAAATAATGTGACATGCCTTTCTTTTAGACTAATATCAACATATTCTTTAGCATCTTCCAATGCTTTATTTGATTTGAATTGAGAGCCTTCTTCGGTTTCTATTTCTTCATTTTCATTTTTTGTAACAAATTCAGTCCATCCTCTATCTGTACTACTTGTGTGGAGTGTTTTCAAGAATAGACGTTTGCTATAGCTAATGAGGACGTAAATTTGTTTACGTCCACCACTTTCACTTTCTGTCACATCAATTTCTATAAAGGCATTGCTAGTTATAGCAGGTAAGTTTTGTGTTGTAGCATCATTAGCACCCACTGTCTCATACGAGCCGGGTGGTAAATCATTTACATTACTAAAAGAACCCTTTAGCAAATAAGGTCTTTTCCCGTCATCATTAGTTATTTTATACTTTTGCCAATTCTCGACTTCTTCCTCTTTAACATAATTTACAGATTCTACATCAGTGTTAAATTGATCTATTTTATCCTGTATACCATCACGTACTCCTGTTAATTCTTCAACATATTGTGTACCTTTTGTGTTAATTTGGTTAATATTATCGTCTTGAACACTATTGATTTGGGTTAAGGCGATTTCCTTTGTTTCGTTAACGTTTTGAACGCCTTCTTCGGAAGCGTCTCGAACTTTAGTGATATAATCATCAATCGCTTTATAATCATCTTCAATATTTTGTACTTTTTCTTTCAATGTTTTTTCTAACTCATCATACTTACGAATATAATTCACTTTTACATTGGAAGGTATTGTATTTATTAAGCTGTCTTTTATATTAAAAGTGAAGTCTATATTTGTGACTGTATCTTCTTTATTATCAACACTGATATAAAATTGACCTGTAGCTTTACCGGTATGGTTTAAAAATTCTTTTGGTATATCATATTCACAAATTCCATTTAGTTCATCTGTTATAACTACATCATCTTGAATAAAAGAACCATCTTCTGCCTCTAAATAAATGTAAGTATCTACATTATTCTTGCCTAATGGTAATGTTTTTTTATTTCTCGTTATAATGAATTTTAGTGTTGAAGTGTTTATATCCATGTTATAAAACATGATGTTTGTATTGTGCAATTCTTTATAATGTGCGTTTACATCTTGTCTTAACGTTCCAATTTTTTTAATCGCCATTATTTAACGCCTCCATCATATCGAATTATGTTACCGTCAATATCTCTAAAGCCATAATAGTTTTTATCTTTACTTAAAACAGTAATTGTGCCATTGCCTGGTTGTATATTCCATACTTGTATATCAGTACTTTCTTCTGAAACTCTAACAGCGTCTATAAAGTTTTTCGCTGCATTATTTAATATATTATTAGTGATAGATCCGTTGTGAACATCAACATAATAAATACCTGCAATTATCCAACTTTGTGTAGCATCTAATCCATAATTAGATATATCATTATTATCGACCTTAATATAAATTGCACCTTCTGAAACTCTTATACCATCTTGACCTGTATTATAGACTTGATTTCCAGTAATTGTTGCATGGTTTTGAACGCTACCTGATTCTAATTTTTTATTATTAGAAACGAATATCCCTATAGTGTTTGTATTCGATACGATATTGTTAGAAACCAACAATTGCCACGTTCCGTATGATTGAATACCAACATTTACTTTATCTACTGAGTTTCCTGTTATTTTCACTCTGTCAGATTCAGGTACATATATACCAACTCTTTGACAATTTCGAATAGTGTTATCTTTAATATCAACGAAACTAAACGATTCGTTCGTTTCCTCGTCAATTTTATTCGGATATGCTGAAACGTGAATACCGTTCGTTTGAATATTAGTAATCGTATTGTTTATAAGTTTTAAATCTTCTCCAGATTGAGCTTCACCCGTTTGCACACCTTCGGCATTATGAGAAGATAAATAGCCACCAGGTGTGGGTGTAGCAAATATCCCACCATTACAGTTATTAATAATATTTCCACTTAAAGTAGTATTTTTAAATTTATACACACGTAAAGCATAGTCTGTCGTTCCTTCAATAAAATTATTTGAAATACGTACATTAGACACCCATTTATCATATACAGAAAAATGATCGCCTATTGCTGTAGCCCAGCCTCCAAATTCTTCAGAAGGTCCAAAGTAACAGTTTTCTACGACTACATTTACTGATGGTGTACTATCGAATGAACTGCTATACTGTTCGCCAATACCATCTTTACTAGCGATGGATACTTGTATTGCTTCTTTGTTGCCATCAACTGCATCTCTTTGACCTTTAAAACTACATTGTTTAATCAGTACATCTTTACATCCACTTAAATCGATAGCATGTGTACCAGCAACGTTTTTAAATAAACAATCTTCAAAAACGATGTTTTCACCATGAGCAAGTAGTACACCATTCATATTTGTTGTTAATTCATGATTGCCATCAAATGTTAAACCACATATTTTTATGTTGCCTTCACCTTCATATTTATATGGCAACTCTCCATCTGGTAAGTTAGTTAGCCAACCTCGATTGTCACCACTTCTTATTATCTTTGCACCATAGCCTAAGATTGTTGTGTTCCGATAAATCGTCAGTTGTTTTTCTATCAAATACTCACCATATGGTAGTATGATTGTGCCACCACCACGATGGTTATTCCAATCAAGCCAATCTTGTAATCCTTTACTCGAATCTATATCTTGGTCTGGATAAACATCAAAGTCATAAGCAGAACGTATAACTTTAGACTTTTCTAATTCTTTATTCGTTTCGTCAACTTGCCTCTCTAAGTTTAAAAAGTCAGCTCTTAATCGTTTAGCTAATACTTCATGTCTCGTACCTACCATATCCACTTGTGCTTGTGTAACTTCTGCAATGCCATCTCCGTTGTTTGTGATAATAACATTGTCGAATTCTCCTTGCATTTGTTTAATTTCTCTATCAAGACTGTTCCCATCATGATCTATTTGAGATGATTTGTGCGCTTTCTTTTCTTCTGTTCTATGCTTTTTTAAATAGCTATCTAAGTAATCAAACTTTTGACTTATTAACCTATAGTTATCTATAATCAATCGTCTAAACTTTTGGCCTAATTCGATTGGAAAGTTAAGTTTTATTCTCATTTGTCGCCCTCCTCTTTTGGTGGTTCTTTTAATTCATCAAGCAATGTCTTAATTTCTTTAATTTCTTCCTTTATTAATCTATTTTCATTTTTTAAAGTTGTGATTTCACTTTCTTGTGCCGACACCCTAATATTTAGCTTGTTAACTAAGCCACTTAAACTTTCTATATCTTCGCTATCGTCAAATTGTTCAAGACCAACTAAGGCATCAACATGTGTCATAGGAAAGTATCTATCACCATCTAAATCTCTTAAATATCTAATATTTACTTTAGCCATCTAATAGCACCACCCCTACTGAATCTGAATATAAATTAGGCATAACAAAAGTCGAGCCTCCAAGAGTACCCGACTTGATTTGTTTATCTACATTTTTAATTCTTCTATTAATTGTTTGTTGTATTTTGATAATGTCTGTTTTCTTATTACTGAAATCAACTTCTACAGGTAAATTTAACAATGGATGTGATTCGGTTATTTTAACTACTTTCAACATCGTATCGAAGCCTAGACCATTGTGTTTGAAGTAAACCATTTCACGCTCATGTATCGGTTCTGTATCTAAATAATTTGTTGATAACTCGACTACTGGTTCATCGTTTAATTCTTCAATCAAGCGTTTTCTAAGCTCTGTTTTATCTAATATATTATCGTCATACAGTGTTGGTGCTACTTTTGGATTATTTTTATCATAGTATGGTGAATAATATTCATCTGTTACATGGTATAAATCAGTTCCTTTTAGAACAGCAGTTAAATTTAATGTTGTTGATTTTTCAGTACCTACATACATACGAGGTTTTTTATTCTTATAGTCCACATTACTGACGGGACCAACAAACTCAACTTTAAATGTATGATTGCCTTTAGATAAGTTTTTAGCAATGATAATTTGTTCTGTTGTCGTTGTTCGACTGTAAGTATTATAGTTATCTATCACTCCATTATCCAAATACACTCTAACCATGCCACCCAATGAACCTTTTTTAACAGTCCACGTCAGTGTTTCATTACCCCATTTACAGTTAATCTGCTTTGTAAATGAATTGCCAACTCTTTCTGTATACCAAGTACCTTCTTTAACAAATGTGCCGTTATACGTTAAGTCTGTTGGCTTAATAGGGTTATAGTTTTTCGTTTCAGCTTTCGTTTTCTTCTTACCAAATCCTCTAATATACGTTTTCTGTTCTTGCGTATTAATAGATACACTAGCCTCATCGACGTTATAACCACCAATCAACTCAACATCAGTTACTTTGTGTGAAGTATCATCATCACAAATAAAAATAGTTTTATTATCTGCATAGAAGGTATATCCAAATAGTTCAGCACCTTCAACTAAGAACTCTATACCATTTTTATCGCCGACTTCATCAATAGCAATTCGTTTATCAAATGTGCCTATGATTTTATATTTGTAACCTAATTTATTTCCTTTGAACCCAAAATCTAAATACTGTTCTAACGTCCATGTTGGTGTTGGTAATTCTTCGTCGTTTTCATTATTCATTTCTTCACTTTCTAAATCTTTATCGATGTAGTGATTTTGGAACTCGTACATAATATGATGTGCTGTAATATCATTCATTAACGTAATGTTATTACTTTTTGGATCAGTTGTTTTAATAACGTACTCTTGACCTCTGAATAATAAAATAGCTTCATTTTGAACCATATCGTAAATATCAGAATTCAGATTTGTTTTGAAAGCTGTTAATGATATTGACCGACTGTTGTTATCTTCGTTTTCATATTTAAAAGAGCTAAGGTCAAAGTCGATTAAGACTTCAGCAACGGTTCTACTTGGATTAGTTAATATTAAGTTGTCCATATTGTCACCTACCTATATATGAATGGGAATATAAATTCAACAGTCGATTGTGTTATATCCGTTCCTATTATTTCAATATCATTATATCCAGGTGCAAGTGATAGCCATTCATGATTTGTATTTATGCCTACACGCTTACCATTAATAGTAGGGTATACACCGTTAATAATCAGTTGTTGATTAGATTTAATAGCTTTCTTATATTCAAACACATCACCAGTAGTACGATTGATTAATTTAAAGCCATTAGGTGCATTGATATTAACTTTAATAACAAGTTTATGCCTATGAGGAAATGGTGCAATCGTATCAGATGAACCATTGAATATTTTAAAACTAGTTGTATTGTGCTTATATTTAATGTCGTCATTCACTAACAATCCATTACCGAATTGCCATTTATCAGACGTTTTATCGTATTGGTTTGTTTCGTATAAAGATTCGGAATAACCTTTGTATACTTTTAAAGTTATTTCAAATTCTAAAAAAGGAATTTGCTCAAGATTTTGATTAATAGACACATACTCAACCGGAAATTTTATACCTGGCATTTGAGATGAAATGACAACATACCTCTCACGTGAAGCGAAAATTTCTCTTAACTTTAGTTCTGCTAAATAAGCATCTGATTCATCCCAACCGTCAAAGCCACACTTTAATGTAATATTAAAAGGGGCAAATGTTAATTGCCCCGGCATTTCTCCATCTTTTCCAGAAATAGTTAAGTTATTACTCACTACTTCTGGTGAATCCATTCTCAACTCAGAAAACATAAAGCCAGGTAATAGTTCATGCGCATCAACAGTACTATTTTGTTTTATTATTTTCAGCCATCTATCTTCAAGCACTATCTAGCACCTCCCATTGTGTAATTAGCGTTATTTAATCTGCTACCTTGTAAAGTAGATATCATAGGTTCTAACTTACTAATATCTGTACCTTCTGGAATCTGTTTCATTAATTGAATAATGACATCTGTCTGTCTATTAGACTTGTCATTCAAGGATACTAATTGTTTCAACAACTTCTCCATCACGCTCGTATCATTATTAACTGTTACATTAGATTTTCCTGTATCCATACCAAGATAATCCATAATTTGTTCAGTTAATTGTATTGCTCTTGTACGTTTAGTTAATGGTACAATTGCTTCTGCTTTGTTACCTTCACTAATTTGCGCAATCTTATGAGTGGATGATATACCACCATTTGCGTAAGCTGCTGATGCTGCTCTCGGGAAACCTCCCCAACCATAAGTTCTTACAATGTATTGTAATGATGATATTGCTTCATGTAATGTATTACCAAACTTATTATATCCAGATTTAGCGTTTGCTCTGAATGTTGGTTCAATCATTTGGAACATACCTTTAGAAGGTGTACCTCTTTGAGCGTTACTATCCCAATTATTTACCGCTTTCGGGTCAAAGTTAGATTCACGCTTAGCAAGTTTCATCATATGTTCTGTGATAGCAGGTGATTTATAGCGTCCACCTAATATATTTTGTGCTTGTTTAATAATTTTTCTAGCATAAGCTGCACCTTTTCCACCTGCACCACCTGCTGCCATTGCCTCTTTTACCCAATCTAATGGGTTAATAGAGTCTGGATGGTTATTCCTGAAACCTTTTCCTTTGTTAACTTGCCAGTGTAAGTGAGCGCCAAATGAATTACCTGTATTACCAACTAAACCAATCGTGTCTCCTTGATTAATACGTTGCCCTTTTTTAGCGATTTGTTTACTTTGGTGCATAAATATATGTGTATATTTAGATCCATCATAGACTTGAGTTTCATTACCTCCTCCATACGGAGAAAACCATCTTTGAATAACTTCACCATCTATTGGAGAAGGAATCTTCGTTCCAGCAGGTACAGCGTAGTCAATACCGGCATGTCCTCCAGATTTCCAACCACGGCCAGGTGTTATAGGCCAATCTGCGAATGGGTTATATCCGCCACCAGATGAGCCAAATTCATCAAACATAGAAGTAACTTTATCAGCCAGACTTGATTTTAATTTCTTATAAGCGCCTCTTACTAACTCACCAGTATGTGCTGGAATGCTTTTGAAGTTAACACCAAAGTCGTTCATTACTCTTTTGATTAATTCTTTAGGTTTATCAACAAAATCCCAAACATCTTTAACTGATTTAGATACAAAAGCAGAAGCTTTTCCTACTTGTTTTCCTGCTTCTCCTTTGGCTTTATCAGTAAGTGTGCCAATACCATCTAATGCTTCTGCACCATGTCCTACTGTTTTACCTGTTAACTTCCCAAATGCACCAACTAACTGTTCGTCTAAACGTTTCTTTCTAGGTGTACCAGTACTAAACTTAGGCAATAACCCTAATTTTGCTAATTGTTGCGTTACACTACCACTATGAACTTTTGAACCTGGCTCTAACATTACAGGTACATCTTTACCTTTCGGCATATACATAGAACCATCTTTACGTTCGATGATTTCTTGTGTGAAACCACCTGTTCCGTTTCCTGGTCCTTTATCATTCACAATTGCCATAGTAGCTTGTTTTAAAGCACCATCTGAATCAGTTGAAACATCACTACCAACTGTACCAGTAGATAATCTTCTTCCTAACGTACCAGCACTGCCAATAGTATCGATAGTTTTAATAAGGTTGTCCCCAGTTATCGCAACAGATATTTTATTAACACCAGCAATCATTTTATTTAGACCTTCAATAGCGTTATTAGCTACTTTGATACCTAAATCAGATGCTGCGCGTCCCATATCTGAACCTATATCTCGAATATATTTAAGTGTTCTGCCAAGCCATGTTTTGAATCCGTTATAAGTAGACTTTGCTTTATTCCAACCATGTTCAGCAACATTGGTAAAGTTACTTTTAGCACTTCCCCAAATTTCACCGAATCTTGATTTTGCTGTTCCAGCTGCGCTACCAAACCATTTTCCAGCACTTTTACTAACAGATTTAGTAGAACTTTCAGCCTTATCTCTAGTTCTGTTAAATCTATCTTTTGCAGAGTTCCACACCGTAGTGAATTTACTTGTTGCTGTTCCTGCGGTCTTGCCTAACCACTTACCAGCACTACTAGATACATTTGTAAATTTGGATAATGCAGTTCCAGCAGTTTTTCCTAGCCATTTTGCTGCACTACTACTAATACTTGTAAACTTACCAGCAGCAGTACCTGCAGCTCTTCCTAACCAATCTCCTGCTCCTTTAGAAATTGATTTGAATTTGCTTACAGCAGTACCTGTGGCTTTACCTAGCCACTTCGTCGCACCTTTAGAAGTTCTTAAAAAGCTACCTATAGCTGAACCTGCCATTTTACCAGCGTGTTTACTAACTTTATTTTTAGTTTTCTCCCAAGATGATAGTACATGACCGTTTTGAGAATCTATATTCTCTTTAACGCCTTTATTTTGTTTCTGTGCTTCGCTAACAACTTTTTTATGTTGTAATTTCGCTTTATCTTTCGATTCCTTATATTTATCGTTAGCATCTTTTATTATTTTATCTGCTTCATCTTTAGATAAAGTTTTAGCTTCATCACGTTGTTCAATAGCCCATTTTATAACATCATCACGTTTTTTCTTAGCGTCTCCAATTGACTTATCTCTAGATTTAGCACTTTCTTTAATAACGTTAGATGCTGCTTCCATAGATAAAGCTGATTGATTATTTTTCATTCTTTCGAGAATAACCTTTTGTTCTTTCTCTCCATTACTTAGTGATTCGGTTACTTTTATATCTAATTGAGATTGTAAACTAGCAATTTTTTCATTTTCTTTTTCAGTTAAAGCACGTTTTTCATCTTTAGCAGTTTTATAAATTTCTTGAATCTGATCATTTACTTTTTGAGTTTCATCAAGTTCTTTTTGATGAGCATCTTTGGTTTTTTGTAGAATTTCTTGTTCTCTTTTTCCACTTAGAGCGTCAGATTCTTTAAAGAGTTTAGTTAACTTACCAATTTCTTTATCGTGTCTTTGCTCTAACTGATTTTCTACTTCTTTATTAATATTAGAATATAAATCAGATACAGTTTTATACTGTTCTTTACCAATAACATCATGGCTTATTCGTATTTCTTCTAACTTCACTTTCGCTTTTTCCGACAAATCGGTATATTTACTAAGCGCTTTTTTGGTTCCTTTAGAAACACCTTCGCCATATATATCAACAGTATCAGTTGATTTACTAACAGCATCATCTAGCTTTCCAAAATACAATTTCGCTAGTTGCATATAAGGATTTAACTCTAAAAGTTTAGTTCCAAAATCTTTAGTTGCACTACCAGCCTTTTTAAACCATTTAGCAGAATCACTTATCCAAGACCAGTCTATCGAACTACCAACTTCTTTAAGAAAAGTACCTAAGCTTTGAACTCCACTTCTAAACCAATCAATGTTTTTATATGCATACGTTAATGTACCAGCAACTGCAGTAATAGCTAGTCCGAATACCCCTAAACCTTTTGAACCCACTCTTAAAACTGTACTTAGTTTTCCAGTACTTTTACCTGATAAACCAATTAAACTTGTAAATCTTGATAAACCTTTATTGTTCTTGGCAGTAGTTTTAACCATTGATGTTCCAGCAGCAGAATGTGCTGCAGCATTTATACCAGCTTCGACACTATTCTTGGCCATTACTCTGTTTAATCCAGCATAACCTTTCATAGCAGAACCTATACCACGGATTAATAGACCTGTACCAAGTAGTAAAGGTCCAATTGCAGCAGTTATAACACCAAAACCAACTGCAGCTAATTTAGCGCCTTTAGGTAATCCATTTAAGTAATCAACAGTGTTTTTCAGTCCACTAACCATGCCTTTTAAAGCAGGTTGAACACTCTCGAAGATAGATAATCCTAATTCTTCTGCAGCTGAACGTAGTTCTCTTAATGAACCACCAAGTCCACTTTCCATTGTCTTGGACATTGCAGTTGCAGAACCTTCACTTTTATCTATTGCTTTAGATAATTTAGTATAATCAGATTCAGAAGCGTTAATTACTGCTAAAGCACCAGACATAGCCTCTTTACCGAATATAGTTGCTGCTGCGCTAGCTTGTTGGTCTTTCGATAAACCACTGAACTTTTCTCTTAGTTGATCTAGTACATCACGCATCGGCAACATTTCACCGTTACTATCTGTAATCGTTATACCTAGTTCTTCCATTTGGTTCTTCATTGCTTTTGTCGGTTTAGCTAAGTTTGTAAACATTGTACGTAAAGCCGTACCAGCTTTTTGACCTTTAACACCTGCATTACTCATAAGACCAATAGCTATAGAAGTATCTTCTATTGTATAGCCTAAAGCACCTGCAACTGGTGCAGCATATTTAAACGCTTCGCCCATGCCTAATACGTTTGTATTGGCGTTAGCACTAGCAGCTGCTAGAACGTCTGCAAATCTACCACTATCTTTCGCTTTAAGACCAAATGCCGTTAGACCATCAGTTACAATATCTGATACTTGCGCTAAGTCCTCACCAGACGCTGCTGCTAGGTTCATAATACCTGGTAAACCTTTTACCATGTCATTTGTTTTCCAACCAGCAAGTGCCATATAGTTTAAGGCTTCTGCACTGTCTGTAGCACTAAATTTTGTAGTAGCACCCATTTCACGTGCTTTTGCTTTTAGTTGGTCTAACTGTTTACCACTAGCACCAGAAGTCGCTTGTACCTTACGCATAGAATCATCAAATTCAACACCTAATTTACTTGCATATCCTAACGCTCCAACTATTGGCGTTGTTACATACATAGACATGTTACGTCCTACACTCTGTAAGCCCATTCCAAAACGTGAATAAGAATCACTTAACTTATCAAACTTATCAGCTGTTTTAGTAAAATGACTATTTGTTAATGCTTGTTCTTTGTTGAACAATTTCATTTCATTAGAAGTTTTTTCAATAGCTTTTTCCAGATTATTTAATGATGCTTTTTCATTATTAATTTTTTTAGTTGCTTCAGCTTGGTTTTTAGTATAATCTTGAATTTCTTTATTTAACTTCTTATGTTGATTTTGTGTATTCTTTAGTTCTGCACTAGACTGCTTATAAGATTGTTTAACTTTATCATTTTCACCTTTAAGTCGCTTATGTGTATCTGATAATTGTTTAACCGTAGCACGTTCTTTTTTGTACTGTTCAACCAAATTTTGATGTACTTGTCTTTGTTGTTTTGTTGCGTTACTCGCTTTCTTAATTTGGTCTGTTGTCGCTTTGCCAGAATTACGTAATTGCATTTCTGCTTGTCTTAATTGATCTAACTTTTGTTTAGCTTTAGTTTTTTCATCGTTCACAACTTTTTGTTGCATTCTAGCCTTTTTAAGTCCATCATTTGATTTTTTTATTTCATCATTTGATTTTTTTAGTGCTTGGTCGTTCTTTTTATGTTCATCAGTCAGTTTGGATAGTTGGGTTTCTACTTTTTTAATTTCTGTCCCAGCATTTTTATAGCTAGTATTCAAATCTTCTAGTTCTTGTTTAGCTTGGTTATACATTTTCTTTTGTACAGTTAACTTAGTATTCAAACCATCTAAACGTGTTTGGTATTTCTGCATAGAACGGTCAGATTTATCAAAAGCTGATAGGTTAGCTTTCATCTCACTATTTACAACGCCTAACTCTCTTTTAAGACCTTTTAGCCCTTCACTAACACCTATAGAGTCTAACTTCATCTCCAGAGTTAAGCCTTCCATTCTTTCATTAGCCATTAAGTTTATTCCTCCCTTCTATCCACCAAAGAACGCTTTTAATCCATTTCCTGTTATGACTCCACCTTGTTTAGGATTGTTGGTTTCTTTTTTAGGACTATTTTCTTTATCATTAGTTGAGTTCAACATCTTCAATAAAAGTAAGTACGGTTGTTGATTAGTTGTTTTAAAATCCCACCCATACTTTTCTGCACAAATGTGTCTGATTTTATCGAAATTCGATAAAACGTCTTTTATTGTGATTGTTCTCCGTTCTTTCCCAATTCTTCTGATTCATCTTGATTACTTTCTTCATCTTCTCCAGAGATTTCTCGAAATATCTCCTTAGAAATTTTGTTGTAAACTTTTGTACTCATGCTTTGTAATATGTCGTCTTCAGTTAATCCTTGGTCAGCAAATAAACTTACAAAATATTCACGTTCCATTTGTCTTAATTTTTTAGCATCTACAATTTGTAAATATTTTTGTTGTACTAACTGGAAATAAAAATCTTGATTTTCAAAATCATTTTCACTGCCATGTTCTTTTTCTATTTCTTCAATTGCTTTTTTTCTAGCTTTTTCATTTTCTTTTTCTTGTTTATCTTGTAACTCATAAAATCTTTCTGCTTCCATTAAACTAATATCTTCTTTTTCATAAGCTTCTTTCTTACCTGTTTGACGGTTTTTAATTTCAAATTTAATCATTTATATTCCTCCGATGTTTTGTTTTTTATTTGCGCAAATAAAAAAGAGGGCATAAAGCCCTCTATATTGTTATTCTTCTGGTTCTGGTTCCGGTTCTGGCTCTTCAACTGCGTTAACTGTTATCGTTGCAGTATCTGATTTATTACCGTCCTGTGTTGTAACGGTAATAGTTGCGTCACCTTCTGCAACACCAGTTACTGTACCGTTACTTGATACCGTAGCGACTGCTTCATCAGAACTTTTATATGATACTGATTTATTTGTAGCAGTTGATGGTGCAACCGTACTATTTAATTTAGTTGTTGTGTCTACATCAACGCTTGCAGTTTTAGGTGCAATTGTTATGCCTGTTACTGCGATAGGTTTTGTTTTGAATGATGGTACGTCTACTTTATCTGATTCACCATTCTCATTAGAAAATGATACTTGGTAAGTACCAGCAGCGTAATCAGTATTAGCGTCTAAGCCGTCAACTGTTACTTTAGCTTTACCATCTTCACCATGTTCAGCAGTGCCTACTACATCATCGCCTTTGTATACTTTTAGTGTGTCAGCCATTCTTTTACCTCCTTAATGATTGCCCCTATTCAGCAGTAATAGATGCCGAATTAGTATCAGCATCCACTACTACATTTTGGGGGTTATTAGGGTGTTTCTGGTTCTTCTTCTAGCCCTTCAAACACAGTGCTAATGAATTCGTCTGCTCCTTCATCACCTTCATGGAAACCAATAGTACGAGATTTACCATCAATAGTGCGTCCCATCCAATCTCCAGCAAGCTTCAATGGTTCAGGTGCTTCGATTTTCTCTTCTGTAGTTTTCATTTCAATAGACTCAAGTCCTAATGTACCTTTAGTTAAGGCACAATAAATAGGTTCTCCTGTAACTGGATTTTCTGATACACCAATCATTGCTACATATGGTGCACGAGTATCATCGCCAACCCATGAAGTTTTTCCGTCTACATCTCTACCTAAAACAGTATTTAAATCTTCTGTAGGCACATTGAATAAGTCCATATCAGACTTAACTTCATCAGTACCTTGTCGTTTTTGCCAAACTGTTTTATTTGAAGCACGGAATTTAACTGATTCTGGATTTAGTCCGGAAATATTAAGATTTACAGTACCACCGTCAGCATCTTCCCACGTTAATTTCTTTTCAACTTTTTTACCGTCTTCATCAAATACACCAACTAATAAGCGTTTAAATCCGAATGTTTGCATAATTTATTTCCTCCTTGGAATAAAAAAAGAGCACGTTATTCAACAGGCTCTCCTTTGTAATATTTGTTTTTTGGTATTCCTAAATATTTTCTTGCAAGAACATATCTTTTTGTTTCTTCAAAAGGCTCATCAAATTCTGTTCCTTTTTGTTTGAAACCATTCACCCATAATATGTTTCTAATTCTATTTGCAATATCTAAAGACTTTTGATGTTTATATGTTTCAACGTCAACTTGCACAAAAAAAGTTTCAGATAAATACTTATCCGAAACAAAAGTGCTTGGTTCTCCATCAATAGGTGTAATCGTTATAAATGGTTGAGAAGTATCAGTATTTTCACCGACTTTATAAAAATGAATTCTTTCATCGACTTGAGATTTTATGAATGGATCATTTAATAGCAACTCACGTATATACATTAAAATATTCATAGTAAATTCTTCCTTATCTCATCTTTAACGATGTTTCTATAGACTTTTTCAGAACTCTTAAGCGTTTTAGCAATAACAGCATGACCTTTAGGGTAATACTTAGTGCCATTACGTCTGTAACCCCACTCATTTAAATGTATAAGTCGATATCTATCCATTGGGCCTTCCCAATAAATTTTAATACCTCTTACACCATTTATGTTCATTGGTTCAGATAGTTTTATTTCATTTTTAGATGCTCCTGTATCCTCAAAACTTACAAAAGCGTTCTTTAATTCTTTTTCGAAATGTCCACCAGCACTTTTTAAAGCTTTGTCACTCACTTGTTTTGTGTGTTCTGCGCCAAACTTTTTCTCTAATTGATTAATGAGTTCTTTAACACCTTTTACTTCAACGCTCATATGGCCTATTACCTAACACAATAGTAATTTGTCCTTTATCCGGTTGATTAAGTCTAAACTCTAAAATGTTATACATTTTATGTTCCAGTCTGAAATCATCTACTTCTACAACATGGTTATAACGAGGTATATAATCAGTTAAAGCATCTGGAATAACGATTGTCATACCTGTTTTAGAAGTACTCACGTTTAATATTTCCATATCTTTTACTGACAAACTGTACATTTCTGCTAAACAGAAATAAAGTCTCTCTTTTTCTTTTTCTCCCGGATAAGGACTTGTGTCTTTATATTCATAAAAGGTAACAGGGGTTCTATAGTCACCAGAAACAGTCTTTTTTATATTAAAGCTCACTTGGTTCATCTATATCACCCACCATTAATTTGTTTTCTATACCAAAATCATTAATCATTGTAGAGAAGTTATCGTCAAAAAATTCAAGTTGATCATTGTTCATATATCTTGTTCTTTCAAAAACTAATTCTTTACCTAGTTCATCTTTATCTAAATTAAAAGGACCACATAAATTCTGTATTGCTCTATAAGATGAACTTAAATTGCGTTTAAACTTTTCATCTTGTGATTTATGAAAGATACTCATGTCTTCCTTAAATTGCTCAACATGTTTATCAGTAATCATTTAATCAACCCCTATTCTGCTGATATAACAACAGACTTAGCGTTAGTTGTTACTTCAACGTTTTGGGGCGACTTAGGGCGTATCTTCGCCTTTATCAATCGCTAAGTCATAAACTGCAGCTACTTTATTATCTTTTGCCTTACCATAAGCAAATTGTTTAGCAGTATATAAGTTCATATCTTCAATTGCTAATGTTTGTTCGAATTTTTGAATATTAATACCGCCACCTAAATAACCATCATAGCGACCTCTAACGTAAGTTAATACTTTATCAGCAGGTTGTGCTACAGACTCAATAATATTTAAGTTATAAGGTAAAGCTGTTACGTACACACCATTTGCATTTAAATGAGTGTATTGTGCTTGAATTTCAAAAGCGTCAGATGGGTTAACAACCATTGTTACATTGCCTTTAACCTGAACTGATTTACCTTTTTCATTTGTTGAATGGAATTTAAATACTTGAGTTAACTCTTTAACAGTTGTTTTAGGGTCAGCGAATGTTAATGTACCCTCTGATTCTTTTTCTGGATATTCTCCACCAGTTACTGATACACCTTCTTGTACTTGACGATTTAACCCGATAGGTTGTTCTTTACCAGTACCATTTAAGAAAGCCGCTTCTAAAGCAACTGCAAAAGCTTCTTCAATTTGTAAACGAACGAAACGCTCAATCCATGCAGGACCAAAGTCTTTTAAATCTTTAGGTAATACTACAAAAGCAGTTAATTTGTTAGAGATAGCTGTTTCTTCACTGAATGCAGCATCTAATTGGCCTTTAATTTCTCCAAAGATTTTACCCCAAACTGCTACGCCACTTGTTTCAGATTTTAAGAATTTAAGGCGTAATCCAGCATTCTTAATACCTAAATCTGCTAGTAACGGATGTTCAGTCGTTAAATCTTCAAAGATACGATCAATCGTTTCTTCTGGTAATAATTTTTCTTCTTTATAACCAACCTCTGTGTTGATTTCATTAAAGAATTTGCGTTGTTGAGCAGTCAACTTACTGTCTTGTGTAGGTAATGAAGCAACTGTTTCAGCCTCTTGTTTTGCTTGCTTTCTAGCTTCTTCAAATAATTCGTTAATCATTCCACTATATAATTCTGCTTGTACTTCTTCTGATTCACCATTTTGAATGGCATTTAAAAATTCTTGACGAGCTGTTTTAAAATCGTCTGATAATTTAATAGTCATATTCTATGACCCTCCTTATTTTTGTGTATTAAAAAAAGAACCTAGGTGTTTGTTTTTGAGATTGAATTTTGCTAATCTCTGACTCAACATTTTTAGGTTCTTTTTCATCTAATTTTTCAATTACTTTATTTGCTATTGCGTCAACATCAATTTTGATTTCTGGTGTTTTACTCATAAGCGTTGCAATTCTATTCACTGCATCATTTGATAACATTTGACCGGAATTTGCAACTAATTTAGGAGTATCCTCACCAAACATTTTACTGTCTGCAAATCCTAAATCTACAGCATCTTGAGCGCTAAACCATGTTTCTTGGTTCATTAAGTCTAATACTTCTTGTTCAGACTTTCCTGTTTTCTCAATATAAGCATTTGCGATACCTCTATTCACAGAGTTTAACATTTCGCTTGCTGATGCCATCGCTCTATCATCACCAAACGCCATTGTACTAGCGTTGTGTATCATCATTTGAGCTGTAGGACTCATTTCAATATGATTACCTGCCATTGCTATGACAGATGCAGCACTTGCAGCAACTCCAACTACTTTAATGTTTACATTACCTGCATAATCTTTTAAAGTTGTATAGATTTCACTGCCGGCAAAAACATCTCCACCACCACTGTTGATGATAACCTCAATATCTTCATTATTAGAAGGTAGCGCATCGACTATATCTTTTGGTGAAGTAGCATCCATTTCTAACATGTCATATATCCATTTGTCATTGTTTGAAATAATAGCGCCTTTTACGTTAATCTTCATCATTTTCACCACCTTCCGATGCTAGTGTGTAGTTTTTCGTTAATAAATATTCGTCCATATCTGGGTCTTCTGAAGGTTCTTCTCCAAACATGACTCTTACATGGTTTCTAGTAAAAGTACCACTAGAAACAAGCTTATCTACCGATTCAGCGTGTTCTAATGGGTCTTTTTTGTCAATGCCAACAACTTTTATAGACTTGCCATTGATCACGTCAGATTCAGTAAACAATTTAGCGTTCAACTCATCCTCTATTTTCTTGATTAATGGTTGAATACAGAATTTAATATAAGATTCCATTGCGTTATCCATATCTGCTAATTCACCATTAATTAAAGCCGGAGGTATACCTATTGCTTTTGCCACATCATCTTGTAATGATTTCTTTAACTTTGTTAGATCATCAAAACTTGCCGAACCTGCTTTAGCATTACCGGATACTTCTTGATAATCAAAACCTTTTGATAATGGTGCTACTGCTACAGCATTTGTACTAAACGAATTTGTAATTTTATTAACATAGCTTTGCATTTTTTCAATTTCTTCATTATCCATTTTTTTAGATGAATCGACATTCACAATACCTCTGATTTGATTGTTTCGCATTTGAGCACTAATCATTCGCCCAAATATCTCGCCATAATCTCCAAACAGACCTTCTACAAATGAACTTAATTTTTCATTGTTATAAGTTAGATAAATTACTTCGTCCATATCAAACGAACGCTCAAATTCAAAATCTTTAACCATCACATGTTTAAACTTGTCTGGATAAAGTGCGTATTCGTTTCTATCGTAACTATCTGCTACTAATAAATCTCTAGTATCATTTATCACAATTAACACTTCATTATCATAAATAAGTTTATAAACTACTTTTTGCCAAAAATCAGATGAAGATAAATCAGTATTTGGTCTAACATTTAATTTATGCCAATTTTTATCTCTAACAGATTTATTTTTATTCATCACTCTAAATTCTGATTGTGAAATTGTTCTTGCTAAAAATTCAATATTAGTTTGTAACGCCATTTTCTTTAAATAAGCATTTGTTGTTGTATCTTGAAAAAATTCTAAATCATACATCCAACTAGCTTCTTCATGACGACCAAATATCTTTTCAAAAAATCCTGCCATTTACTCCCCTCCTTTACTAAAAGTCTATTGCGTTAAGAAAGTCTAAACTGTCGGTAATATCTTCTTCTAATAGTTCATCTGCACGATACAAAGCATGTACCAATGCTTGGAACCCATCAGTTTTTCGTCTGACTTCATCTTTCTTAATATATTCTTTATTGCCATCAGGTTTTATTTTGACTGCAACATTATTTGTGTACCATCTCATGAGTGGATTGTCGCCATAAATTAAATTATGATTAGCGAACATTGTTTCTACTCTAGGTGCTAATAAAGACTGTATAGCTCTCGGATTTTTAATCACTTCTATTTCTATATCGTATTCTTCAAACAGTGGTCTTAATAAATCCATCCTAAAATTATCTGCAATAACCTTTTCTAGACCATAAGTTTTACGCATTTCATCAAACCACATTACTATATGCCTTGGGTCTATTGATGGTTCATCAACAATAGTTAATAAGCCATCTCGTTCCCATTCATAAATAGGTGGTTTTAATTTAACAACATCTAAAAAGCCTTTTCTTACGAAAGAGTGTGTTTTCCAAATGTAATCATCACCATCTCTGAATAATAAACCAACTGCTGCGAAGTCTTTAATACTTGCGTAGTCAAGACCACCTATGCATTGTTTATTTTCAAGTATTGGGAATTCTCTATTTGTAGCTAATATATCTTCCCAAGGTGCAACAACTTTCTCCAAGTCAATTTCTGGTAGGTTCATACGTTTTGTCATAAACTCTTGTCTTTTACTTGGACTAAACGTCATTTCGTTATATTGGTTTTTAACTTTCCTAAATAAACCTTGCGCATATTTGCTCATTGGTTTACTAAACATTGGATTAGCCTTTTCCCACATATCTGGATTATCAACTTCTTTAGGATCATCTAACTTACATATAAATGGGAATATTCTATCGTCTGTTGTTTCACCTTTTAACAGTGATAATGAACGTTCCTTCATTTTATCTAGGAAACCTTCACGAACATATCCGTCTGTTCCTATAAAGAATTCACGTGGGTGTTCTACTTTACCTAAACCAGAACTAAATACATCCACCGTTTCACTATTTTCATATCGGTGTACCTCATCATATATAACGCAACCTTCACGTCCGCCATCTTTAGTACCAGCGTTTGAAGTTCTAAATCTGAATCTCGATTTAGTTTCCTTATCTGTTATAACTAATTTAGTAAGATAAAACATATCTTCTAACTCATTGCGTTCAATCATGTTATAAGCTTCTTCAAAGGAAGTTTTTGCTTGGTCTTCTGAATTAGCTACAACTGATATGTCATAGTTTGGTATACCATGTAAATATGATATGAAATAGTTAGATAAAGCAGTGATTAAACCGTTCTTACCTCCACCACGTCCTAAAGTAATAAAAAACTGCTCGAAATATAAGAAGTCTCCTTCTTTTTCGAACAGAAATACAAAAGGTATTATGAATTTTTGAAATGGTTGCAATGGGAAGTACCATTTTTCAGTGAACTTGATAAAATTTTCGATTTGTCTTTCATCAAAATATAAATCATCATTTGTTAAAACATGTTTTTTGATATATTCTATTAATAAAATACGTTCTTTATTTAACTTTATCTTTCCTGTTTCCCATAATTCGATATATTCATCAATATATTTATTATTGATCATTCTAATAAGTCACGACGAATAACAATTTCGTCTTGTTCCTTATCAAAACCAAACGATTTTTCAATCGCTAGTAATGAACCGTTAATTTTATTCTTCTCTGCTACAGCTGGATTAGCTTTCAGAAACGTTTGGGAGGCATTAACGGTTTCAACCATTGTTCCATGTTCCTTGATGTTGTCATCCAGCTTATAAAATATTTTTAATAAATTTATATATCTATCCACTTTTTCTAATTGAATAGGGTTTTCTTGCTCTATTTTACCGAGTAAATACTCTTTGAGTGCTTTTTCGTTTTTCATTAGTACCCCCCTAACGTATATTCATTTTTAATTAATCTACGGAGTCGACTACCCTCCACCGGTTCCCTCAAAAATTTTTTAGGCAAACCTAAAAGACCGGGGGTGTCACCAAGTTTCATCTTTCCATTTTGGTTCTCGATATTTAAAATTTGTTTTAAAATTTCTGCCATGAATTTTATTATGACAATCAACACAAAGTGTTTCTAAATTATTTTCATCAAGCGCAAGTTCTGGATAATCTTTCAACTCTTTAATATGATGAACCACAAGCTTTATCTTCTTCCTGTCATTCTTATTCTTCTCATATATATCGAGTGACACCTTACCATTTCTCTTACACTCTTGGCATTCATAGTTATCTCTATCCTTTATATAACTATTCATGTTACGCCACTCCATACCATTGTAGAAGATTCTACATTCTTGTTTACTTAACACATACATCAACCACCTTATGAGTTAGGCTCATCAGTCCAGATATGTTATCAACATAACGGATCACAATCCCTTCAGCTTCAGTAAGCAAAACAAAAGGACTATACTCGAATGAGTACAACCCTTGTGATTGACTATAGATAATCTGATTAAATAATATTAGAAAGGAGTAAGTAATTGTTTGGTTAATTGTTATCTATAATCTTTTCTACACTATCATAATAACACCGATTAGGTATCAAAAACTGCCACATAACTGCCACTTACCATTCTCCTAGTTCCTCTGCTAATTTCTTTATAACCTTAGCTTTGATTCTATGTCCTGTTCTTTCTCCTATGAATATGTCATTACATACCTGTATGTGTGAACGTCCTCGCTGGTCGAAGTAATAGTTCTTTATGAAGTCTTTCTCTTTAGTTGATGAAGTATTGTATACTCTCTCTATTGCAATGGACAACTCTTTAAGTCTAGCTATTCTTATATCAGTTAAGTAATTGGTAACTCTCATCTCTGTTATAGATGCGTTACTTGGTTTATGTTCTCCACCTGTATTTGTATCAGTTGGTATCCATGGATTGAATATGTCTTCTCTTAAAACATTTAGTCTTTTGTCATAGTTCTTATAATCATATAGTTCATCCTCTAACTTTCTAACTGTTGATAATCTTAAACCATACTTCATCTTAGTCATTCGTTGTCCTCCTTGTTCCTTATATCTTTCTCTAACATTACATAGTCGTGTAAGCTATCTACCAATCTATTTAATAGTCCCTCATTAGTTCTTACCAAATCTTTATTAACCTTTATCAACCACATACATGTTATCGCTAATAGTATTGTTAGAATTATCCACATGTTATTCACACTCCCTATAACGTATTCACAAACGCTAAACATTGTTCCTGTCCCCAGTATTTATCTGCATTATCTATATTGACAATTGTCGGCACGCTCATGACCAAATATCTCATTGCTAGTTCTGGTGTTTCTTCTGCATCTATATATTCTACCTCTACCTCCTTCTTGCTTAATGCTTCCTTAACTTCTGGACACTTCGTACAGTGTGACGTGCTAAACATATATAATTTACTCATTTGATTACTCCTCCATTACTGCCATAATAATTAGTGCTAATACAATTACTACAAATAGTGTTGCTGCGAATATCAATATCGACCAACTCCACTAAACCACACTTCGCTATCCTTATAACTTTGTGTACTTTCATAATCTATTGGTGGCTCTACTGTATCTTGAACGCTCGCATACTTATATGTGCGTTTAACAAATGCGTATAGTGTTAATGCTGCTAGTGATAATGTGATTAAATATTTCATTGCGTGTCCTCCTTATTATTCTTCTACATTAATTGTAGCTTTAGCTGTATTTATTCCTTTAGATGATAAGAAATGAAAAACATCCTCAGCATTTGGGAAATCGTCTATATTTTTTGAATAATCATTTAGCAAATCATTTGCAACGTCTTCAAGCATATCTGCTTCTGCTAATCTTATTACTTTGTTATTTTTTGTAAATATAGCAAATTTTATTTCCATCCCTTATTCCTCCTCTAGTAGTGTGGGTTATCTTCCCAAAACCTCTCTCACTCGTTCTAGGATGTCTAGGGAGCTTTCGCCACCCTTATCCTTATATTCCTGTACTTCCGTAACCTGATCTATCTGATTCATACTTGAACTCCTTAACTACATTTACATCTGGATATTGCACTGGTGCAATCACTAACTGTGCTAATCTTTGTCCTTTTTCTACTGTGATTGGTTTATCACTTATATTGTCTGTGATGATTCCAATCTCTTTATGATATGTTTGGTCTATTGTTCCTAAAGCTACACGTAATTTAGTTTTAAGTGATGTACTAGAACGTGGTCTAACTTGTCCCTCATATCCTACTGGCAATTCAATTGCTATATCAGTCTTAACTATCATAGTTGTTTTTGGTGGTATACTTACTGTTTCTGATATATATAAATCTAATCCAGAATCAGTAGGATTCGCTCTAGTTGGTGTTGTTGCGTTATCTGATAGTAATTTGATGTTTAAGTTATTCATTGTTTGCGTCCTCTCTATTCATGTCATGTAGTAAATTTTTAAAGTAACAAGTACCGTCTAAATCTTCCATTTTCATCAAGTGTGAAAGTGTTTGATTTCTTTGCCCTTCAGCTTTGCCATGAATATATGCTGAAATTTTATTATTAGGATTTTTAGAAATTCTTTCTAATCGTTCAGTTTCTTTGTAGAAATCACTAATTAATTCATCTTTGAGTTTATGCCAAGTATCTTTATATTCTCTATTCTTCATAATCACTCATTCCCTCTCTAATCCGTCTATTACATGTACCAGATCAATGTATCTACTTACACTTGGATTGTGTAACGCTTTATCTTTGATATAGTTAGTTAGGTATTTATATTTATCATTCACACATTCATACATTGGTTTATATGTTTTAATTGCATCCAAGTACATTTCTATTGCTGCCTTTTCTTCCCTCAACTTCTCCACATCTTTGATAAGTGAGTCCCTTTCTAGTTGAAACTGATCTCGTTCATTCTCTAACTTAGTTATGTCATATTGTGTGTATTCAACTTTGTACATCTACTCCACCAACTTTCCGTCACGCCAAATTAATATTAGTCTTAAATCATCGTTCATATAGTATGCAGATTTTAAATTACTTTTACTTATAAAACTTAAATTCTTATTTTCTGCTATATGTGTGACGCCATTATCATAAACCAGTAACATTTCATCTATCACTGTATCTTCCGTTAATTCTTCCTCGACTTCGACTGTGAAAGTTTCTTCTGGATAAAACTTTTCTTGAGAAAATCTAATCACCCCATAAGGTTCTAATTGAACAATATTATTCATATTTGAAATCACAATACACTCACTCTTCCCACTTTCTAACAACCACTCAATCAACTGTGGTAAATTCATCTCTACTTTTCGTTTTATTGTCGGCATATTGTTTCCTCCTATATATCAAATATACTTAACTGATCATTCAGTTCTTCTTCCAACTTCAAATTATGTGCTGCTTTAAATTGTCTTAACTCACTCTCTGTGAAGTGGTGTTCTTGGTTCACAAATGCTGTATGCGGCATGCCCAGTAAAGTGTTTGTATCTTTACCAGGTATCACTGTAAACATCTTTTTACCTTCTGAATTGTATAAGTGATAACTTTCTAATAGTCTCATTTAATCACTCCACTTCTGATATGCACGCTCAATGTACCAACGGGCTTTCTCAATATCTTCCTTACCATTTTTGTGTGGACTACGTGCAAGATATTTAATAGCATTACCAATGTGATAAGCGACGTCTGAATTGTAGTGTTGAGTTACCTGTTCTATAAAATCTATAATCTCAATCTCACCATAGTTATAATGATCTGGATGGTTGACTGGGTCTGTTGTGCGTTGAATAACTGGCTCTTCCGTATCTTCTTCATCTTCTGCTAGGACGTAGTAGTCCCACCTATTTAATCCGACTTCCCCTGTGTTTGGTTTGAATACAGAACAACATTCAAATCTTCCGTCACTACAATTACTTAAGATAAAAGGGTGTCCATCATTATAATCTTTTAAAGTCGCATAAAAATCTACTTCATTAGTATTCAACCTCGTCACATGCACTCTATCGCCTGCTTTGAATTCCATCAGCATATACCTTCTTTCTTCAGTTTCTTCGCAAACTCTGTATTACTTTCAATGTATTTAAGTTGTCTAGGGTTAAGTGGTAAGTCATTTTTAATGAATCGTATGATATCTTCTTCTGTTTCGTTATCCACTTCTCTTTTAGCTGCATATCTTTTTTTCATGGATTCGGAATGTCTTTTACCTTTCACACGTTGTGCTTCTTTCTTACTAAGTGTTAACGCATCCCATTTATCAAATCGGCAATAATAGTAACGATAGTAAAACGTTTTGAATGGTACTTTCGCTTGTTCTTTATACAACTCGTAATAGTATGTGTAGCTATCGTGTATTTTCGGTAAACAGTATTCTTCTAACATTTCAAATATTTCTTGTTCATCAGCATGTCTTTTCTTCTTTGCTAAACGAATATACATATAAATTAATTCTTCTCTCGAACTGTTATTCGCCATCATTCCCACCCCTTAAAACATGAATAAAATAATGTGTTGTAGTACTTACTTCTTGCTACTGGTTTAACTTCTGCTTTCTTATATTTAACGGACTTTGTTTTCTTTTCCGTCCAGTCAATGACTGGTGCGTAATGTCTGTATAAGCTCATCATTCATTCTCCTTTAATCAATCCAAAGAATATTTGGATCAAGTTCTTTAATTTTGCCTTCAATCAAATCTGACATTTTATTCTTTGCTAAATTTTCGATGTACTTCTCTGCCTCTTCATCGCTAGTAGCTGGCACATACATTTCCACTCTTATTTTTGCTATAACGTCCATACCTATATGTCGTTCAGTCTGTTTCACTTAATCACTCCTCGATAATTTTAATTGCTTCTTCTGCACTTCTTGCTACACCGTAGATGACTGGTTGCTTTTCAATGAATTCTTTAAATTTAATCTGTTCTGGTCTTAATCGACCTCTTGCGTTTTTAACTTCTATCACTATGAACTTCCCGTCTGACTTTCTAAATCCAGTTAAGTCTGGATAACCTTTCGGCATTAGTTTGACTATTCTGTTATCTTTAGTCGTTACCTTTCCAGCGTTCGTTCTCCATAATCTATGTCCACGTTTATTTACTTCGATTAATATCTCTGATTGTATTAAATTCTCTGATTTTTCCATTTACTACTCCTTTTTGGAGGGGTTTGGAAAGGTTATTTTATTATGTTGGAAGGGTTAACTCTTACTCTCCCAACGGTTTGGATTAGTTTTTAATAGTTGGAACCCTTTTTTAAGTTTGTATTACTATATATAACTTATATTTTTATATATGTTTATTTCTTATATAACTATTCCAACTATTCCAATTAATAAATATAAGAGTAATAAAGTAAGTTATATCAAGGGTTTTAAGACGGAAGGGTTTTTATAAAACTACTCCATAACCCTTCCACAACCCCTCCATTTTTAAAGTTTCAATTGTATTTTGTTAGGATTATAATCATCCAACAATCCAACACCGATATAATGAACACCATTCGATGTTATTTTTTTAAACTTCTTACTCATTTCAATACCGAATTTTGTATTGGTCATTCTGTACTGGTTGTTCTCTCTCGCCCATTCGTCATAAGCGGCGAACATTAAACTGCTTTTAATTTTTCCAGTAGTACCAACTTCACAACACTCATCTATGAATGCAGCGATCGAATCCATTTCTGTACGATACTCATCTCTCTGCTCTTTAATGATTGCTGGCTCTGACAATCCTATTCGTTGCCATTCCAGATAACCATCCACACACCATTTAATGATTGCTGGTAGTTCTTGCTTTAATTTCTTTGTTAAATCTTTATCTATTTCGTTTAAAGGTATTTGTTTTTCGAAAGGTATAATGACAAATCTTCTCCATATACCTTCATCACGACCACGTACATATGGTTTGTGATTGGTAGCCATCCATAATTTCAATTGAGGTGTAAATTCGAAACTATTTTCATGTAATTTACGTGCTGATATTTTATCGCCACCAGTGATTTGTTTTAATAAACCTTCGTCAAATCTATCGCCTTCGTTAGGCTCTGTAGTCGTCACAAAACGAGCGCCATCTAGTTTGGCTATCTCTGGTGTCGGACCAGAATTGTTGCCCATTTTACTAGCCATAATGGCTTGTGGTGTAATGTTAGTTGCGTAGTTACCGAATATTTCATTTAATACCTCAATGAATACTGATTTACCGTTTCGTCCATTACCGTGTAAGACAAATAACACTTGCTCTGTTGTGTAACCAGATAATGAATACCCAACTGCTCTTTGAATGAAATCTATTAAATCTTGTCGACCTAGAAAAATATCGTTTAAAAATTCTTCCCATTTAGGACAGTCTGCTTTGTCTGTAAATTCAACGTTAGAAATTTTAGTAAAGAAATTATTTCTATCATGATCAATTAACTGTCCACTTCTTAAATCGATGTAACCATTTTGTACATTGAATAGATTGAAATCTTTATCAAAATCATTGTTTTGCACAGGTAGTAAGTGTTCACACTCTTTCATCATGTTTACTTTCTTATTGTGGTTACGAGAGTCTTTCCAATGCCTGTGTTTGAATTTCTTCATTTCTTCTTCGTCTACACCCTCAGCAATAAACAACTTTTCATTTTTCATGTTATTTACAACTTTATCGGCTAGAATCTTCATCTTTCCTGTATCATCATGTTTCCAACGTTTCCCGTCATAATACATCCATGCGTTGGAAGTATAGTTATATCTAATGTTATCTCCGAATAAATCTTTAAGACGTTCTGCGTTCCCCGTATCATCGTATGAATAGCGTTTATCTTTCTTAGCTGGTTTCACTGCATCGTCCATTATATAAATTTGAAAATCTGTATCAGTTGTTTCTGGTATAAATTCGTTCTGACAACTCTCGATTGCTTTACTGATTGTTAAGTTGCCGTATGTGTCATCGCCACGTTGCTCGTCCCATTTATCTCTGTATAAAACAGACTTACGGAATATTGTATCCATTTTGTATGGATCACGTGCAGTCCAGAAAGCTAAGTCACTTGTGAATGCCATATCTGCCTCACTCTGTGAGTCATAGAACTGTGACCAATCTCCTTCAAATAAAGTGGAAAACCTTAAACCATTTTTAGACTTTTTAGCAGTATCAATAATTTGCTCTATACCTAAATCGTTACCGAAACCTTTAGTTAAGTTTTGTGTTTGCTTTTCAGTTTCTGGTTTCATAATGTATTTATTGTGTAAGAAACTTAATTGACCGTATTCATCTTCATCTATAAAGTTATAACCACCAATTTGTTTACCGGTCATAGTGAAAAATCTTCCAGCATCGTAAATTTCCACGTTACCTCTACGTCTGCCTTTAGGTGGTAATTTACCTTTTGTAATTAAATGAATACCTTTTCCAGATGGTGATATTTCTGCATATGTTTCTAACACATTTATAAATTCTGAAATGATGTTATTTGCATCTGGATTATTTAAATATTCTTTCACTTCATTTTCTATATCGTCTATATCAATTCCTACATATGGTGCTTTAAAGAAAAAGCCAATCCCATCATAGTTTCCGGACTGACTTACTGCATCTTCAAAACTCACCCATGTACGTTCATCATTGGACTTTGCCATTTCATGATTATTAGGGTTGTATGGACGCTTTGTTAAACGTCCATTAGCCCCCATTTCAATCTTGAAGCAACACCAATGATTTAATTCTGTTAATTCATATGGAATTTTTTCGTACACTGGTAGTGCCTCCTTTATTCTTAAAACGGATAATCAGTATCATCTTGTTGTTGTTGAGTTGCAAAAGGATTAGAACCTTCTTCTGTTTTAAATTTGTGTGCTAATTCTGGGAAGTTTGTTTTCTCCCAACGCTTAACATTTAAATTTTCATATGTTTTATCGTTGTATTCTGATGTTTCATTCTTAACTGCAACTAATACCGGTTTACCTAAGAAGTCTTGGAATAGCTCGTCGATTGATGAATATTGTTTGCCTTGTTGTAATTGAGCTGCTGCACCAATTGTGTTAAAGAATTTCATATTATATTTACCTGTCGCTTTCGCTTTCCAAATACGATGGAATACGATTTGATTTTTATATGGTTGATCAATATCATTTCTAACTGTTAATCGTACGTCTACAAATTCTGTTCCTGATTGTGTTGCACTTTCCTCAAATTTAGTAATAACTACCTCGTATTTACCGTCTTTAATGCCACCTTCAAAAGTATCGTTCATGTCTAAAGTAAAGTTTGTCATAATTAATTTCTCCTTTTATTTAAATTAAATTTAATAATTTCCCTTGATAATATGCCCATCCGGGTTTGTATTGTCTATCTTTTGCTAATTGATATAATTCTTCCATGTTCTTACAATCTTTAGGTTCTTTGAAATTCAACCTAATAATATTTTCTTCTGTAATTTCTTCTAACTCTCTCGACTCATCAATGTGATAGTCCGTAGCTTCAGCTTTAAATTCTTCGCCACACTCTGGACAAACTGTATAAGCAGATGGGATAACGGCGTAACATGATTCACATTCTTTAACAGGTATACCGTCTGATTGATTTGATTTTTTATCAGAACCTTTAAAGTGTTCTAACCAATCATGCTCGCTATCGGGTAAACCATGTCTTGAGTAATTACCGACGTGATCAATAATGATTGCTTGTTTATTAGGTTGATATCGCATCGACCTCATCGTTTGTTGTATAAAGAGTGTGAGTGATTCTGTAGGTCGTAAAAGAATTACACACTGACAATCCGGTACGTCCACACCTTCTCCATATAATTCAGCATTCACTAATATTTTTACTTCGCCACTTCTGAACAATTTCATTGCTAATTCACGTTCAGCTTTAGGCGTTTTACCGTCTACTTGCATTGCTTTGTATCCAGATGCATTAAATTTATCTGCAACTTTCTTACTCATCTCAACACTGTGCGTGTAGACAATCGTTTTTTTATCTTCTGCAAACTTCTGATAATTCTCTATCACATCGCCGAATATTGTTTTTTGTAGGGCTTCTTCAATTGATGTGTTACTGAACTCTCCTGTAGCATTGTGTTTGAGTTGAATGTTTTCCATTAAATTCACAGAATAATACTTATATGGTGCTAATCTGTTGTTATCAATTAACCATTTAACAGATTTACCTAATATCAAATCTTGAAATACTTCTGTGAAACCTTTATTACTCATCCTCCAAGGGGTTGCAGTGAAAGATAAAACGTAAGCATCTGGAAATTCATCAAAGATATTTTGATAAGTTTTTGCTAAAGCATGATGTCCTTCATCAACTAATATCAAAGATGGTTGTTTTACTTTATTGTTTTTTATTTGTCTTGAAACTGTCTGTACCATGCCAACGTGACACAAGTTCATATCGACATTATTTGCTATAAACGTACCTTTTATTTGTTCTACTAATTCTCTGCGATGCACAACGAATAGCACGTTATTGCCTTTGTCTGTTGCTCTCTTAGCAATCTCTGACATTGTGACTGACTTACCACTGCCTGCAGGAGATTGCACCATAATATTTTTATTACCTTTGCCCATCGACTGATAGACGCCATCGATTAACTCGATTTGATAATCACGAAGTTGTATCATCGCTATCACCAATTTTGAATAAATCTTCTTGTAAACAATGCTCTCTATCATCCAGTTGGTTCTTAGCAAACACGTTGTTTGAAGGCATTAAAATAAAACCACGATTACCGGACTGTTCATTGAATACTAACTTTGCAACGACTTGGCATAATCCAGCGATGTTATCTCGAATAGTTTTTCTAACGTCTGGCACACTTTGTGTTATTTGTTGTCCTGCAGGTGTGTAAAAGTCGTAGTTTGTTTCCCATGCAATGAATACAAGCCTTTTTCCTAATGATTGTAAAAATCTAAAACTATCTATAATGAAGAAATCTACTCTTTGATAATGAGACATCTCTGGTACACGTTCGTTTTTACCGTTGCGTCCTAAGTTTGCCAACATTGATCTAAATAATTCTGAAATATTATCAATTGCGATTGTGTCATATTGATTTACAATTTCTTTATTATCGTTAAACCACTTCATTAGTTCCGTCCATTCTTTCCAAGCATCATGTGTGTTAAATTCCAACACATCTACGTTTTCGTTACCTTTCAACGGTCTTTCTGATTTATCCACATTTAGATATAATGTTCTGCCAGGTAAGTAATTTAATGTGTGAGTTTTACCAGTACCAGGCTTCGCATATATCATGTAAGTTGATTTATCTAATGTGATATCTTTTGCATTCTTGATATTAAAATTACTCAAGTTTAATTTCCTCCTCTTCATCTATTTCAATGTGTGTAAGTTTAAAAATTCTATGACCAGTTAAATCAATACTTAAGTCGTCTAAACCATCAAACTTCCTAGCGTCACTTTTTGAAGTAGAATATTTGATTGTTGGAACACTTTTTGAAGGTCTGTTCGTAACCCATAAGTTATCTTTCGAAATAATATATGTGATTGTTTCTTTTGCCATTACGACATCACTCTTTCATAACGTCCTGGTTCATTTAAAAATCGTTCATCAATACGTGCTTTAAAAAATGCGTATTCTTTTTCATCAAGTATGAAACCGTCTTTGTATGTTTCATCTTGGAAATCAATTCTTATTTTGATAACTATATCTGAATAATAGTTATCAATCGTGTATTCGAACGTGTAACCATGTAAGTGTAAGAATTGAAACACTTCTTTATTCACACGTTGCAATACATTTAATGGATGCATACTTGATAACCTCCTTGATTAGTTGTATTATTTAAGTAAGTAAAATTTATAATGCGTTTTACTCTTACTGTCTGCAAACAGTGAGAGTTTTTTATTTATTCTCATCTTCGTTAATTTCGAATAACTTTAATAAAAAATCGTATTCATGTTTTTCGACAAAAAGAAAACCGCTAAGTCCTTTTATCGATACGGAATATGAATCGTCCCATGTATCATGAGATAAACTTATAGAGCAATTTTTAATATCAAAACCTTCCATTCCTTCAGGCATACCTATAAAATCTTTCTTTTTAATTTCCATTTACTTCTCCTCCTTATTTACTTGTTCAAAACTAATGTCGAACTTAAAGTTTTCTAACTTATCAAGATTTGCGTTTAATTCCGTAACATTCTCTTGCATTGCCGCTAACAGTTCATCGAGTTCGTTACGGTTTTTAATATTTATTTGAGAATCTATAGTCATTGTTATTTTGTTTTCCATCCTACTTCCCCTCCACTTCTTTTAATTTTTCATCCTCAATCATGTTGAAGAATGAATCCCATACGTGATATACAAGGAATGTTGCCATTACTGTTATCAGTCCTGCTAAGAAGATATTGTCGAATATCCATATTGCGATTAGTGCTATGACAAACTCACTCATTAAAGTTGCTGTATATCTCATTTGGTTGCCTCCATTTCAAATATTTCTTTGAAATTATCTTCTAAGAACTTTCGCATTTCAGAACCTACGAAACGATATTGATCATTATTGTTTATTGGATAATGTGCGAACTTTTCAATTTCTTTTCTGAATTTAGGTACTTTTAAAATATTATCTTTAACCCAATTTCTAGTACGACCCGTTTCATTCATTAAATCTTCCATGCTCCACCAAGTTTTTGTATACATTGGTTATCCCTCCTTACTTTTTCAGTATCCGTCACCTTTAAGTTTCTTTTAGGACACTTATTGTTTAAAAAAAATATCTAGCATTTCTTCCTCAGATAACTTTAATATTTCGACTATCGCTAATATCTCCGCTCTATCGAATTCATGAACTTTGTTCATTCGTCTATAAAATGAGTTTCTAGACATCTTCACGCCTTTTTCATTAATAAGATTTAATAGTTCATTTACAGATATTCCTTTTAAAGCCATATGAGATTTTAATTTATTCGGATGCATTTTGTCACCACCTTTGTGTCTTAAAGGATACATTTATCTTACCGTTGATATAATAAGATGTCAACACTAAAGTGTCTTAAAAAGAAACTTTTTGAGTTATTTCCTATTTAAGTGTTGCTTTTAGGAAACTTTAATATTATAATTGAAACATACCAATTAGGAGGGCAATTATTATGAAACCAGACATAAAATCAAGAAGACTTGAGTTAGGACTAACGCTAGAAGAAGTGGGTAATATTGTCGGAGTTGGAAAATCAACCGTTAGAAAATGGGAAACCGGCGATATTGAAAATATGAAGAGAGATAAGATTGTAAAATTAGCAAAAGCTTTGAAAGTTTCTCCTTCATACATTATGGGATTTGATGAACAAGAAGAACAGTATACAGCGGCAGCTCATTTTGATAAAGAAGAATTGTCAGAAGAAGAATTAGAAGAGGTTAAACAATTCATTGAAATTATTAAAAGAAGAAAAAATAGATGAGAAAAACTAAAGAAGATTTGTTAATAGATAAAATAAAAGAATTACAAGAAGAGTATGAAAGCAATCCATTAATGACTAAATTAATTCTTGAATTTGAAATTACTAAATATTTTGAAGAAGTTTATAAAAAAGGGTGATAATATGGGATATGAGAATCTTTTAATAAACCATGAAGCTGAAGTTGAAATTGAGGAAACAGGATTATTACCCTCTTTTCAAAGCGGATTATATTTCGATGGTACAATTTATATAAAAAGCAAATTAGATCTTATAAAAAAGCATGAAATTTTAGCAGAAGAAATCGGGCACCATGAATTGACGTACGGTGATATTACAAATCAAAAAATATTAATGAATAGAAAATATGAATTAAAAGCCCGTCGATATGGTTATGAATTACTAATCACATTAGACGGTATTATTTCTGCTTATAAAAATGGCGTACACAATCTATATGAACTTGCAAATTATTTTGAAGTAACAGAATCGTGCGTAATTGAAACACTAAAACATTATAAAATGAAGTTTGGTTTATCCACCTATCATGAAGGTTATGTTGTTAAATTCGAACCTTTACAGGTGTTTGAATATATAAATATAAAGTAAAGGAGAATCTTGAATGAAAGAAGAACGATTGGAAGAATTAGAACAATTCCAAGAACACCAAGGAAAAAATAGTTCTAATAAGAAAAAATGGCTATGGGGTTGTGGAGGATGTTTAGGAGCTTTTATCATATTAGTGATTATTTTTAGTGCATGTGCTGTAATACTTGTTGGAGATGATTTTGAGGAATCTGACAATACTATTGAAACTACTCAAAAAGGTACTGAGGAAAAAGAAAATCAAGAAGTTGATGAAGATGAAGAAATTGATTATAACGATTCAGATACTTCTATCGAAAGTGAAAGTGATAAAACTTCCGAAACAATAGAAGAAGATAATAATAATGATGATGAAGTAAGTAGAGAATATAAAAATGCGTTAAATAGCGCTAAAAATTATCAAGAAATTCTGCCGATGTCAAAAGCTGGATTATTTGACCAATTAACATCAAGTGCTGGGGACCAATATCCGGAGGATGCTGCTCAATACGCTATAGATAACTTAAAAGCGGACTATAAAGAAAATGCTTTAAAAGCCGCTGAAAATTACCAAGACATTATGCCTATGTCTGATAGTGAATTATTTGACCAGTTAACTTCTGATGCTGGAGATAAATATACAAATGAAGAAGCACAATACGCTATAGATAATTTAGATTGATGATATACCTCACCTAATACGTGAAGTGTTCAACATAACAAAGGAGAATGTGTAATGAAAAATGAAAAATGGTATTTTTCTAATTGGTTTGTAATTTTGATGTTAATTATTTTATTTCCAGTTGGATTAATACTTATGTGGGTTTCTAAAAAATGGAATAATAAAACTAGATGGTTTGTAACTGGTGCAATTATTGTTTTAGTTATAGTTGCTAATTTTTCTGATAGTGAAGATGAGCAATCTGAAGAACCAACAAAACAAAGTGTAGAGAAAAAAGAAAAACCAAAAGAAAAGTCTACTCCTAAGAAGAAAGAAAAAGAAAAACCAAAAGAAAAAGAAAAAAAGAAAGAAAGCATTAAACACAACAAACAAGATGGATATGACGTGTATGAAAGAGATGGAGGAATGCCTTTCAGTGAAAATTCTTCTATAAAACATTTTTCTATGGAAATGAGTAACAAACTTAAAAAAGACCACAAAAAAATAGATAATGGTGCAATCTTCAAAGATGTTATGGAATTCGAAGATAAAAAAGGAAACGAAGAAAAAATAGTCGCAATAGTTGCTTATGTTTCTAAAGAAACAATAGATGATATCAACTTCGATAACTGGCCAAATAATCCAGAATCTTTATATGATGTATCAGATGGTGTTGTATTCCATTATTATATAAATGACAATAAAATTGCTAAAACAAGAAATCAAGATGAAATACCTCAACAATTTTACGATATGTTAGGTGAAGAAAAATAATTTTTATAAAGGAGAGTATCGAGTGAAGAAAGTATTATTTTTATTATTCGCAAGTTTATTAGTATTAGGGGCATGTGGACAAAAAGAAGAAAGTACATCTAAAGAAGAAACTACAAAAAAGACAGAAAGAAAAGATACGAAGAAAGAAACTAAAAAAGAAGATAAGGAAACTACTGAAAAATCAGAGCCGAAAACTGAAGAAGAATCAACAGAAGAAAATACGACAGAAGAGCCACAATCAGTTGAAGAAGAAACAGCAGAAGAACAAACACAAGAGCAACAACCTGTGCAAGAAGAAGTAAATACTTCAAATATTACTGATGAAGTACAGTTGCAAAACGTTTTAAACGGTAACTTTAGTGAAGAACAAAAGGTTCAAGCATATAACAGTGCAGTTTCTAACGGTGTAATACCACAAGGAACAGTATCAGAAGGTTCAGCACAAGCTGCATATGAAAGTTCTAAAGGAATCCAAAATGGTGAAACTAAAAAAGACCAAATGGCAGAGAGATACCAATCGTGGATAGATGCTGGTTTAATGACTGAAGAAGAAATGGAAGAAGAATTAGCAAAAATAGATTAATAAACCACCTCACCTAACACGTGAGGTTTTATTATAAGGAGGTGTAATTATGAAAAAGATACCAAAGCTAAAACAAAAGGTTCGAGTATTTAACAAATATGGTGAACAGATAGATCCAGCTACTTATCCTGTACCAGACCATATTAAGGAAGCAGTACAAGTTGTACTAAGAAAGGGTGGCGTGAAATGACAGTAACAAAAAGAAAAGAACGTGGTACATGGCAATATGCTTTTGGTCACGAAGGCAAAACATATAGAAAGAGTGGCTTTACAACTAAACGTGAAGCAGTAGAAGCTGAAACAAAGGCTAAGAATGATTTACTAGATGGTTTTCAATTTGACAATAACGTAACTTTGCACAAGTATTTCAAAGAATGGGCTGAAACTTACAAGGAACCAAATGTGAGTAAAAAAACGTATGTATCATACACAACAATAATGAACCATTTAGAGAATGCTACTATTGGTAGAACACCTTTAAAAGATATTACTAAAGTGAAATATCAAAAATTTATAAATGAATTCGCTAAAACACATACAGATGAGTCAGTTAGAAAATTGAATGGAAAAATAAGAAGTTCAATAGATGATGCTATATATGAAGGAATACTTAAAAAGAACTTCACATATAAAATAAAATATGTTGGTAAAAACCAATCACAACATGAGGATGATAAATTTATTACTTTAAAACAATATTCAGATCTAAAGAAAGAATTGAAAACAAAATATACTGATTCATCATTAGTACTATTTATTATGGTCGTTACTGGTTGTAGAATTTCCGGCGCTATCAATCTGAAATATGATTATATAGATAGATTCAAAAGAACGATTTATATCAATGAACAGAAAACAACTACATCACCTAGAACAGTAGAAGTATCAAAAAAAGATATGGACCATATATATAAAGTATTGGAACATAGACCAGCTACAATGGACGGTTATGTATTCAGTAATGGTATAAGTACTAATGCAGTAAACAAGGCTTTAAAAGGCTATTGTGAGCGATTAGGTATTAAACAAATTACAACACATGCTATAAGGCACACTCACTGCTCTTATTTGTTATCCAAAGACGTATCTATACATTATATTTCTAAAAGGTTAGGCCATAAAAATATAAAAGTAACATTAGAAGTGTATTCGCACCTACTAGAAGAAAGTTTCGAAGAAGAGAATAAAAAGGCAGTAGAAGCCTTAAAAGTTTTATAGCTTGGTGTAGTTTTGGTGTAGTTCTGGTGTAGTTACCGAATATAACGAGGTATATCCATATATAAAGAAATCCCGTCATATCAACGTTTATAGACACGAGATACAACGGGAAATAGGCAAATTACGTCCTGAGAGGGATTCGAACCCCCGACCGACGGCTTAGAAGGCCGTTGCTCTATCCTACTGAGCTACCAGGACATTTATTAACTCATTTATTAACACAAGAATAATTATATCTAATTGCTGCAGTTTAATCAATACTTTTTAAAAAGAAAAAGGTTTATTAAATCGCTTTCGAGGTATTATTACACTCTTTTTGTGAAATTTTGATTTTTTTATTAATCTGTTAGTACGATATCATTTATTTTAACTGTATTTTCTTTATCTGCTCTGCAAATTGATTGATCTTCAAAGATTTCTACTATACTTGCATGTACAAGTCCATAAGCGCTTAATACGTATATATTTTCATTACGATGTACTTCATCTTCTTCACCTTTATTTATACAAAATTTTTCATTGTTTATAAGTGATGTTACACGCGTTCTTTCCATTTATACCCGCTCCCGATTTTGATTAATTGTAAATCTTTTAAATATACTGTGAATTAATAGTCATATTATAAAACATTTATTTTACAAATGAAAGTTTATTCTTTAATTGTAATTAAAATGAGATATTCTCTTGAATATCTCATGTTTTATTTATAACTATTCATTTATACTAAATTTTTACAAATCATATTATATCTTTTTAAAGTATATTACAGAGCTAGTGATTGTTTTTCTAGTTCTTTATGATCTCTATTTAAGAATGATAAATTTACATTTTCTCTTTTTTCATCGAATTCTAAAATCGCATATGTTTCTTCCCAATCTCCTCTAGTTTGCGATATACTACCAGGATTAATACAATATACTCCATTTATAGATTCACATAATGCAACATGACTATGACCATAAAATGCAAATTGAGCACCTTCATTTGCTGCATGTGCACTTAAAACTTCTCTATTTGATTTAATATCATATCTGTGCCCGTGTGTATAGAAATATTTAATATTGTCTATTTCTCCACTATTTTCTATTGGAAATTGAGGGTCAAAGTCACAATTCCCTTTTACACGCTTGAATAAACTTAATTCACTGTCATCATAATTAAATTCAGAATCTCCTAAGTGTAAAAATAAATCTGCATCTTTATGATAGTCATATAATTCATGAAGTATACCTTGTTCTCCGTGATTATCACTAACAATTATCCATTTCATTGAAATCGCTCCCCTATATCTTCATTCATAAGTTTAATAGCATTTCCTCTATGGCTAATTGCACTTTTCTCAGCTGCAGTTAACTCTGCCATAGTTTTATCTAACGATGGCACAAAGAATATTGGATCATAACCAAATCCATTCTCTCCTCTTTGTTCATCTATTATTTCTCCTTGTACTTTTCCTACATAAGTTACTGTATCTTTTCCTGGTTCACTTACAGCAATAGCACATATAAATTCAGCATTTTTATTTTCTTTATCTTTTAAGTTAGATAATAATTTTTCAATATTAGCTTGGTCATCTTTAGGTTCACCAGCGTAACGTGCTGAGTATATACCTGGCTCACCGTATAAAGCTTCAACGGACAATCCACTATCATCTGCTATCACAATTTTATTTAATGCTTTAGAAGCTGTTTCTGATTTTAAGATAGCATTCTCTTCAAAAGTTGTACCTGTTTCTTCTACATCAAAATCTGGTGCAATTTCTGATATACCTGTCACATTTGCTTTAGGAAATATCGCTTTAAAATCTTCAATTTTACCTTTATTATTTGATGCTATTATAATGTCTTTCATAGTAGTCTCCCCTTACAATGTTATTCTTTCTACTTCTACATTTTCTATATGTAACCATTCTGTTATCGTTCGTGTAATGTGCTCAACATCACCATTGGCAAAGAATTTGTGCTGTGGGTTTGGCGTATAATAAGAATGTTCATTGCTAAAAGTTAACAACGCACTTACTTCCCTTGCTGTTTCTAAACCAGATGATATAACAGACTTTTCACCATCAAAATATTGATTGATTTGATTATAAATCAATGGATAATGTGTACAACCTAGAATTACTGTATCTGAATCATCATATCTCCATTGTTTCAATGTCTGATGGATAACGATACTTGTAATCGTCGGGTCTTTATATCTCATCTGTTCAACTAATGGTACAAATCCTGGACAAGCAATGCCTTTTACCTCTACTTGAGGGTTTATAGTCTTAATACTTCTTCTGTATGCTTCAGATTTAATAGTACCTTCAGTACCTAATACAAGAACACGATTATTTTTTGTTGTCATTATAGCAGTTCTTGAACCAGGATCTATTACACCTACAACTGGTATAGACAGTAATTCCTGTAAAGGTTTTAATGCTACAGCTGTAGCTGTATTACACGCTATAACTAACATTTTAATATCTTTTTTAACTAAAAAATTAGCAAGCTGTATAGTAAACTCTTTGACTTCTTCTCTCGACCTCGGACCATAAGGACATCTACCAATATCACCTAAATAATATATTGTTTCATTTGGTAATTGTCTCATAATTTCCTTAGCTACTGTCAAGCCTCCGACTCCTGAATCTATCACGCCTATTGGTTTGTTCATTGGTCTTCACTTCTCATTCTTTTTAACATGATATCTAAAGCTTCATTAAATTTGATTTTATCCTCGTCATTCATAACAGACAATAATTCTTCAGTATATCTTTGTCTTGCGTGAATCACTTCGTCAATTAAATGCTCGCCTTTTTCTAGTAATTTAACATGGAAAACTCTTTTATCATCAACAGATTGAATCCTCATTGCTAACTCTTTCTTTTCTAATTTATCAATGATGTCTGTTGTCGTAGAATATGCTAAAAATAATTTTTTAGATAATTCACCTATAGTAAGATTTTCATTTTCATATAACCATTGCAATGTTATAAATTGTGGTGGTGAAATATCATAAAGTTTTAATTGTGTTCTCGCTGTATATTTTGTTCTTTCTACAATATGTCTTAGAGAATATTCAATCTGTTTCGTAATATCTTCCATAATCGATGGTACCTCTTTTCAACTTCTTACTTATACACTTTATAATAACATATCAAATAACTTGAAGTTAATGAAATGCGTTGATTAAGCCTTATTAGTATAGATAAACATCCTTATATTAAAGCATAAAAAGAGCCAGTAAAAATTCAAAAATACAAGAATTTTTACTGGCTTATATAAACTGGACAATGATGTCACAGCACTAATATATAATATTAATATACTTGGTGATCTGAACCAAAGAATGATTTAAACATTTGGAATGTTGCTTCTCTGTTCATTGAAGCAATTGATGTAGTTAATGGGATACCTTTCGGACAAGCATTCACACAGTTTTGTGAACTACCACATTCTTGAATACCACCGTCAGACATCAACGCTTTAATTCTTTCGTCTTTTGTCATACTACCTGTTGGATGTAAGTTGAAAAGACGTACTTGAGAAATAGCTTGTGCCCCCATAAAATTATTATTTACGTTTATGTTAGGACATACTTCTAAACAAACACCACATGTCATACATTTTGATAATTCATATGCTGTTTGTCGTTTTTTCTCAGGCATACGAGGTCCAGGACCTAAATCGTAAGTACCATCGATTGGAACCCAAGCTTGTACTTTTTTCAAGTTATCAAACATACGAGAACGATCTACTTGTAAATCACGAACTACTGGGAATGCTTTCATTGGCTCAAGCTTTATAGGTTGTTCCAATTGATCAATTATTGCAGAACATGATTGACGCGCTTTACCGTTAATAACCATGGAACATGCACCACATACTTCTTCAAGACAGTTCATATCCCATGTCACAGGTGTCGTTTTCTCACCTTTTGAGTTAACAGGATTTCTTTGGATTTCCATCAATGCTGCAATCACGTTCATGTTTGGTCTATATGGAATCACAAACTTTTCGTCATATGACTGTGATTTGTCATTTTCTTGACGAGTTATGATTAATGTAATTGTTTTGTCTTCTTGATTTTGTCCTTGTGCATTTTGTTCAACTGTTTGAGAGTCTGCCATTATCATTTACCTCCTTTAGATTTCTGTGAGTAATCTCGTTTACGAGGTTCAATGTGACTAATATCAACATCTTCATATGAAAATTCAGGTGCCTCTTCAGCTCCTCTGAATTGTGCTATTGTAGTTTTTAACCATTCTTCATCATTACGGTCAGGGAATTCTGGTTTGTAATGTGCACCACGAGATTCATTACGGTTGTATGCACCAATTGTAATAACCCTAGCAAGCACTAACATGTTCCATAATTGACGCGTAAAGAATACAGCTTGGTTACTCCAAGTTGACGTATCTTCCATATCAATATCTTGATATCTTTCCATTAATTCTACTATTTTCTTATCTGTTTCTAACAGTTTGTCATTATGACGTACAACTGTTACATTCGCCGTCATAATTTCGCCTAGCTCTTTGTGTAATTTATATGCGTTTTCAGTACCTTTTAGATTTAATAAGTGATCGAATTTTTCTTGTTCTTCGTCAATACGTTTTTGATATAATTCTTCATCTAACTCTGTATATGAAGTTTCGATATTTTTAACGTATTCCATTGCGTTAGGACCAGCTACCATACCGCCATAAATTGCAGATAATAACGAGTTAGCGCCTAATCTGTTACCACCATGCTGAGAAAAGTCACATTCTCCTGCAGCGAAAAGACCTTTAATATTGGTCATTTGATCAAAGTCTACCCATATGCCACCCATTGAATAGTGAACAGCTGGGAATATTTTCATTGGGACTTTACGAGGGTCGTCACCAGTGAATTTTTCATATATTTCAATTATACCACCAAGTTTAACATCTAACTCATGAGCATCTTTATGTGATAAATCTAGGTATACCATGTTTTCGCCATTAATACCTAATTTTTGGTTTACACATACATCAAATATTTCACGAGTTGCGATATCACGTGGTACTAAGTTACCATAGTCAGGATATTTTTCTTCTAAGAAATACCAAGGTTTACCGTCTTTATAAGTCCAAATACGGCCACCTTCACCACGAGCTGACTCACTCATTAATCTTAATTTATCATCGCCCGGAATTGCTGTAGGGTGAATTTGGATAAATTCACCATTCGCGTATTTAGCACCTTGTTGATAAACAACAGATGCAGCTGAACCAGTATTAATCATTGAGTTTGTTGACTTACCAAAGATAATACCAGGTCCACCTGTTGCCATAATAACAGCGTCTGAACCAAATGATTCTATTTTAGCAGTTTTTAAGTTTTGAGCTATAATACCGCGAGCTGCATCTTCGTCATCTTTAACAATGCCTAAAAACTCCCAGCCTTCGTATTTAGTTACTAAACCTTGTACTTCGAATCTTCTAACTTGTTCATCTAATGCATATAGTAATTGTTGTCCTGTAGTTGCACCAGCAAAAGCTGTTCTATGATATAATGTTCCACCAAATCTACGGAAGTCTAAAAGACCTTCAGGTGTACGGTTAAACATTACGCCCATTCTATCTAATAAGTGGATAATACTTGGTGCTGCTTCAGTCATTCTTTTAACCGGTGTTTGGTTAGCAAGGAAGTCCCCACCATATACAGTATCATCGAAGTGAATAGATGTAGAGTCACCTTCACCCTTAGTATTAACTGCACCATTAATACCACCTTGAGCACAAACAGAGTGTGAACGTTTAACTGGTACTAATGAGAACAAGTCAACATGTGCACCTTTTTCCGCAGCTTTAATTGTTGCCATTAAACCAGCTAAACCACCACCGACAACAATAATTTTGTTGTTTGCCATAAAAATTGTCACTCCCCTAAAAAGTATAAATCTTATACGAACGCGAATATAGCTCTTAAGCCAATAATACTAATAACGATAAATACGAATAATGTTACATAAGTCATATAGCGTTGTGACTTAGGCGATTGTGTGATCCCCCAAGTGATACAGAATGACCATAAACCATTTGAGAAATGGAATATAACACTTAATACGCCGATAACATATAACGTTACTGAAATAGGATTAGATAATATATCTGAAACCATATCAAAATCAATATGATGTCCTAATGCTGCCTGTATACGCGTTTGATAAACGTGTACAGCAATGAATATAAACGAGATAACACCTGTTATACGTTGGAATAAAAACATCCAGTTTCTAAATAATGATTGTCTGCCTACATTTTCTTTAGCTGTAAACGCTATGTATAATCCATATATAGCGTGGAATAATATAGGAATATAAATTATTACCACTTCTAAAACGATTTTGAATGGTAAATGCCACATAAAGTCTGAAGCTTTATTAAATGCCTCTGGACTAATAGTTGCAAAATGGTTAATTACCAAATGCTGAATCAAAAATATTCCTATAGGAATTACACCTAACATTGAATGGATACGACGTAAAATAAACTGATTTTCGCTTGACGCCAAAAGAAGTCCCCCCTAACTTTAATCTATAACTCGATTGTGTCTATATTTTCTTTTATAACTGAAAACGATTACATGTGTATTAAAAAAAACACAATGAGCATTACATGTATATTGTAACATTATTACATAAGATTTTGGGTATGAGAATTATTCTCATACCCATATAATTGGATTTTCTATTGTAATATTACTCTTTACTATCAAGTTTTACTTTTAGGTTGTGGGCGACTTTCTGAGGCAATCCAATTTTCATAAATTCTTCTTCATTAGATTCTCTCATTTTTTTAATTGAACCAAAATGTTTTAATAAATTTTGTTTTCGTTTTGGTCCTATACCTTCTATTTCATCTAATACAGATTTTAAAGAAGTTTTTTGTCTTGTTGATCGATGGAATGTAATAGCAAATCTATGAACTTCATCTTGAATTCTTTGTAATAAATAAAAAGCTTGAGAATTTTTCTTTAGTGGTATAATTTCTGCTTGCGTACCATATAATAACTCAGAAGTTTGATGTTTATCATTTTTGCTAAGCCCTGCTATTGGAATATCTAAGCCTAGTTCATTTTCTAAAACTTCTCTTACTGAAGACATGTGTCCTTTACCACCATCGACTATAATTAAATCAGGAATTGGTAAACCTTCTTTTAATACTCTCGTATAACGTCTTCGAACTGCTTCTTGCATTGATTTATAATCATCGGGTCCATCAACTGTTTTAATTTTATACTTTCGATAATCTTTCTTGCTTGGTTTTCCATCTACGAAAGCAATCATAACAGAAACAGGATGAACACCTTGTATATTAGAATTATCAAAAGCTTCTATTCTAATAGGTGTTTGTATCCCCATTGAATCTCCTAAATCCTCAATAGCTTTAATTGTTCTAGATTCATCTTTAGCAATTAATTCGAATTTATTATTTAATGAAATATTAGCATTTTTAATTGCTAAATCTACCATTTCTTTCTTCTTACCTCTTTGTGGTTGAATAACTTTTGAATCAACAACAGACTCTACTGTTTTTTTGTCTAGATTTTTTGGAATGTGAATTTCTTTCGGTGTTAAATGTTGGTTCAACGTATAAAATTGACCAATAAATGTATAGAATTCTTCTTCAGCAGTTTGAATAATTGGAATCATAGAAGCCTGTCTTTCAATTAGTTTACCTTGTCTAATGAAAAATACTTGGATACATATCCAACCTTTATCTACTGAATAACCGAAGATATCTCGCATTGTCATGTCAGCTGACATCATATTTTGTTTATAATTCAACATTTCAATATGCTTAATTAAATCTCTAAATTCTTTTGCTTCTTCAAATTTTAATGCTTCACTTGCTGCATTCATTTTATCGTGTAGATCATTCACTATCGTTTTATCATCACCGTTTAAAAAGTCAGTAATTTCTTTAATCATTTGTTGATATTGAGCTTGTTCAACCGGATAAACACATGGACCTAGACATTGACCGATATGATAATAAAGACAAACTTTATTAGGCATTGTAACGCATTTTCTAAGTGGATATATTCTGTCTAATAACTTTTTAGTTTCTTGTGCTGCATATGCGTTTGGATAAGGGCCAAAATATTTACCTGAATTTTTCTTTACTGTGCGTGTTACGAGTAAACGTGGATGTTCTTCATTTGTTATTTTAATAAATGGATAACTCTTGTCATCTTTTAATAAAATATTATATCGTGGTTGATGCTTCTTAATTAAGTTTAATTCTAGTAACAAAGACTCTATTTCACTAGAAGTTACGATAAACTCGAAATCTCTTATTTCCCCGACTAAACGTGTTGTTTTTTCATCATGTGCTCCCGTAAAATAGCTTCTAACCCTATTTCTTAAACGTTTAGCTTTACCAACATATATTACTGAATTGTGTCTATCTTTCATAATATAACAACCAGGTTCTGTAGGTATAACTTCTAGTTTTTGTTTAATTTTCTTTTGGTAGTCTTCCACAAAATTCACCTACCTTTATAACTTTTTAATATTATTATATCAATAAATCGTCTGCCTACCAAAACATACGTTCTATTTACAATGTAAAAAGAGTAGGATAAAAATCTAATTTTTAAATAAGATTTCATACTCCCACTCTAGCAATTCTAACTAGTATTGATAAAACGTTAATGGAACGCATTAGTAAGCCAGTCAGTCATCTATTGCCAATATAACAAATCAGGCTGAGACATTGATTAATGTCCCAGCCTGATGATTGGATTTAAGATTAATAATGTTTAGCTAAAACTTGCTCTAGTTGTTCTTTAGGTTGGAAACCTACAACTTTATCAACAGGTTCGCCGTCTTTAAATACGATTAATGTAGGAATACTCATCACTTCATATTTAGCTGCTGTTTCTTGGTTTTCATCAACATCTAATTTAACTATATTTGCTTTACCTTCAACGTCTTTAGCTAAATCTTCTAATACTGGTGCAATCATTTTACAAGGTCCACACCAAGGTGCCCAGAAATCTACTAAATTAACGCCTTCTTTAATTTGTTCGTCAAAGTTTGAATCAGTTGCTTTTACTAATGCCATAGGAAATATCCTCCTTGATAATTAATGATATAGTGAGTATAGCACGGTTCATAGACCGATGCATGTTGTTTGCTCACACTGTATTGTACTTCATGATGTACTGTTAATCAATCACTTAAAATTAGGTGTTCTTTTTGAAATAAAAGCGTCAATTCCTTCTTGAGCATTTTCTGTTTCAATGATATCTACAAAATGTCTTTCCTCAATTTGATCACTTTCTAATGATATATCCAGATTAGACATTTGCTTAATTACTTTAATAGAATCTGATGATTTACTCGCTATGTTAAAGGCTAACTCTTTCATTACATTATCTAATTCATTTTGTTCAACAATATCATTAAATAAATGTGATACATCTTCAGGCTTTATCATTTCTCCAGTTAATGCGATTTGAAGTGCTTTATGTTGACCTATCATTGCGGATAGCCTTCTCACACCACCAAATCCAGGAAAAATACCTAAATTAACTTCTGGTAACCCTACTTTAGTGTCATTCGTTATAATTCTCATATCACATGCTAAAGCCAATTCTAAACCTCCGCCTAAGCATACGCCGTGAATAGAACTAATTACTGGTTTGTGACATGTTTTAATCAATCTAAATAGTTTTGCACTTGTCGAAGCTAAATTTAACCTTTCATGCTTGGATAGTTCAAGGAATGATTTGATATCTGCTCCAGCTGAAAAACATTTCTCATTCCCTTTAATTACTATTACTTTAACATCATTGCCAAATCCTATTTCTTCTATAGCTCCTATAATTTGATTTAAAACCGCTTCGTTCAAAACATTTACAGGGCCATTATTAAGTTCAATAAACAAAACATTTTGTTCTATATTAGTTTTTATCATGACACTTCTCCTTATAAGAAAATTAAATAAGCGATACCTGCTATAAATGTTAAAGCAGAAATAACGATTAATACTTTAGCAAGCTTATACATATCAAAATTATCCAATATGTTTCCTCCTTATTTCAATGTCACTACAGTAACACCAAATCCACCTTCTGAAGGCATACCTGTCCTAAAGTTGTCGACTGAACGATGTCGTTTCAAATGTTCTGTCACACCTTTTTGTAACGCACCAGTACCTTTACCATGAATAATATTTACTGTACCATAATTTGATAAAACTGCTTGATCAAGATATTGGTCTAATTCTATCATAGCTTCTTCGTAACGATAACCACGTAAGTCTAAATCCATTTTTATAGTAGATCTATTGGTTCTTGGCACGACTTTTTGTGGTTGTTGTTTTTTCTTATCTAGTTTCTCTAAATCTTTAATTTCTATTTTCATCTTGAGAATACCCATCTGAACAATCGCTTCCTCATCACTAGCAATATCAATGACTTCACCTTTTTGTCCATACGATAATACTTTAACATCGTCACCTACTTCTATTTTATCATGACGTTCTTTCTGTACATTCTGTTTAATGGATTCTGCAGTATATTGGTTATCTAAACGTTTTTTGCGTTCAATTAATTCATGTTCTTTTACTTCAGCGCCAGATTTATCTCTCATATCTCGCAATTCTTGTAAAATGTTTTCTGCTTCTCTAGTTTTTTGTTTCACTTCTTGATTTGCTTTATTGCGTGCTTCATCCATTAATTGGGTCTTGAATTTTTCAAAACGTTGTAACTCTTGAGATAGTGATTGATGTAGTTCTTGTGATTCTTGTTTTAATTTTTCCACTTCAATTCTATCGTTTTCCACTGTTTTAGCATTCTTTTCTAACGACTCAATCATGACATTAATTTCTTTCTCATCTTGACCAATTAGCGATTTAGCATGATTAATTAACTCATTTTTTAATCCTAGTTTTTTCGAAATTTCAAACGCATTAGATCTTCCCGGTATACCCATTAATAATTTATAAGTTGGTTTTAGAGTCTCTACATCAAATTCCACACTTGCATTCATCACTTTGTCTCTATTGTAACTATAAGCTTTAAGTTCTGGATAATGTGTTGTAGCCATTATTAATGCATCTCTTTCAATTGTATAATCTAATATACTCATCGCTAATGCAGCACCCTCACTTGGATCAGTACCTGCCCCAAGCTCATCAAATAAGATTAATGAATCTTTATCTGCGTGCTCGATAATATTAACAATATTCTTCATATGTGATGAAAAAGTAGATAGAGATTGCTCTATAGATTGTTCGTCACCAATATCACAAAATACATTTTTAAATATTGTAATGATTGAACCGTCTAAAGTTGGAATTAATAAACCAGATTGCGCCATTAATGTGATCAAACCAACTGTTTTTAAAGTTACTGTCTTACCGCCTGTATTAGGACCAGTTATAATAACAGCATTTATATCTTCCTTAAATTCAATCGTATTGCTAACCACTTCATTTTCATTGATTAGTGGATGTCTTGCTTTAGGTAAATATATAGCTCTATCTTCAGAAAGAATAGGTTTTGTTGCTTTTATAGTCGTACCAAATTTGGCTTTAGCAGTTATAAAATCTAAATGACCCATTATTTCTGTGCTTGTTAGTAATTCATAAGATACACCGCTAACTAGTTCTGTAAGAATATATAGCAATCTATCTCTTTCTTCTTTTTCTTTCACTTTAACTTGTGCAATCTGATTATGCATTTCAACAATTGCACTAGGTTCTATATATAAAGTTTGGCCGGATGCAGATTGATCATGTACGATACCACTGAAATCTTGACGGTATTCAGCTTTAACAGGTAATACATGTCGATCATTTCTCACTGTAACAATCGAATCTGATAATTTCTTCTGATTCGATTGAGATCTTACCATTTGTTCCAATTTTGATTTAATACGGTCGTTCGTTTTTTTAATTTGATATCTCAATTCCGCTAATTTAGGACTAGCCGTATCAAATAAGTCATGTTCATCACATTGTTCATTTATTTGATTTAACAATTCACTGAGCACCGGTAATCGAGAAACTTGTTCGTCTATTATTGGATACAGAATATCTTCATCTTCTTCTACAATGCTTGCATAAAATGTTTTAAATCTATTTTGAACTTGTATATTTCTTTTAATTTGATTAAGTTCTTCGACATTTAATAAACTTCCTATTTCAGACCTTCTTACAAGAGATTTAATATCTTGTAATCCTGAATATCCTGGCACCCTATGTTTATTATATATTTGTGTCATTTCATCCGTTTCATTTAAACTATGTTGAACAGATGCATAATCATCACTTGGTTTAAGCTCTTCAATTAAGCGTGTCGCAATGTCACTTGTAGCATGAGCTGACAATTTTTGAATAATTAAGGGATATTCAAGAACTTTTAATGTTTTTTCATTCATTTTATCTTCCCTCTTCTATTTGTACATTATTTATTAGAACGAATCCATTCTTTAAATGAATCACGATCTTTAGTATTTATAACTTGGTCTTTTTTGACCCATCCTTTTTGTGCAGTACCGACGCCATATTTCATAAAATCAAAGTGATCGATATGATGAGCGTCTGTATTAATAGTAATCATTAAATCAGGATGTTTTTTTAATACTTCTGCATTTAAATCCAATCTTTGTGGATTTGCATTTAATTCTAAAACAGTATTTGTTTTTTTAGCCATCTCAATAAGTTGTTCAATATTAACTTTATAACCATCTCTTCTACCTATAATACGGCCTGTAGGATGAGCTATATGTCTTACATATGGGTTCTCACATGCATTTCTTAACCTATTCATAATTTCTTCTTCAGTTTGATTAAAGCTTTGATGAATGGCAGCAATTACATAATCTAATTCTTTTAATACTTCGTTAGGATAATCTAAAGTACCATCTGGTTTAATGTCCATTTCTGTACCACTATAGATATCAATTTCTTTATATTTTTCGTTTAATTGTTTGATTTTTTCATTTTGTTCTAAAAGTCGATCTATAGATAATCCGTTAGCTACTGCAAGGCTTCTAGAATGATCAGTTATACATATGAATTGATAACCTTTCTCTATCGCAGCTTCTATCATCTCTTCTAATTTAAAGGCACCATCACTATAAGTTGTATGCATATGGATATCACCATTGATATTACTTAATTGAACAATATCACTAATATCTTTATCAAATTCTGTACCATCTTCACGCATAGTTGGAGGAACATACGGTACATTGAAGTGATCATAAATAGATTTTTCATTATCATAAGTAATTATATTACCGTTACTTTCTTCAATACCATATTCACTTACTTTTTCATTTCTTTCTTTAGCCAATTGCCTAATTCTTATATTATGATCTTTTGAACCTGTAAAATGTTGCAAAGTATGGTAGAAAGCTTCAGGCTTAATCATTCTGAAGTCTACACCTATTACATCATCTTCAATTAATATATCTAATGAGACTTTAGTTTTACCTACAGCAATTTGTTCTTGTATGTCTGGGAATTGTAAAAGCGCTTGTTGAACATCCATCTCATTTTCAGTAGAAATAATATAGTCTAAATCTTTGCTCGTTTCTTTCATTCTTCTGAAACTACCCGCAACATGATATTCAATTATGCCGTCAATATCATCTAAAAAGCGATTAATCACTTCGTGTGCTTTAATCATTGTATTGATTGGATAACGTTCAGGTCTTTGTCCTAGAACTTTAGCTTCTTCTAGTAACTTCTGTTCCGTTTTTTTAGCAAAACCTGGTAAAGCTGAGACTTCATTATTTTCACAAGCTTTTATTAAATCTTCTTTATTTTTTATATTTAATTCTTTGTATAATTTTGCGACTTTTTTACTGCCAAGACCTGGAATTTTTAAAAGCGGAATCAAGCCTTCCGGTATTTCTTCTTTAAGTTCATCTAAATAACTTTGTTTACCTGTTTCTAAATATTCATTAATTACATCTCCAACACCTTTACCTATTCCTTTCAGTGTTGTGACATCGTCAATTTCTTGTATCGTTCTTTCATCAGTTTCTAAGGATTGACTAGCTTTTCTATATGCTGATACTTTAAAAGGATTCTCCCCTTTAATTTCCATATATACTGCAATTGTCTCAAGCATTTTCACTATATCTTTTTTCGTTAACATATCTATTCCTCCGTAAAAAAAGTCATAGGTTGGCCCATGACTTAGTTCAATATGATTCAATTAATTTGAAAGCCAATTTACTAACAAATCAGATAAGAATGGTGTTTTTGTTAATACAAGATTCCCTACAGAAGATTGGTGTAAAGCTTCTATAAACATAGGTATAGGTATCACTGCAACAGTAGCAAGTATTATAATCACGATAATATATGTTTCTATAAAACCAAGTACCATAGCAAAGTATTGCGCATACTTACCACCGAATTCCATTTGATGATAAAAATCAAATACAGTAGAAATTACTTGTAAAATTATTTTAGTCAAAACAAATAAAATGAGAATTGCCATAATATTATAAAATGCATCCTCATTATTAATATTTTTAAATATTGCATTAGTACCTTCAGTAGATGCACTTGGATAAGGAAGTAAAAGATGTAATTGCTTACTAAATGGCGCATAGCAAATTACTGCTACTACAAGTGCAGAAATTGTACTTATAGCATGTAAAGACTCTAATACCAAACTTCTTCTATAACCAATGATGACACCTAATATTAAACATATAATAACTAGTAATGTAATCATTCTAAATTTCCTTTATTTTTTAATTGTTTTATTTCTTCTTGGAGCTTTTCATTCTCTTCTTCCAATTTAACATACTCGTGCATCACATTTACAGCGGTGAGAACTGATTTACGTGTTGTATCCAACCCAGCATTTAATTGACCCAATGCTTTAATCTTCTCATCTACTCTACCAGCTACATAACGAATATGAGATGGATCGTCTTCTCCAATTATTGTATAATGTTGATCATTTATAACTACTGTTACTCTGTTTTTGTTTTCACTCATTATACTACCCCTGTTCAAATTATAAATGGATTATTCTATACTTAATCATAATATATTATACATGACATATGTTCATTTGTGTATGATAATCCACTAACTTCCCAATAGAATATTCGTTTTAACCAAAAAATTATGATAATCTTAACTAAGAAAATATATTAAAGGCAGGATATACATTGTGGGAAATATCGTTAAAGTAATAGACACGCAAACCATCAATCATTTAATTAATCAATATAACATGGAAACAACTGGTCTTCCTAATGGTACCATTGCACGAAAAAAAATTAAAAGTACTCAAGTACAAATTTATCGTTCTAAAAAAATTATGTTTCAAGGTAAAGATGCAGAACAAGTAGCTTCACAACTACTTGGAATTAAAATCGAATCATCTCAACCCCAAAAAACTAGTACATCTAATAAAGTTTATAATTTCGACAAGCATAATACTATAGGCAGCGATGAGGCAGGCAGTGGTGATTATTTTGGGCCATTAACAGTTTGTGCAGCTTATGTTTCTAAGAAAAATGCAGAAATTTTAAAAACTATAGGTGTTATGGATTCTAAATCACTGACTGATGCTAAAATTGTACAGTTAGCAGAGCAAATCATTGAAATTTGTCCTCATTCGCTCATAGTTCTTGATAATGATAACTATAATAAAAAGCAACTTGACGGTTGGAGTCAAGTAAAAATGAAAGCTGTATTACATAACCAAGCAATTACTAATGTTATATCACGTATAGATGAAAATGAATTAGAACAGATTGTCATTGACCAGTTTGTTCAAGCTAGTACATATGAACGCTATACAGCAAGCCCTATGCCTAGAAAAGATATTACATTTTTTGAAACAAAAGGTGAATCAAAATCAATTGCTATAGCTGCAGCAAGCATTATCGCTAGATATGCTTTCGTAAAACATATGGATAAAATCGCGAAAGATTTAAATATGATTATACCTAAAGGCGCTAGTAGTAAAGTCGATTTAGAAGCTGCTAAAATCGCTCAGAGATATGATATGCACCAACTCGATAAAATTTCGAAAAAACATTTTAAAAATAGAGAAAAAGTTTTAGATTTAATTAACCGTAAAAGGAGAAATTAATATGCTGCTCATAACTATAGGTTGGCAAGTTATCTTAGCCATTCTTATTATGTGTTATTTAATATGGTTTATCGGAAAACAAATTACAAAAATGAGTAAACGTAAAAAGAAATAATAATTCTCATGTAAACATTCAATATTATAAATATCGAAATGAAAAACGCCAATCCGTGAATTGTAAACTCATGGATTGGCGTTTTTGTTTTGTTAATTATGATCTCAACGTGGCACCTTGTTGTTCTAGTGCTTTTAGTATTTGATTGTGTACAGCTGTAACTTTTTCTTCAGTTAGTGTGTCATTAACATCTAAGTAATCTATACGGATAGCTACTGATTTCTTGCCTTCTTCCATATGTTCACCTTCATAAACGTCAAATACTTCTGTATGATTTAAGATTTCTTCACCATTTTCATTAATAGTATTAATTAATGAAGAAGCTGAAACTTCAGTACCTACAACTAAAGCAACATCTCTTGATACACCTGGGAATCTTGGTATAGGTGCATATTCAATTTTACCTACTGGATGCTCTAATATTCTAGTGAAGTTTAGTTCAAAAACATACGTACGGTCTAAATCATTTTCTTTCTCTACAGTTGGATGCAGCTCTGCAATTAAGCCGATTACTTCATCATCTAATTTTACATATGCTGTTCTACCTGGGTGTAATAAATCTACTTTAGTAGTTTCAAATGTAAAACGTACATTTAATTGTTCTGCAATACGTTCCACGATGCCTTTTACTAAATAAAAGTCTACTGGTTCATCTTTTTGTTGCCAACGGTTACCTGAATATTGTCCTGTTAGTATTCCACTTAAGAACTCCACTTCAGTTGGCAACTCATCTTGACCATTACCATAAAAGACTTTACCTAATTCATATAATGCTACATTTTTATTCTTTCTAGCAACGTTATAACGTGTTGCATCAATCAATCTTGGTAATATGCTTTGACGTAAAACAGCTTGATCTTCACTCATAGGCATCATCAACTCAACGACATCATGTTGATTGATTGTAAATTGAGTAGCTATATCTTTACTCACTAAAGAGTATGTTATCGCTTGGTCTAAACCTGCACCTTCTAGAATTTCTTTTACTTTACGTGTTTTTAGTTGATTATCTGTTAAATAACCTGCTGTAGCATTTTCAAAGTTTGGTAAAGTTGATGGCAATTGGTCGTAACCGTAAATTCTCGCTACTTCTTCGATTAAATCAGCTTTAATTGTAATATCATTACGTCTTGAAGGAACAGTTACTTCAAAGTCTTCACCTGTAATATTAGTAGTGAAACCTAAACGATTGAAAATTGTATCAATCTCGTCTGTCGATAAATTAAATCCGATTAACTCATTCACATCGTGTGTTGAAATACTGATTACTTTAGAAGTTGCAGGTAAAGTTCCGTCCGATACAACTTCGTTTAACACTTTTGCTCCTGCGATTTCTTGTAATAAATAAGCAGCTCTATTTAATGCCTCAAGTACTCTTTCACTTGCAACACCTTTTTCGAATCGATTTGATGCTTCACTACGTAGACCTAATCTTCTAGATGTTTGACGAATATTAGTTGCATTGAATAATGCACTTTCAATTACAACGTTCACAGTGTTTTCTGTTACTTCAGAAAAATCTCCACCCATCACACCAGCTATTGCGATTGGTTCTTTACCGTTAGTAATTACAATGTCCGAAGTTTTTAAAGTTCTTTCAACATCATCAAGTGTTGTCATTTTTTCTTCCTCTTTAGCATAACGAGCAACAATTTCTTTAGAACCAATTTGATCTTGATCAAACATATGAAGTGGTTGACCGTATTCAAGCAATACATAGTTCGAAACATCAACTACATTATTGATTGGACGAATACCTGATTTCATTAATCTCGATTGTAGCCAAGTTGGTGATGGTTCTATCGTGACATTTTTAACTATTCTAGCTGAATAAAACGGCACCGCTTCTGTATCTTCAACAGTAATTGATAGTTCATCAGAAGCTTTTGCAGTGGTTTCATTAACGTTTGTATTTGGATACTTAATATCTTGACCATACAAAGCACTAACTTCATGTGCAGCACCTAGCATACTTAAGCAGTCAGCTCTATTAGGTGTTAAATCAAAGTCCATTACTTGATCATCTAATAATAAAGCTTCTAACGCATCATTTCCTGGTGTTGGCTCATTTGAAAATACATAAATACCGTCTGCATACTTTTTAGGTAAGACGTTTTGATCTATACCAATTTCTTGTAGAGAACAAATCATGCCTTCAGAAACTTCGCCTCTTAATTTAGCTCTTTTAATTTTAACCCCGCCAGGCAATCTTCCACCGACTTTAACAACAATAACATGTTGGCCTTCATCGACATTTGGTGCACCACAAACAATTTGTACATGTTCTTCTTCACCAACATCTACTTTACAAATATTTAATTTATCTGCTTCTGGATGTTTTTCTTTAGAAACGACGTGACCTACGACTAATTTCTTAATATCTTTACTATAGTCCGTAATGCTATCTACTTCTATACCACTTCTTGTTATTTTTTCTGCTAGTTCTTCAATACCAGCATCTATTTTTATAAATTCATTTAACCATTCTTTACTTACTAACATTACGCTTCACCACCATCTTCTACAGGCTTAAATTGTTCTATAAATCTCACATCATTAGTATAGAAGTGTCTTATATCCTCAATTCCATATTTCAACATAGCTAATCTATCTGGCCCTAATCCGAATGCAAATCCAGAATATTTATTTGAGTCAAACCCAGCCATTTCTAATACGTTAGGATGTACCATACCTGAACCTAATACTTCTATCCAACCAGTTTGTTTACACACATTACATCCTTTACCTTTACATTTAAAACAAGATACGTCTACTTCAACTGAAGGTTCTGTAAATGGGAAGAAGCTTGGTCTTAAACGTATTTCTCTATCTTTACCAAATAATTTACGTACTAATAGTTCTAGAGTACCTTTTAAATCACTCATTTTAATGTTCTCTGCAACTACTAATCCTTCGATTTGAGTAAATTGATGACTATGTGTTGCATCATCAGAATCTCGTCTATAAACTTTACCTGGACAAATAATTTTTACTGGACCTTTACCATTTCTTTTTTCTAAAGTTCTAGCTTGAACTGGAGATGTGTGTGTACGCAATAAAACTTCTTCTGAAATATAGAAAGTATCTTGCATATCTCTCGCTGGATGTGATTTAGGTAAATTTAAAGCTTCAAAGTTATAATAGTCCGATTCAACTTCATAACCTTCAACGATTTCATATCCTAATCCAATAAATAAATCTTCTAAATCTTCGTTAATTTTAGTCAGAGGATGTTTTGCTCCTAATGCCACTTTTCTACCAGGCAAAGTTACATCTATTGTTTCATTCTCTAGTTGTTCATTTAACGCTTCTTCTTCTAATAATTCTCTTTTAGATTCAATTTCAACTTCAACAGCGTTACGTACTTCGTTAACTAATTGACCAAATTCTGGTCTTTCTTCTTTAGGTAAATCTTTCATTTCTTTCATCAAACTTGTAATAACGCCTTTTTTACCTAAGTAATTTACTTTAACATCTTGTAATGATCTTTCAGCTTTAGCTTCGTTTATGCGAACAAGCGCTTCTTGTCTTAAATCTGAAAGTTTCTCGCGTAATGACATATATATCCTCCTATTTAGTCGAAAAAAAAGACTTCCACCCCTCAATAATAGAGGGACGAAAGTCTTCCGTGGTACCACCCAAATTTATACATACTCATGCATACACTTATATGTTGATAACGGATCTACATTCCGACTTAAATTTCTTTAAGTTGCCAAAAGGATGAAAAAAATTAAGTCACAACATAGGATTTTTCAGTCACGAATCCATTCCCTTTCATGCGCGAACATTAATTTACGTCCTTTTATTAGCTCATATTGATTATGAAATCATTATATAAAATTATACATGAATGGTCAACCTCTCAAATGATAGAGTAAAATACCACTAGATACAGCTACATTTAAGCTTTCAGCTTGGCCATATATAGGTATATTTAAGTTCTGGAATGTTTCCTGCAATAATGATTCATCAACACCACTGCCTTCATTACCCATAATTAAAGCAAAATTGTCTTGTTTTTCAACAGTATTATATGGCACTGCGTTTTGTAAACTCGTTCCAAATACTTTGCCATCAAATGATTGTATAAATGTTAATAAATCTTCTTCAATGATTGGCAAATGGAACACGCTACCTTGTGATGCTCTTAACACCTTATCTTGATAAGGATCTGCACTGCCTTTAGAATAAATAACTGCATCCATACCAGACGCATCTGCATTACGAATAAGTGCCCCCATGTTTCCAGGATCTTGTACTCTATCTAAAATAAGCACTTGTTTAAAAACATCTGCTTCGTAATTCGGAATATCAACAACAGCGAATATACCTTGTGGTGTAGTTGTGTCCGACAATGCTTCAGCTACTTTAAAATTTATAATATAAGCATTTTCCGCATAATCTATAATTTGTTCATCTAATCTTGAAAAATCTACTGATAATAAAGAATTTATTTTTAGTTGACTGCGAAATGCTTCTTCAACTAAATGATAACCTTCAATAAGAAATTGCCCTTGTTTTATTCTGTCTTTCTTTTTCTTTAATTTATTAATTTGTTTTATTTTATTATTTTGTGCTGAAGTGATTTCTTCCATATAATCTCCTCGTGTTTATGTAATCTTATGTATCTATTATATATGATAACCACATATTTTCATATAAATAAAAAAACGCCCTTAAAAAGGACGTTGTAATATAACTTATTATTTAGAAACGACTTCTTTACCTTTGTATGATCCACATGCTTTACATACACGGTGAGATAATTTCATTTCTCCACAGTTAGAACATTCTACCATGCCTGGTACTGAGATTTTGAAATGAGTACGACGTTTTCTTTTAGCTGCTTTTGAAGTTCTTCTTTTTGGAACTGCCATGTTTAATTCCTCCTTAAATTTTATAAACACTAGTTCGATTATTTTTCATCATCGAAGAATTGTTGTAATTTTTGAAGTCTTGGATCAACTTTACGTTCACTATCTTCTTGATCTGAAGTTTCAGTTGATTCAATTTGATCTTCGCCAATAACTTCCCAACCATTGCCTGCTATTGAAATATCTTCACTACCTTCAGAAAATACGCGTTGTGGCTTTTCTAAAATAACGAGTTCTTCGATAATCGGTAATAAATTAATCATACCGCCTTCGACTTTATGTCTAAGACCGTCTTCTTCTTCATCACCATCGCTAAACTCATCTAATTCGAATATTTCCGTTGAAGTAGTATCAAATGGTAGATCTACTAGCTTTAAAGTACGGGCACATGGTAACGTCAATACACCGCTAATGTCAAGATTGACAATTATCTCATGCATTCGCACTTGTACGTCTCCTGTTACTTTTATTGGAGATATATCGATAAGTTCATCTACTCGTTCAGTAAGATATTTCATATCGATTTCTTTATCAAAAGTAAATGGTTCGTCTTGGTATTTATTAAGTTGTGTTATTGACCACTTCATCTAGGTTCACCTCTTACAAACACAAAAATTATTGTAACCTTAACGACAACGTTTGTCAAGATTTTTTCTTAACATTCATTATCTGATACAATACTAATGATGAAGTGAAATGAGGGGAATTGCAAATGAAAAGTGTTGCTTTAATTACAGAGTATAATCCGTTTCATAATGGCCATGTTTATCATGCTGAACTATCTAAAAACATAACAAACAGCGATGTATCAGTCGCTGTTATGAGTGGATCGTTTACGATGCGAGGAGAACCAGCAATTTTGAATAAATTTCAACGTGCTAAAATGGCTGTTCAATATGTAGATTTAGTAGTGGAATTACCACTTATTTATGCAATATCTTCCGGAGAACTTTTTGCTCAAGGTGGTGTTGATATAGCAGAACAATTTAAATGTAATTATTTATCTTTTGGTAGCGAGTCAGGAAACGTTAATGATATTAAAGAGACTATTAGTCAAATTGAAGATATAAAAAATGATATACGATATAAGGAAATGATTAAAGAAGGAAAATCTCACCCTAGAATCATCTCTGAATTAATTCAAGATTCAAAGTTATTATCAGGCTCTAATAATTTATTGGCTATAGAATACGTCAGACACATAATAAACAACGACCTTAATATCGAACCAGTGACTATACAACGAAAAGACAACTTATTTCTAGATTCAAGCTTAAATCAACGCTCACACATTTCCAGTGCAACCTCAATAAGAAATGCATACTTTTCAAATGATGAGCAATATAAACTAAGTTTACCTGAATTTAGCTCTAACTTATTAAGTTCACATAAAGGTGTAAACTGGGATGATTTTTTCCCATTATTAAAATGGACTATTTTGAGATCAAGTACAGAAGAATTACAAGAAATTTATATGATGACTGAAGGGTTAGAATATAAACTAAAGAAAGAAATAGAAGATAGTCAGACTTTCGATGAATTCGTATCGCGCATTAAATCAAAAAGATATACTTGGACGCGTATTCAAAGATTACTAACTGCTACATTACTCAACATCAAAAATATAGATGTAAACTCTTATAAACCACAAGCAATTCGTGTATTAGCAATGTCCGAACAAGGTAGAAAATACATTAAAGAAATACAAGAGTCGTGCCCATTACCAATTATTACTAATGTTAACAAAAAGTCTGCTCCGTATTTTGAACATGAGATTAAAGCCACGTCTTTATACCAGTATGTATCTGGAGAATCAGAAACAGACTTTAATCAACATGTTTATATAAAAAAATAGTGAAACTTATTTAATGGAAATAAACTTCGTGCTTTAGTATATATCGCACGAAGTTTATTTGTTGTTCTCTCGTTTTTCTTTTAAAGCTTTATTTACATTGGCGGGAACAAACTCCGAAACATCTCTATCGTATTGCGCTACTTCTTTTACAACACTAGAACTAATAAATGAATACTTATTATTAGTCATCATATATAATGTTTCTATATCATCATCTAATTTTTTATTCATAGATGTTAATTGCATTTCATATTCGAAATCACTCACAGCTCTCAATCCTCGAACAATTGTTGTCGCATTGATTTCCCTACAAAAATCAACGAGTAAGCCGTGGAATGTATGTACTACGATATTAGGTACATCTTCGACCGCTTCTTTTATTAATGCCACTCTTTCTTCATTTGTAAATAAACCTTTTTTCGAAGAATTTTTTAATACCGAGACATGTACTTCATCAAATATTTTAGCGCTTCTTTTTATAATATCTATATGTCCTAAAGTAATTGGATCGAAACTACCTGGGACTACTGCTATTTTTTTAGACATCGTTCTCTCCTTTTGTCAGCAACATAACATGTGTAAGACCATATTCATACTTTTTAAAGATTTCAAACTGACGTGTATTTATATTTTCTGATTTATCAAATTCACAAACAATTGTACCATTAGCACTTAATAAATTAAATTCTTCAATTTTTTCTAATGATTTATTTATAAGGTCTTTATTATAAGGTGGATCTAAAAATATATAATCAAATTGAATTTCTCTTTTATTCAATGCTTTTAAAGCTCTAATAGCATCATTTTTATACACTTCATACTCTGAAGCTGGGATTTTGAGTAAATTCAAGTTTTCTTTTATCATTTTTGTCGCTTTAAAATTGCCATCTACAAAAATAACTTTGTTTAATCCTCTTGATAATGCTTCAATACCTAACCCACCACTTCCTGCAAACAAATCTAAGCCAAGCCCATCAACGTCTTGTAAACTATTGAAGATACTTTCTTTTACTTTATCGGTAGTTGGTCTTGTAGATTGGCCTTCAATTGTATTTATATGTAACCTTTTATATTTTCCACCAATAACTCTCAATTGAATCAACTCTTTCTTTATTTCAAATTATTAACTATACTAATTATATATTATATGAAAACGAGGTTTACCTTATGAAGCAATCATTTATTGTCATTGGACATGGATTAACGGATTTATTTGAATTTCAAACAATCATTGAATACAATCACGAACGTATTTCTGATATTTTGATGCTCCACACGCCTTTATCTGAGGAGAAGCTATCAACAGCTTGCATAATTATGAAACCGACTAAAGAGAACCATTTTCAAGCTATCTATACAATATTAGAAGGCATAAGATATCCGTATCCAGAATCTAACAAAAAATTTGATTTAATTAATCAATGGGCAAATGAATATGACATAAAAGTAAAAGGTCTAGACGTAAAGTCACGGTCTGAATTCGCAGAAGATGAACTATACTTCACTTACTTAAAAGGTGTATTGAGACTAGAACGTTACTTGCCACCGTTACAATAAATTAAAAGTTCAAATATTCTTTTTTCTCAACATTTTTATTTGAATAATCTCTCTTAACACTCTTAAATGGTGACACTTTCACATCTTTAACATATTTTAATTTCATTAGATGTTGGACAGTGTCATCTATTTTATCTTCATTTGTATAAAGCATGACATATTGTTCTTTTTTATGAGAATAATAAATATTCCCGAATTTACGTAATTGTCTTTCATGTTTCATATTTTTTAAATAGACAATAATACTAATGCGCTCTACTAGCTCCATGACAATATCTCCCTTCATGTTTTATTTTTATATTAGCATTTTATATATGATGTTGAAAGAAGATAATCTTGCACTCATAACTTACATGCTTTTATATCACATACCAATTTGATAGAATATATATAAGTCTTTAATTGCATTTCGAAAGGATTGGATAAAATGTCAAAAATTAATTTAATGAAAGCAACAGGTCTTATCGGAGGCATAGCTGCAGGTTCTTGGCTTATTACAAAAGCTACTAGTGAAGTTAGACCTCGCAAAATCAAACCATTCTTTACTCAACCAGCACCTTATATTTTCGCTCATCGAGGTGGGATGGCTTTAAGACCAGAACATACCCGTCTAGCTTTTGACCATGCATTAAAATACAATGTAACTGGTTTTGAAATTGATGTTCGTTTAACAAAAGATGAAGTCTTAGTTGTTACACATGACGAAACGGTAGATCGAACAAGTAATGGTTCTGGCTTAGTAGCTGATCACACTTTAGAAGAGTTACGTCAGTTTGACTTTGGATATCACTATAAAGATATCAACCATGAACATCCTTATAGAGGCGATGAAAAAGCCAAAATCGTTACGCTTAAAGAATTATTAACAGAATACCAAGATGTGTTAGTAAACATCGATATCAAGGACCATCCTGAATCTTATGCTGGAAGTTTAGCACCTTCACACTTATTCCGATTAATATCAGAATTAAAAGTTGAAGATCGTGTAAATATTACAAGTTTTTATGATGAACAAATAGAAAGATTTAATTTATACGCTCAAGATACTATTTCATTAGGTACAGGACAAAACGAAGTAACAAAAGCATATACTGCTTATCATTCTGGTTATGGACATGTTTACCAACCTAAAACTGATACATTCCAAATTCCTGTAAATGCAAAAGGTCTTCCACTTGATTCAGAAGGCTTTATTCAATATTTAACTTCACTGAATATTGCCGTTGGTTATTGGGTCATCAATCAAATAGATATTATGGATGACTTAATTCAAAAAGGTGCACATACTATCGTTACAGATAGACCAGATACAGCGCACTTTTTAATTAAAAAACAATATTAAACATAAAACAGTCCGAGACATATATAAATGTCTCGGACTGTTTTATTAAGAACAACCGCATGAACCGCCTGTTGAACATCCTCCACCGTGACTCTCACTAGTAAAGAATGGATTACCTGTATCTACTTTAACATTGTTTGATATAGAATAAGATACAATGCTTACAACTTCATCCAATAAATTCTGTAATTCTGTTTCTTTGGTTTTAAAGTTGGAAACGATTGGGTGCATTTCGTATTCTCTCTTCTGCTGTCTTGTTTCTTTCATTACTCTATTATAATCAGGATGATATCTTCCAAACCTTAAACAATCATCATAGTGTGACTTGATTTGATCAAATTTCTTTCTTAAAATCTTTACTTCTAAATCTGTTTCTAATTTATATTTAGCTTCTCGATAAGCTTGGTAAATTTCTGATTCCATAATACAAGCACTTAGTTCATCGGATTGATCTAAAATATTAGCTGTTTCAACTGTGAACATCCCAATGACCTCCTTATTATTTATTATCTTTGAAGACAAGTGAATAATATTCTCGAGAATTACCTGCACCAAATTCATCGTATTGACTTCCAAGTAATTTCTCTCTATAACTGTTGTTGTTCAACCAACTATTAACAAGTGTTGGCATATCATAAAAATTATATGCTAAGTTTTGGTTGATAGCGTTATATTCAATTTTTTTATCATTGATATGTTTCATTATACCATCTTCTAAAGTTTTTACAGCCTCTTCTTCATCAACGTCACTATCAATCAAATCCGCTTCCATTTGAGTAATATAAGTTAGTTGATCATTTATATCTAAAGGTGTTATTCCTTTTAATTCTCTATACTCATTTACAATTTCTAATAAAGTTAAATCTTTATTAATATGTGTTTGGAAATCTTGTTGATCTGCACGTTTTAATTTTTTATCTTTATTTGAAACTTTAGACATAGAAAATGGCGCTTGCTCAACAATTATGTCTGAATCCATAAATTGAACACCCATAACCTCATTTGTTTCGCTATCAATTAATACCTGTGCATAAACATCACCATATTTAACTAATAATTGAGTTTTGATGTCCCTTTCTGATAATTCAATTTGATAATCACCATACGAACTATTTATGTTTGGTTCCATATCTATGTTAGTACCATTAAATAATTTAGTAGCATCTTGTTTAATTTTAATTGGTGATACATCTACTTTTTCACCAGTTGCAAATACAGATGCCACTTTATTATTTTTGGTTGAAACTAAATAATAATGTTCCTTATTTTTAAAGACATAATTCTTTCTATCGTGCTCTGCCTTATATACCCTATCTGGTTGACCTAAATCTTTAATGACATCATCTATACTACCATAGACATAAGTCCCTACGCCCTCTTTCAGCTTAGCATTACCTGTGGACTTTTCAGCTTGTTTCTCATAGTAATTTTCACTTGCTTTATCATGTGAGTAGTTTGGGTTCTTTAAGACATCAAATTCTAATTTAGGAGAATAGAATAAATAAAAGAGTACAATGATTAAAATAGCGATTGCTATTACTTTAATGATAATATTCTTCAACTATTTACCTCCTCTTTTTACTCCTAATAATGATTATATCATTTTACAGTAAAGTTTTTAGTTAAATCAATTGAAATGTGAATATTTATGTTAAATTTAAATGTACATTGCAACATTGAAGCTTTTATCATAAAATAAACTTAAAGGTACTTAGAGGGAGGAAAATTACATGGTATTTGATAATACAAGTCTTGAAAAGGTTATCATCGAACAAGAACTATTGCAAGATGTTATGAATAAACATGGTTTTGTTGCAGGCGGACACTGGGACTATGAACGTATTACTTATGATTTTAAATATGAATTAAGTGAAGGCATATATTATTTAAGAGTTCCAGGTTATGCACTTAAAGGGGACGTTGGTGCAAAAAGTGCAACACTCCAATTGATGGATCCTTATTTAGGTAAACATTATTATCCAACTGGCGTTGAGTACGGTGATGATGAAGTTTATCCAGATAACTTAGTTGCTCATTGCAACTTACTAATTGAACGAATTACGTCAGATATTAAAGCTTTAAACACATTAAGTACACAATAGAAAACAACTTTGAACAGTAAATTAAGAGACGTGATTTTTTCACGTCTCTTAATTTATATCTACATCTAAAATTGAGAGGTACATTTATGAAAAAATGGATTAATAAACGTAATATAAGTATATTTATCATCGCAATATTAATAATTTTATTTATTTATTTTATCATCCCGATTTCTATACCTTTAATCACTGCGTTCATTATAGCGCTAGCTTTTAACCCACTCATTAAAAGACTAACTAACAAGATTAATAGTCGTAAATGGAGCGTTATAATTATATATACATCCCTACTAACAATAAGTGGGTTCATAATCTATTTGTTTTTAACAAAACTAATAGACCAAATTGTACTATTCATTAAAGATTTACCTAATAAAATAAATAAATTAATAAAAGTAATCGAACAATATAACGACAAAATGAAAGCAGTATTACCTGATGAAATGGCTACTACCATTAACAAAGAATTACAAAATTTTGTCGCGTCTATGAGAGATTCTATTTCTCATTATTTTAGTGTTGAAAATATTACTGAAGTCGTTTCCTCCTTACCAGGGTTCATAATTAGTCTAGTTGTCTTTCTCGTTGCATTATTTTTATTTATGCTAGAAATACCTAATATTCACAAATTCATAAAGAAGCATTTATACCCAAATACTTATACTCAAGTTATAACAATCTATAATAAAATAAGTCATTCAATACTTGGTATGATTACAGCCACAGTTATACTAAGTTTTATTACTTGGGTATTCACATATATAGGACTATTAATTATAGGTGTAGATTCTGCATTCATTATAAGTTTATTAATCTGGTTTATAGATATATTACCTATTGTAGGTGCTACAGGATTTACAATACCATGGGCAGCATACGCTTATATTGTAGGTGACCCTACTCTTGGCATACAACTCATTATTCTATCCATTGTACTACTCGTCCAAAGAAAAGTACTGGAACCTAAAATATTTGGTACAGGTGTTGGATTAACTCCTTTACCAACACTTATTTCTATGTTTATAGGATTAAAATTAATGGGATTCTTAGGATTCTTTATCGGCCCACTCATTTTAATTGTTATAAAAACAATATTAGAATCCGGTTTAATAAAAACAGACTTTAAAATATAAATTATAAAAGAGTGGGAAAGAAATCTCATTTTATTAAAAAGGTTTCGTAGTCCCAACCCCCGCAATGATGACTAGGTTAAAAAATGCTCGATATAAGTGAATTTTAACCCTAGTCAGCTACTGCCATTAAAACAAAGAGGCTGAGACATGTATTTATGTCCCAGCCTCTTTGTTTTAATGGATTTATTGCTTAATCCCTTTTAGTTTACATATCAATATTCAATTTCTAGACTTATACTAAATTTAAGAACCAAGTATTGCTTTAATCATTGATGTCGTTTCTCCACCATGATAGAAAACATATAATAATAGATATACAGCTACGCCTGTAATTGCTGTAGAGAACCATATAATGGATGTTACTGGTCCAAATTTTCGATGAAGATCTAATTTATTTTTTAAGCCAAGATAAATTGTAATAATCCCCATGATTGCTCCAATCGTAGCTAAAGTAATATGGAATATTAAAAATAAAGTGTAGTAAATTTTAATATTGTCTGGACCACCAAAAGAGGTATTTCCAATAAATATTGTTCTACTAGCATAAATAGTAAAGAAAATTACTGCTGCTACTGCTGCTGAAAGCATGAATTTTTTATGTGTTTCAATTTTTCTTTGTGCAATAAAATACCAGCCAATAGCTACTAAAATTGCGCTCAATACTATAAATGTTGTACTAATTGTTGGTAATATAGGTAAATTCATGTTTTTACATCCTATCTAAATTGATTGTATAACGCTTTTTGTTCTTCTAATTTTCTTAAGCTATCTTCTGTTATTTGACTTTCATTTTTGCGTTCATATCTGAACCATCTTACAAAGATAACGTATAAATAAATACCAAATACAATTTCTTGCATCACCTTCATAATAACCCCACCAGTTTGTTGGTCTTCTAATGGTGAGAAGTTTGTAAAGTATTCAGGACCTGAAATACCAGCCCCTTGAACAACACTGTTTAAAGTATCTGCTGGTACACATAGAGTCATAGCTCCTAACCATGCCTCTCCTGAAGTATATGTGTCATACATAGCACTATTACTAAATATAATTAAACCACATGACGGTGTCAATAGAACGCCTATAAAGAATATATATAGAATCTTTTTGATGTTAGTCATATGCTGTGCATCTGGTATATGCTTGTTGAAAATTGGATGCCACATAAACCAAGCACTTATAAATAGCAAAATAGTATACATGTCATGTAAAACGATATTTTGCTTTAATGTATCTAAAACAAGTGGAATATGATAGACAGAGAACAACCCGTTAAATAAGAAAATAGCTAACAAAGGCTTCGTAAATAAACTTACAATTTTATTTACTACAGGTAATTCTTCCACATATTTCACAATATACTCAGGTATTGCATAAAACATTAATGGTGCAATAATTAAAAATAATATGGCCATTTGAAGCATATGGAAACTAAAAATAATATGTGATAGTAAATCTATTGGCCCACCTTCAAGTAGATAGATTGCTAACATAAGTACAACAAATAATGTTGCTTCACCCTTTTTTAAAGGTCTTCCCCCTGGAATATCTTTATACCATTTACCACAAATCAAAAAGTATAAGATAATTACACATAATACGCCTATAAAAAAGAATGGTGTCCAATTCGCCCAAAAACCAAACATTGATATTGAAGTTAAACCACCCATCTTTAATACACTTCCTCATTAAGTCATTATCTTTATTATATGATTTAATAACCGCTTAAACAACCCAACTCAAAAATAAGTTATGACAATGATATGACCAATATAATACTTTTCACTATAAAATAAAGACCCAAAACTTATATAACAAAGTTTTGGGTCTTTAAATATTATTTATTTTTAACGAAAATAGGATCGCCTATCCAAACAATATAAATGAATGTTACAACGAATGATAATCCGAAGAATAAACCTACAACCATAAACAGTTTAGATACACCATGTTTTTCAGCTTTCATATGCATGAAATAATAGAATTGTAATACTACTTGAAGTACAGCTAATCCTAGTATTACAGGGATAACAAATTCTTTTGGTAATTCTGCAGCTACTAAAGCGAAGGCAACAAATGTAACAAAAATCATTATTGCAAAGTTAGTAACTTGCATACGCATTTCTTGAGTACTTTTACGTCTCTTGTATGATCTTAGCGCTTCTGCGTCATGATTAACTTGTTGATTCATATTATCCTAACGCTCCCATCAAGTATACTACTGTGAAGATGAACACCCATACTACGTCAATAAAGTGCCAATACAAAGCAGCAGTATTAAATTTGTGTGCATTATAAATACTTAATCCTCTTGCTCTGTTTCTAAGTACAAGTGCTGTTAACCACACTAAACCAATTATTACGTGGAAACCGTGTGTTCCTACTAAGAAATAGAATGCGCTACCGAAAGCACTTGAACGGAATGTATGACCTTGTTGAACATACTCAACAAACTCATAAATTTCTAAACCTAAGAAACCTAAACCTAAAAGGACAGTAATACCAATCCAGATAAATACACCTTTAGCATTAAAGTTTCTTAAATGATACAAAGCATAAACACTAGTTAATGAAGACGTTAATAATAACATCGTCATTACGAACGCTAATGGAAGATGGAACAAATCTTTAGCTAATAAGTGATCTTCACTTGGCACAGCATCTTTCAAAGCTAAGTAGGTTGCGAATAATGAAGCGAATAATGCGACCTCACCACCAAGGAATACCCAAAAACCAACTATTTTATTCTTACCTTCCATTGATGCTGTTTCAGGATGATCTGGCCAATTTTCAGCTGTAAATTTTACTTCTTCATGTGCCATTAACGCTCACCCCTTTCATACTCAATTAACTCTTGTTTAGTTATATGATGACCGTGGTCATCTTTAAGTGATCTGTAAATCATGCTGCCTGCAGTGATTGCCAGACCGAAGATTAACACGTAAACTGCCCATGGTTTTTCGTTTAATCCTTTTACTGCTTCTAATGCCCATTCTTTACCATCAGCAAAGTACATTGCACCAAATGCAGCTACGAATAAACCGAAAGCTTGTAAAAATGGTATGAATGAGTTGTTAGGCATGTGAATATCATCCAATGATTCAGCAGGTAATATTTTTCCATCGCCTTGTTTTTTCTCAATCCAAAGAGCATCTAAACCACGAACTAAAGGTACTTGCGCAAAATTATAATGTGGTGTCGGAAGTGGTAAAGCCCATTCTAGTGTACGTCCGTCGCCCCAAGGATCTCTTCCAACTTTTTCACCTTTAGCTAATGTCGTAATAACGTTTATTGTTTCAACAATTACAGCGATTGCCATTAGCAAAGCACCTATTGAAGAAACTAAGTTAGGAATATCATATCCTTGTCCTGGTAAGTATGTAAATACTCGACGAGGCATTCCCCATAGTCCTAAGAAGTGCTGAATTAAGAATGTTAAGTGGAACCCAGTGAAGAAGAACCAGAATCCAATTTTACCTAATGTTTCATTTAACATCTTTCCAGCTATTAATGGGAACCAATAGTGTAAAGCTGCTAATATGGCAAACACGACACCACCAACAATTACGTAGTGGAAGTGAGCAACAATAAAGTATGAGTCATGTAATTGATAGTCAGCAGGAGCTGATGCTTGCATGACACCTGTTACCCCACCCATAACGAATGATGGAATAAAGAATAATGCATATAGCATTGGCGTTGTAAATTCAACACTACCACCCCAAACAGTTAATAGCCAGTTGAATATTTTAACACCGGTTGGTACGGCAATTGCCATTGTTGCAACTGCGAATATAGCGTTAGCTACTGGTCCTAGGCCTACTGTAAACATATGGTGAGCCCAAACCATGAATCCTAAGAAACCAATTAAAACAGTAGCAAATACCATTGCAGAATAACCGAATAAACGTTTCCTAGCGAATACAGGTATAATCTCTGAGAATATACCGAAAGCTGGTAATACTAAAATATATACTTCTGGGTGTCCAAATATCCAGAATAAATGTTCCCAAATTATTGTGTTACCACCTTGTGAAGCAATAAAGAATGACGTTCCAAACATTCTATCGAATATTAATAAGAATATACCGATAGTTAACGGTGGGAATGCGAATACGATTAATGTTGAAGCAACAAATGTTGTCCATGTCATTAGTGGCATACGCATATATGTCATACCAGGCGCTCTCATATTAACAATTGTAGCAACAAAGTTAATACCAGCGATTAAAGTACCTGCACCAGAAATTTGAAGTCCTAGTGCATAGAAGTTAATACCATGTCCTGCAGATTCAAGTGACAAACTTGCATAAGATGTCCAACCTGCATCTGGAGCTCCACCTAAAATCCATGATAAGTTTAAGAATATTCCTCCAAATAAGAATAGCCAGAAACCTAATGCATTTAAGAATGGAAACGCAACATCTCGAGCACCAATTTGTAATGGAACAACTGCGTTCATATAACCGAATAGTAATGGCATTGCGGCCAAGAATATCATAGTTGTACCGTGCATCGTAATGATTTCATTAAACAGTCCAGCTGAAACAAAGTCGTTCTCTGGCACTGCTAACTGGATACGAATCAACATTGCTTCTATACCACCGATAGCAAAGAATAATCCTCCAGCTAATAAATATAAAATAGCAATTTTTTTGTGGTCGACTGTTGTTAAATAGTCCCAAATAGTCGATCCAAACCCCTTTTTACTTTGAGTAGACACTAGAGTAACCTCCCTTTCAATTCTTACTTATCAACTTTTCGTTCCATTAAGTAGGCAGATAAAGCATCGATATCTTCATCAGAAACTTTATATTGATCAGTCATTTTATTACCAGGCTTAATGCTTTCAGGGTCTTTAATCCATTTTTTAAGGTTCTTTTCATCATGGTCTAAATATCCAGCAATTAGATCACGGTCACCAAAGTTTGTAAGGTTAGGACCTTTAGCTTTCTCACCTGTTGGCGTAACAGCATGACATCCAGCACATGATTTATTAAATACCTTTTCACCTTCTTTAGCTTGACTAGATGTCGCAGCTACAGGTTTCTCAACAGATTTCATATCTTTAACCCATTTATCAAAATCATCTTTTGGTAGAGCTTTAACTTTAAAGTCCATTAAAGCATGTGAAGGTCCACATAACTCAGCACATTTACCGTAGAATAGATTTTTAACTTCTTTTGCTTTATCATTATTAAATTCTAAGTAGAATTTATTAACGCCTTCTACGTTAGTATCTAATTTACCACCAACTGCTGGCACCCAGAATGAGTGTTTTACGTCAGCTGAATGTAATCTGAAGTAAACTTTTTGATCAGTTGGAACAACAAGCTCTTGACTGGTAACAATTTTTTCATTTGGATAACTAAATTCCCACCAATAAAGATTAGCAGTTACATCAATAACAAGCTCTTTACTCTTACCTTTTTCGTCGACTTTATCAATCGCTTTAGTATCACCTAGTGAGAATGTAAGCATCACTGTAGGTATAGCTAAGATAATAAGTAAAATAACAGGAATGATTGTCCATACTAATTCTAATTTGTGATTACCTTCTACGTCTTTAGGAACAAAATCTTCACCTAATTTTTTACGACGGAATTTAATCATCGCAAGTAAGAAAATAATAACGACTACAATAATAACAAGTAACATAATGCCTATTGAAAGCATTAATAAAAAGAATTGTTTATCAGCGACTTCCCCTGCCGGGCGAAGAACTGATAAATGTGGTTGACCACAACCTGCTAGAACAAACAGCAGGGCGATAAGTAAACCGAACATTTTCGTGTTTTTTAAACGTGTCTTCATTCGTTTAACCCCTCTTTCATGCATTCATTCATATTTAATTATATTAATTGTACGACAGTAACAATGACTGTCATAACAAAGAAAATAACAAGGTAATTTAAAGAAAAAACAAACATACTCGTAGCCCATTTTGATTTGTTAATTTCTTTTTTAAATCCAGATAAAGCTAATAGTAACCAAGCTATATTAAGTAATGAAGCAATAACTACAAAAACAGTACCTAATTGCGCCATTAAGAATGGTAAAGGTAATAATAGTACTACCCATAACAACATACTTAAGCGTGTTCTAGTAAAGCTTTTGACTGCTGGTAGCATTGGTATTTTCGCTAAAGCATATTCGTCTTTTCGACGATAAGCTAATGCATAGAAGTGCGCTGGTTGCCAAGCAAATAATACTAAAAATAGCGTCCAAGCAAGTGGACTTAATGTTTGATCAATGCTTGCCCAACCAATCAATGGTGGTATCGCGCCAGGAAAACTACCTATTACAGTATTCCAAACTGTGTGTCTTTTAGACCAAATTGAGTATAAGACAACGTATCCGAAAATCCCCAGTAATCCAATAATACCTGTAGGAATGTTAATCATAAATAATAAGATTTCACCTACTATCATTAAACCAAAGCTTAATTTAAGTAAATTATTGTTACTAATTCGTCCATTAACAGTTGGTCTTTTTTGTTTAGATGGCATGATGGAGTCGATATCTTGGTCGTAGTAATTATTGATCGCACAAGCGCCACCCATAATGAGTGTAGAACCTACAATCATTAATAACACAACTGGCAAGCTGTGGAAGAAGTTGAAACCACCAAATACAATCGCAAGCCAAGCACCCGCAAACGCAGGTATTAAATTCCCTTGAACAAGTCCCATTTTAATGATGGCTTTAATTTCATATAACGTTAGACGACTTTTATCTATATCTTTTTCGGACGTCACACTATATTGATTTTGTTGCAATTTTGTCCCTCCTTCCGTTATCTCTCACATATATATTCAATGATATATGAAAATTGTCACATAATCTATACATTTTTGAAACAAAATTTTGACATTTTTATACTTCCCTAAAATTTGAGTTCATTAAAAAGTCATTATTGTGTAACATTTACAATGGGTATTCATTGTTATACTATAGATATTAGTGTTTAAATTAGAATCGTATTAATATAATAATTATTGTTAATACGTCTTTCTCTTAAATTCTATCATATTTTTTAATATAAATAAGGTTTATTTTAGAATAAAGCCCATTTTATATTAGTTTAAATATGGATTATAATTTTATTAGAGGTGTTCTTATTGTTTAATGACAAATTTTTAAAATGGCTAGCTACATTAGCAACAATTGTTATGCTGTTTGTGCAGTTAGGTGGCGCTTTAGTAACCAAGACTGGTTCTGAAGATGGTTGTGGAAGTTCTTGGCCATTATGTCATGGATCTGTTATACCATCGGACTGGCCAATTGAAACGATAATTGAATTAGCCCATAGAGGTGTATCAGGTTTAGCACTTATTCTTGTCGCTTTATTAGCTATTATTAGTTGGATAAAATTAGGACATATTAAAGAAGTAAGACCTTTATGTATCACAAGTATAGCTTTTATATTATTACAAGCACTTATTGGAGCTGCCGCTGTAATATGGCAACAAAATGATTTTATACTTTCATTACATTTCGGAATATCTTTAATCAGTTTCGCATCCGTCCTATTACTAACACTAATTATTTATGAAGTAGATAAAAAATTCGAAGCAACTAGTTTAGTGATAGATAAACACTTAAAAATACACACGTATGCCGTAACTTTCTTTATATACTTTGTTATTTATTCAGGTGCGCTTGTTAGACATGCTAATGCTAGTCTTTCATGCTTAAGTTGGCCACTGTGTCATAGCGGTAGCACTGGATTACCACAAACATTTTATGAGTGGGTTCAAATGTCTCACCGAGCCCTAGCATTTTTCATATTTATATGGATACTGTATATATTCATTTACGCTTTCAGAAATTATGCTAAATATCGTGTAATTAAGTACGGTTGGACTTTAGCATTTATACTAATTTGCTTACAGGTTACAACAGGAGCGTTGTCTATATTTACAAGAGTTAATATATTTATAGCATTGTTCCATGCATTGTTCATCACAATGTTGTTCGGATTACTATGTTACTTCATAATGTTGATACTTCGTTCTAAACGACGAAATCAATAAATAATAGAATTTGCTTTATCTTTTAAGCAAACAAAAAAGCACGTACCTATAAATTCATGGTACGTGCTTTTTATTTGTATATAAATATTTTGCTATTCAGCTTTATCTATTGTAATGATTAAATCATGCGTCTGAATACTATCTCCTGAAGAAACATAGATGTTAGAAATCGTTCCATCAAATGGTGCTTGGATTGTTGTTTCCATCTTCATCGCTTCAGTAATAATCAATGCATCACCTTGTTTAACTTCATCACCTTTGCTCACTTTTACTTCTGAAATTGTTCCAGGCATTTGCGCACCGATGTGAGATTCATTACTTAAATCTGCTTTTTGAAGAACAGCATCAGATACTTTAACATGTTCATCTTTAACATATACTTTACGTGGTTGACCGTTCAACTCATAATAAACCCAACGATGTCCATCTTCATATACGTGTCCGATAGATAATAGTTTAACGATTAATATCTTACCTTTATCAATCGTAATCTCAACAGTTTCATTCTTAGCCATTCCGAATAAGAATGTAGGCGTATCTAATAATGATAAATTACCAAAACTTTCGTAAGTCTTAATGTATTGTTCATATACTTTTGGATAAATAGCATAACTAATAAGATCTTGTTCTGTTACTTCACTTTGTTGTTTCTCTTGTAATTCTTCTCTTAGACTATCAAAGTCTACTGGTTCTAATAATTCACCCGGTCGTTTTTCGATAGGCGTTTGACCTTTTAATATAACTTTTTGTAACTCTTTATTAAAGCCGTTTACCGGTTGTCCAATTTCACCTTTAAAGAATGAAACAACAGATTCAGGGAAGTCTAATGAACGACCTCTTTTAATGACACTTTCCTCATCCAAATCGTTTTGAACCATGTACAATGCCATATCCCCTACAACTTTAGATGATGGTGTAACTTTGACAATATCTCCGAATAATAAATTAACACGCTTGTACATGTCTTTAACTTCATTGAAACGTTCACCTAATCCTAGGCTCTTCGCTTGTTGACTTAAGTTTGAATATTGTCCACCAGGCATTTCATGTTGATAAATTTCTGTATGTGGTGAACGAATGTCACTTTCAAAGTCAGAATAATAGTTTCTAACTGTATCCCAATATTGTGAAAGTCTTTCTAAACCATCAATATTCGTTCTTACATCTCTTTCATTACCACTTAAAGCATAATATAAAGAGTTCGCTGATGGTTGAGATGTTGTACCACTCATACTAGCTACTGCTGTATCTATTACATCAACACCTGCTCTTATAGCACTCTGATAAACCAATAAACCATTACCACTCGTATCATGAGTATGTAAATGTATAGGAATATCAATATGTGTTTTTAATTCACCGATTAATTCGTGTGCAGCTTTTGGTTTCAATAATCCAGCCATATCTTTAATTCCTAAAATGTGTACACCTTCGCTTTGTAGTTCTTTAGCTAAATTAATGTAATAATCTAACGTATAAACGTTTGATCTTTCAGGGTTTAAGATATCACCTGTGTAACATATTGCTCCTTCAGATATTTTACCTGATTTTTGAACCGCTTCATTGGCTACTTTCATTTGATCTAACCAGTTTAGAGAATCAAATATTCTAAATACGTCGATGCCTGCATCTGCACTTTCTTTAACGAATTTTTCAATTACGTTATCAGGATAGTTTTTATATCCAACAGCATTAGATGCTCTTAATAACATTTGGAAAAGAATATTAGGGATTTTTTTACGTAATCTCGTTAATCTTTCCCATGGGTTTTCTTTTAAGAAGTTATAGGCAACATCAAATGTTGCACCGCCCCACATTTCTAATGAAAATGCATCATTTAAATATTTAGCTGTTTCTGGCGCTATTTGTAACATATCATAAGTACGCATACGCGTAGCTAATAATGACTGATGTGCGTCTCTAAAAGTAGTATCTGTTAACAATACTTCTTCTTGTTCTTTAAGCCATTTACTTACGCCTTCAGGACCGTGTTGCTCTAATATTTGTTTTGTACCTGATAAAGATGCAATTTCTTCATTAGAGATTTCTTCTAGCCTAACTTTTTCGAAGTGTGGTTTTTCACGCTTTCTAACACTTGGAAAACCATTAACCGAAATATTCCCAATGTATTGTAAAGTTTTAGTACCTCTATCTCGTGAAGGCGTAATATCAAATAACTCTGGGTTATTTTCTAAGAATTTAGTTGTATAACTACCTTTAGCAAATTTCTCATGATTTACTACATTGTATAAGAATGGGATATTTGTCTTAATACCTCTAATTCTCATCTCTTTAAGAGAACGAAGCATTTTTTCTGTTGCTTGTCTCAACGACATAGCATGTGTAGATACTTTAACGAGTAATGAGTCATAGTAAGGTGAAATTTCAGCACCTTCAAATCCATCACCAGCATCCAGTCTTACACCGAAGCCGCCACTTGAACGATACGCAATAATTTTACCAGTGTCTGGCATGAAATCATTTAATGGATCTTCAGTTGTGATACGACTTTGTATAGCATATCCTAGCGTTTTGATATCTTCTTGTTTAGGCATTTCAATTTCATCGCCAAATAAAGATTCACCAGCTGCAACTAAAATTTGTGTTTTTACAATATCAATACCAGTTATCATTTCAGTGATTGTATGCTCTACTTGTACACGTGGGTTAACTTCAATAAAGTAGTATTCATCACCTGATACAAGAAATTCAACTGTTCCCGCATTTACATACCCTATCTTTTTCATTAAATGTAGTGCTGAATTACATATACGATGTCTTAACTCGTCACTCAATGAAACTGATGGTGCTACTTCAACTACTTTTTGATGTCTACGTTGAACTGAACAATCTCTTTCGAATAAATGAACTAAATTACCATGTTCATCTCCGATAATTTGCACTTCTATATGTTTAGGTTGATCTATGTATTTTTCCACATAAACTTCACTATTCCCAAATGATTTTCCAGCTTCAGATTTAGCACGTTGGTATGCGTCTTCTAACTCACTTTCACTATTAACAATACGCATTCCTTTACCACCGCCACCTGAGATAGCTTTAATGATAATTGGAAAACCACTTTCTTTTGCAAATGCTTCTACTTCTTCAAATGATTCAACTGAACCATCTGTACCAGGAATGACTGGTAAATCTGCATCTAGTGCTGTTGCTCTCGCTTTAACCTTATCCCCAAACATATCCAAATGTTTAAGTTCTGGCCCGATAAATTTAATACCTTCCTCAGCACATCTTTTAGCAAATGTTTTATTTTCACTTAAGAAGCCGTATCCAGGATGGATAGCGTCAACTTCTGCTTTCTTTGCTACTTTAATAATTGCTTCAATATCTAAGTAACTTTCCGTCGGTCCTAGATCTTCATCAACTAAATAAGATTCATCCGCTTTATACCTATGTAAAGCTCCCAAATCTTCATTCGAATAAATTGCTACTGTTTCAATATCTAATTCTGTTGCAGCCCTAAATATTCTAATCGCAATTTCACCACGATTGGCTACTAATAATTTATTTATTTTGCTCATAATTTGAAGGCTCCCCTCAATGTATTTGAATTTTCAAAAAACGATGTATTAGTCCATTATATAAAAAAAACGCATTACATTCTACTGTAATACGCTTTTTTTATAAAATTTATTAATTAGATTGAGTAAATATGCAGTTTAGCGCCTTCTCTCAATGTTATCAATTTTGATTTGTTTAGCAGTTAATAGCAAAATTCCTATAGCTATACTTAAACTTAACATGGATGAGCCACCAAAAGTCATAAATGGTAGTGGGACACCTGTTAATGGTATAGCACCTGAAATTCCTCCTAAGTTTACAAATGTTTGTACACCAATATAACTAGATATACCAACACAAACTAATTTAAAGAAGAATGAATCAGTTAAACCTGCATATAGAAATCCTTTATATACAATAAACATTAACAAACCAATTATAAATAATACGCCTACTAAACCTAATTCTTCTGCAATAACGGCGAAAATAAAATCGGTGTGCGGTTCCGGTAAATAACCTAATTTCATAACGCCATTACCTAAACCTTTACCAAATAATCCTCCATTACCTATAGCAAGCAATGAATTAGCTAAATGGTAACCAATACCACTTTCATAATTAAATGGATTTTCCATTACATGGAACCTATCAGCTTGGTGCTGAGATAAAATACCGCCTTTAAAGACAATACTAAATACAATCAATAACACAACACCTGCTAAAATTGGACCTGACCATTTTAAAATAGCTTTTATACCTATTCCTGAATAAGCAAAGACACACAATACTATCATGCATAATAGTAAAGCTTGTCCAGTATCATTTTGTAATAATACAAGACCAATACATGTTCCAATTAAGAATAATGGCATCATCAAAGCTAATTTGAATTGCTTTAATCGATTTCTTCTCTTATCAATAATAAATGATAAGTATAAAATCATAACTACCTTTAAAATTTCAGATGCCTGCAAATTCATAAATCCTAAATTTATCCAACTTGTTGATCCGTTTATTTCTGTTCCGATTAGTAATGTTAATACTAATAAACCAAAAACACTAAAAATCATGATTTGTTGAACACGTTTATTTTTCAGTATATTTATGTGCATAAAATATGACATAAAAAATACAATTCCAAATCCAACAATACAATACATTAATTGCCTAATAAAAAAGTAATTACCTGCAACCGGTACGCCACCAGTTAATGAGCCTTTAGTTGCAGCAACCATACTCGCACTATAAACCATCACTAAACCAATGAAACATAAAATGATATACGCGATTAACAACGTAAAATCTATGTATTTAGAATAATTTTTTATGTAGCGAAAAAATCTTTTAATATAGTCCATCTACTCATTCCAATTCTAAAAAAATAAGTCTAAAGAAAGATTTCTCCTCTCTAGACTTTGTATCATTTAAGCATTTGTGAAAGCATCATGCAATTTAGATAGTTCCTTTTCTAAACTTGCCATAAGTGTCTGACCCTTTTCTCTATCAACAAGTCCAATTTGTACTGCAAAATCAACTTCCTTTTGAAGACCAAACATCTGCGTATCTAAAACTTCTTCATATAACGGGCATGAGGGCATAGTTAAGTTGTCCATTTGCACCTTAATTAACTGAAGAATCTTTTCAGAATCGTTATATAATTGGTCATATGCCTTCTGACAAATTTCTGAATCGTAATGCATGACATACTCCCCCTTAATCTTTTAGGTTCTATACTTATAAAATTTTAGCTTAGAAATCTTAAAATTGCAAGTAAAAACAGAAGGTTCATCAATATAAATGTGTTAAAATTGAATTGTGATATTGATAGGAGTGAAAAAAATTGATACAAATTAAAGGAAATTGTAAATTTAATATTACTTTAGACGCAACAACTTGGATATTTGACGATCGCAAAGTAAAAATTGAAGATTTAGAACAAGGTATATTCAATGGTGAAAAACCAATTGAATTTGAAAACAATGTAGCTTGGAACAGAGCTATTTTAGAAGGTGCTACTATGCCCCCTACTTTAAATAGTGAAACAAATTATAAAAGACAATCATTCTTAAAAGAAACTTTTGTTATTAATGCAATGCCTTTTATAAAAAATTCTGAACCAAATGAAGATGCAACAAAAGTTGTATTAAAAAATGACAAAGATTCTTTAGAAATTTCAATCGACGATTGGCCTTATCTATTTTTCCATTTCTCTAAAGAAGGAAAAATGATATATAGCGACGGTAAAATTGACGCTTTCACATATGATCAAGAAAACGGATACAAAGACAAATTTAGTTATGTCGACGAAATAGAGGTCGTATAATTTTGGTTATGAAAGTTAAATGCGTTATATGCGATGCTGTAGTCAATCTTGATTCAAAATCTAAAGAAGCTAAGAGACTTAGAAATCATCCAATTCGTACGTATATGTGCGATGATTGTAAATCAAAACTAGATAAACCGAAATCATAAAATATCATTTAAGGTTTACTGTTTAAAAAATAATTCTCCTAATCCGAGTGATTTTCATTTAATGGATTAGGAGAATTTATTTTGCTGATTTTGAAAGTGCATACATACCTAGAGATGGCTCGAGCCTGTAGTCTTTCGCTCATACTATTACCCTAGGCGTCAGAACTTTACAAAATTATAGAAAATATCGCTCTAACGTGCTTGTTTAAAACCACTAGCCCGTTAGAAAATGTAACGGGCTTGTCTTAGATTTCTTGCACGTTACAATCTCTAAATTCTCCTAGATTATATTGAATTAATTTTTATCTATTTTAAAAATTTTATTTCATATAAAAAACCCCTAATTCATTAAAATTCCAATTAACGAATAAGGGGTTAATTTTATTGTTGATTTTCTCTACTTCGCTCTTTATGAAGACGGTAGCGATATAGACCTAATACAATTGCTGCTATTATTAAGCTTTCTCCTACTGGTAAGAATACCGCAAGGAACGTCAATAATAAACAACCTAAAAACAGTAAAATATAGATAATTATGTTTTGCCAAAACTTTAATTTTCTAGCGAAGCCTAAATTATATACAATAGCGCTTAATACAAATATTGTTAATAATAAAAGCCACATACCAAGTTCTGGATTTTCATCTACTCTAAATAATTTACCAAAAAATGAAAGCCTTTCTTCTGGATTAACACTTACATTTTTAGCGATAAAGAGCATCTATATCACTCCTCTTCTTGTTCAGCCATTTTCTGTCTCTTTTGAGCGCGTTCTCTTTCAGCTTTGTCTAAAATTTTCTTTCTTAAGCGAATAGATTCAGGTGTAATTTCAACTAATTCATCATCGTTCAAGTATTCTAATGCTTCTTCTAAAGTTAAAATTCTAGGTTTCTTCATTGTTGTTGTTTGTTCTTTTGTAGCAGAACGTATATTGTTAGCTGCTTTAACTTTTGTAATGTTTACAGATAAATCGTTCTCACGGTTATTCTCTCCAACAATCATACCTTCATACACTTCTGTACCAGGTTCCATGAAGTTTACGCCTCTGTCTTCTAAGTTTAAGATAGCGTAAGTACTTGCTGTACCTTTGTCGATAGATACAAGTACGCCATTTCTTCTACCACCGATACGGCCTTTAATGTTTGGACGGTATGAATCGAATGTGTGGTTTATAATACCGTAACCACGAGTCATAGACATAAATTCAGTTGTATAACCGATTAATCCTCTTGCAGGTACTAAGAAGATTAATTTTGTTTGTCCATTTTCGTTAGATTGCATATCTAACATTTCACCTTTACGTGAACCTAATGATTCAATAACTGAACCTGTATATTCATCAGGCGTATCGATTTGAACACGTTCATATGGTTCACATTTAACGCCATCAACTTCTTTAATAATAACTTGTGGTTTAGAAACTTGTAATTCAAATCCTTCACGGCGCATGTTTTCAATTAATATTGATAAATGTAGTTCACCACGTCCAGCTACTACCCATGCGTCTGGAGAGTCAGTTGGTGTTACACGTAATGAAACATCAGTTTCTAATTGTGTTTCTAATCTTTCTTCAATTTTACGTGCTGTTACATAAGTACCTTCTTTACCAGCAAATGGAGAGTTATTTACAGAGAATGTCATTTCTAATGTTGGCTCATCAATACGCAATACAGGTAATGCTTCTACATTATCTTGTGGAGTAACTGTCTCACCAACGTTGATGTCCTCCATCCCACTTAATGCAATTAAATCACCAGCATAAGCTTCATCAATTTCTACACGATTTAATCCAAAGAAACCGAATATTTTTGATACTCTAAAGTGTTTTATTGTACCATCAAGTTTTACTAGTGATACTTGTTGTCCAACTTTAATTGTACCTCTAAACACACGTCCGACACCAATACGTCCAACATAATCGTTATAATCTAATAATGCTACTTGGAATTGTAACGGTTCATCTCTATTATCAATTGGTGCTGGTACATAATCTAATATTGTTTCATATAGACACTGCATGTTCTCATCTTGATGATCAGCGTCTAAACTTGCAGTACCACTTATTGCTGAAGCGTATACTACAGGGAATTCTAATTGATCGTCATTCGCATCTAACTCTATAAATAAGTCTAATACTTCATCTACCACTTGTTCTGGTCTAGCTGAAGGTTTATCAATTTTATTAACAACGACAACTGGTTTTAAATTTTGTTCTAACGCTTTTTTCAATACAAATCTAGTTTGAGGCATCGTTCCCTCATAAGCGTCAACAACTAATACAACACCATCTACCATTTTCATAATACGTTCAACTTCACCACCGAAGTCTGCGTGGCCTGGTGTATCTAATATATTAATACGGTGATCTTTATATTCAATTCCCGTATTTTTCGCTAAAATTGTAATACCTCTTTCTTTCTCAATATCATTTGAATCCATTGCTCGCTCTGCTATATGTTCATTCTCACGAAATATTCCTGATTGTTTCAATAATTCATCTACTAGTGTTGTTTTCCCGTGGTCTACGTGGGCTATTATTGCAATGTTACGTACATTTTCTCTTAAATTAGTCATGCAAAAAATTTTCCTCTCCAATTTAAATTTATTCGGCTTATATTTATAACTTGATAATTATAACATACATCACTAGAAAAATAACCATTATCGAACACTTTTACTCAAATTTCCATTTATTTTATAAAAATGGATTAATTGCTGATAGTTGATTTTTCTAGAAATGTAACGCATAATATAATAATGAAAACGGTTAAAGGGTGGATATAAATGAAAAAATCTAAAGCAATTTTTGTTTTACTTGCTTTAATTGTAACATTTTTCCTTTTAGTGTTTAGTTTTGCTTTAGCAGAGGGATCTATACTCTTTATGTTGCTAGCGGTTATATTAATTATTGCAACTATGGGTTACGGTTTTACACTTAAAAAGAAATATCGCGAAAATGGATGGCTATAAATTTACCGACACAATCAAGAAAAGATGCGACTTTGTTTCGCATCTTTTTTTTAGCCATTTTTCTTAAATCTTTCCGTATGAATTTCTTCTAGTAATGCTTTATGTGGTAAGAAATATTGAGTCAATAATTCATCATGTATTTGTTTATTTCCGACCACAATTGAATTAGCTTCTAAAATATTTAAAGATTGTCCTAGCAAGTTTGTTACCACTGCCCCTACCTCTTCTGCAATAATTAATCCACCAGCAAAATCCCAAGGGTGTAATCTCATTGTTAAATAAGCACTTGTAATACCTCTTGCTACATGCACAAAGTCTAAAGCAGCTGATCCATAGGCACGTGTACTTCTAGCTTCATCTATAATTGGCATATAAATTTTAGATAACTTTTCTTTCGTCAGCCATAGAGGGTTTGTTGAAATCAAACTTGATTTCAATTCAGTATTTTCTATCTGCTTAAGTTGCTTGTCGTTTTGCCATGCCCCTTTACCTACTAATGCATGATACATTTTATCATTCATTACGTCATATACAAAACCTGCGTATTTTTTACCATCAATATATATACCTATTGAAATCGCAAAGTTTTCTTTTTGATGTACAAAATTTAAAGTGCCATCTATTGGATCCATAATCCACAATACACCTTTTGTATTTTCAATATCTTTACCGTGACCTTCCTCACCTAATATAAAATGTTCAGGGTAAGTGGCTTTTATATTATTAAACAAACGCTCCTCAGTTTCTTTATCCATGTTTGTGACGAGATCGTTTGGGTTTGATTTTGTTTCTATTTCTAATTCTTCATCAATTGTTTCTCTGATGTGTCTTCCAGCTTCTTTAATAATTTGATATGCAAATTTATAAATTTCCATCACAATACCCCCTAATTTATTTTTTATATTAGCATTGTTCTTTATATATTCAAATAGAATTATGATAAAATATGTATATAGTATTACCGTTATAAGGAGGACAACTATGACTAAGTATACGTTTAAACAAAAAGATTTTAAAGTTTTTAGTGTTGAAGGCTTAGAAAATAGAATGGCTGCACTAGATGAACAAGTAAGACCGCAATTAAATGCTTTAGGGGAAAGATATAGTAAATACTTAACAGAACAAACAGGTGATGAGTTTTTCTACCACGTGGCTAAGCATGCACGTCGAACTGTTAACCCGCCTAAAGACACATGGGTTGCTTTTGCTACAAACCAACGAGGCTATAAGATGCTGCCTCATTTTCAAATAGGTCTATTTGAATCACAATTATTCATCATGTTTGGTGTAATGCATGAGAATAAAGATAAAGGTTTAATGGCTGAATTCTTAAATAAAAACATAAATTTATTAGAATCATTACCAAAAGATTATTCACTATGCTTTGACCACTATAAAATTGATAAGACACCTATAAATGAACTATCCACTGATGATATAAAACATCATATCAAACGTTTAAAAGAAATTAAAAAAGCAGAATTCTTTGTAGCTAGAACTTTGGATCCACAATCCGAAATACTTAAAACTGATAAAGCATTTACAGAATTTTTAGATGAAACATTTGATGAATTAATAAAGTTTTATAGCTAATCATACTACAACTGTATATATAATAAAATCAGGTTGAGACATTATAATGTCTCAACCTGATTTCTTTTAAACTTAAGAACAACTCATTCTATATGATTATATATCAGTTATTAATAAATATATGGATCATCATCTTTGTTCTTTTTATTTTGTTGTTCATCAAATGTTTGTTGATTTTGATTAGAATTTAAATTATTTTCATTATCATTTACATCATTTTGAAAATTCACATCTTCAAATTGTTGATTAGATTTATTTTTCCTAACAAATAACATAATCGCTGCGATAATTAATAATAAGAAAGAAATAATGTTAAGAGTGAATATAGATAATAGTCCTGCAACGATAGCTAATACTCCTGATAATATTCTTTGTTTCTTAATAAAAATAATAGCTACAATTGTTAAAATTAAGCTAATAGCTAATACGATTAAACCATAATTTGATACGCTTGCAAATGTATCTAATGCTTGCTCAGCTGAAATATTTTGTGCTGTACCTCCAGCTTGTTCAACTTGCTCATTATAAGTATTTTCAAATTCTGATTTAAATTGGTTTACAAAATCCGGAGAATTTACAAGGGATTTAAAAACAAAACCAAATATTATACCTATTAATGATACTACTGCGCTAATAATCATTAAAGTATACTCTACTGTTCTTTTCATTATTTGCCTCCTAGAATTTGTCAAATATTATTATCTCAATGATATTTATAATATTCAACCCTTATTATCATTTTTATTTAGTTCTTCCGCTTCTTGTACTGCTTTTGTTTGTTTTCTTTGTTGTTCCATTCTTTTTTCATAATTTTTTCTACGTTCAATAGTGGCATTAGGTTTAACTTTTTTAGGTTTTTTCTCTTTCTTAGTTACCCCTGATGTAACTTGATAATCATCGGGTTGCGTAGTTTGATAGCTATACGGATCATCTGATCTTTGACCGATTTCTCCATTTTCATCAACTGCATCAACGTCTTTTTCTTCACTTTCTGTTGCATCAGTCTCTGTTGTCTCTGTTTTTTCTTCTTCAGCAACTGGCTCTTTAAAACGTTTATTTTTTTGATGTTTTCTAGTACGAGACAATATTTCATCATTACCAGAATCTTGTGCTTCATTCTCATTAATTTCCGGTTCTGTTTCTACCTGTTTTTCTTGTCTTCTTGGTTGTACAGGTTCTTGTGGTGGTATAGGTTTTCTTTCTTCTGGTTGTTTTATCGGTTCATTGTACATCGGTTCAGGTCTTCTCATACCTTCTACTGGTAAGATTTTATCTTTTCTAATAAATAGTAGAATACTCGTAATAAAGAAGAATAACGGAACTAATACAATAAATAATGGCAGTGTTACAACTGAAAGTAATAAGAATACTAGTGCAGAGAATATTCTCCATCTCATAAGTACTAAACCTATAAATGAAAATATTAAAACGATAATCAAATAAATAATGAATAACCATATTCCATTTTGGATATTCAATGCTATCTGGCTAGATGTCAGTATTTGTCCATTAGATGTTATATTAATGTTTAATTGTTCTATCAAAGTTTCAAGTCTATTTATATTTGTAGGATTATTTAAAACGACTAAAGCTGCAAATAATGATAAAGCCGTTACGCCTAATGTAATAATCCATGCAAACCAACCGAAAAATTTCTCAGCGCCTCTTCCCACAGGCTGTCTCACATGTTCTACATATGAATTCATTATATTTTCCTCCTCTACAATGAATTGGTTTTAATTATATCAAAAAAAGGCCATTGTTTCTCACAAAGACCTTTTTAAATATTAATTTAATGACATTTTGAATTTTAAAAATGCTTCGTTGTATTTTGCTATGTTTTCTTTACCTAAATCTTTATAAACTTCTAATTTATTCCTTACTTTAGAGTCAGGATAAAATCTTTCATCTTCTCTAATATTTTTATCTAATAATTCATAAGATGCTTTATTTGGAGTAGCATAACCAACCCACTCAGCATTTTGTTTACCTACTTCTTCTTCAAGCAAGAAGTTAATAAACTTATGAGCACCTTCCACATTTTGAGCTGTTTTAGGAATAACTAAGTTATCAAACCATAAATTGGAACCTTCTTCAGGTACAACAAAATCTAATTGTTCATTTTTATTCATTATATCAGCAGCCATTCCGCTCCATACTACAGCAACATCTGTTTCATTTTGGCCCATCATGGTGTTGATTTCATCGCCAACAACACCTCTAACATTTGGTGCTAATTGAACCAATTTATCTTGTGCTTTTTGTAATTTTTTCTCATCAGTTTCATTTAGGCTTTCATTCATACTATTAAGCGCAAATCCAATACCTTCTCTTGCGCCATCAACAATTAAAACATCATCTTTAAGTCGTTTGTTCCACAATGTATCCCAACTCGTGAAATCTAAACCTTTTGTTTTTTCTGGATTATACAGTATACCTACAGTTCCCCAAAAATAAGGGATAGAATATTTATTGTCTGGATCAAATGGTAAATCCATAAAATCTTTATCTAAATTTTTCATATTGGGAATTTTCTCATGATCAATTTGATATAATAAATGTTCTTTTTTCATTTTTTGAACAGTATATTCACTTGGTACAGCAACATCGTATGCAGTACCGCCGTTTTTGATTTTAGCCATCATCGCTTCATTCGAATCAAAAGTTTCATAAACAACTTTAATCCCTGTTTCTTGTTCAAATTTCTTAGTTAGTTCTGGATCTATATACTCGCCCCAATTATATACATAGAGTACATCTTTTTTGCCATTTGAAGGAGGAGGATCGATTAATTTTGTTGAAAGGATTAATAGTGCACCAACAAATAATGAGATGCCTAATAATTGCATTAATTGTTTCATCTCATAATTCCTCCCTTTTTACTTATCCTTTGTTGTTGACTTCTTTTTATGAAGTAATAACCTACTATGATAAACATAACTAATAAGAACAACAATGTTGAAATCGCATTAATTTCCATCGTAATACCTTTTCTCGCCATAGAATAAACTTCGACTGATAATACACTAAAGCCGCTTCCAGTTACAAAGAAACTCACTGTAAAGTCATCTAATGAATATGTTAATGCCATAAAGAATCCACCTATTGCCCCTGGTAATATATGAGGAATAATTACTTTTATGAGTGTTTGCCAAGATGTTGCACCTAAGTCTTTGGCAGCGTTAATCATGGATGGATTCATATCATATAGTTTAGGTAGAACAAGTAATACAACAATTGGTACACAAAATGCGATATGCGATATTAACACCGACCAAAAGCCTAACCCCATACCAGTAAAATGACCAATAACTGTAAATAATAATAAGAAAGAAGAACCAATAACAACGTCTGAACTTACCATAAGGATATTATTTAATGTTAATAACCCCACTTTAAGTTTCTTGTTTCTCATATAATAAATACCGATAGCACCGCAAATTCCAATCAAAGTAGAAATACTAGCTGCAAGTAATGCTACAGCTATCGTGTTAACTATAATTACAAGTAACCGTTTATTTTGAAATACTGAAGTATAGTGATCAAATGTAAAACCTTTAAAATGTGTCATATTCCCTGCACTATTAAAAGAATAAAAAATTAAAAAGAAAATAGGTAAGTATAGAAAAATCATAATAATTGTGAAATAGATTTTCCCTGATAATTTCATTTCTATACCTCCTTATTCTCTGATTTAGATTTCGTAATAATTAAAATAAAAGCCATCGCCAATATTAAAAACACTGCAATTGTAGAACCCATCCCATAGTTTTGAGTAACTAAAAATTGTTCTTGAATTGCTGTACCAAGGTTAACTACTTTATTACCTGCAATTAATCTTGTAATCATAAATAATGAAAGTGCAGGAATAAATGTGATTTGTATACCTGTTTTAACACCTTCATAAGTTAAAGGCATAATGACCTTTCTAAAAGTTGTAATGTGATTAGCACCTAAATCTCTTGAAGCTTGAATTAGATTTTCTGGTATTTCTTCCATAGCATTAAATATAGGTAATAGCATAAATGGAATATAAATGTATACCGATACAATAATAAACGCTGTGCTCGTAAATAATAAATCAGTAGAAGGTACATGAAATATATTCAACATTTTATTTAATAATCCATCATGGCTAAAAATACCGATAAAAGCATATGTTTTTAATAATAGATTAATCCATGTTGGTAAAATGATAAGCAATAATAATATTTCTTTATGTCTAGCACTTTTTAAAGCTAATGCTAACGGATAGCTCACTAACAAACAAAAGAATGTAATCAAAATAGCATACCATACTGAACTTAAAGTCATTTTTAAATAGCTACTTGTAAAGAAATTCGTATAATTCTCTAATGAAAAATGGCCATGAATATCGAGTAAAGAAGCATAAAATATCATGGCAATTGGAACGATGATAAATAAAATAATCCAAATCATATAAGGTACGAGTAAAAATGATTTTATTTTATGCATGAACATCATCCTCGTAGCTTTCTATCCGACGATCAAATTCTTCTTCTGTTTCACCAGGTAGCATTATATGAATAGATTCAGAATCAAAATCTAATCCTACTGTTTCACCGATTACTGCCTTTTTAGTCGTTTGTATAATCCATTCGTTACCTTGTTCATCATAGCAACAAATTTCATAATGCACGCCTCTAAATAGCTGTGAGTCTACTACTGCAGATACTCTACCTTCACTTGGCGATTTGATGCTTATGTCTTCTGGGCGTATTACGACATCTACTTTAGCATCTGGCTCAAATCCAGCATCTACACATTCATAGGTAATACCATACATTTCTACTTCATAATCTCGTTTCATGATGCCACTTACGATATTAGATTCACCGATGAAATCTGCTACGAATTTATTTACCGGTTCATCGTATATATCAACTGGTGTGCCACTTTGTTCAATCTTTCCATCTTTCATTACAAAAATATAATCGCTCATTGCTAAAGCTTCTTCTTGATCATGCGTTACAAATATAAATGTAATGCCTAGCCTTTGCTGTAATTCACGCAATTCATATTGCATTTCGGTACGCAGTTTTAAATCTAATGCAGATAAAGGTTCATCTAACAATATAATTTCAGGTTCATTTGCTATAGCGCGAGCAATTGCTACACGTTGTTTTTGTCCACCACTCATTTCAGATATTTTTCTTTGTTCATATCCTTCTAGTTTCACTAATTTCAATGCTTCTATCACTTTATGTTGTATATCTTTTTTGTTTAATTTTTTTATTTTTAATCCAAAAGCTACATTTTCAAAAACATTTAAATGAGGAAACAATGCGTAATCTTGAAATACTGTATTTACTTTTCTATTATTTGCAGGGATTTGATTAATGATTTTATCATTAAAATATATGTTTCCACTTGTCGGTGTTTCAAATCCAGCAATAAGTTTTAAAATAGTTGTTTTGCCACAACCTGAAGGGCCTAATAGCGTGTAAAACCTACCTTCTTCTATTTCAAAACTAACATCGTTTAATACATGGGTATTATTAAAATTTTTATAGATGTTTTCAAACTTAATAATTGATTTTGACATTGTTTCCCCTCCTATAAATAAGATTCTGTAGCCACAATTAGTACTTCAGCATCTTTCTCAGTTTCATTGAAGAATTGATGAACTTCATGAGCTTTAAAGTAAAAACATTCACCTTTTTTAGCTTTATATTTTCTTTTCCCAATTTTCAAAGTAATGGTACCTTTTTTAACATAGGCAAAAGTTTCTGACGAAGATGGTGAGAATGATTTATATCGACACCCGCCTTTAAGCGTTATAATGACTGGTTCCATTTCAAATTCATTGGAATCTGGGACTAACCAATTAATTTTGTATCCTTCATCATATTCGTCATATAAAGTTTGCTCTTTTGCGGGATAATGTATACGAGCTTGATATAGCTTTTCATTGAAAAACTCGCTTGGTTCAACACCTAATACATCTAATATATTTAAAAAAGATTCCATAGATGGCGATGATAAATTTCTTTCTAATTGTGAGATATATCCCTTTGATAAATCTGTTCTTTCACCTAATTCTTCTTGAGTTAAGTTCTTTTGATATCTTAAATTTTTAAGTTTTTCTCCTATATTCATAAATCCCCCAAAAAAGAGTTGTATGTTTACTTTTACTAAACAATAAGTTTAGTATCTTTAATAAAATAACAGAAATCATTTTATACTTCAACACTTTTTTGGGGGATGAGAAAATTTATTTAATTGTGATACTTGTTTCAGTAGTACTATCTTTTAAAGCTTTAACTGCTTTGTATCCATCATAGCCACTCGCTTGTTTGAATTCTTTATACATGTTGTTTTCATCTGCTTTACCAGGAACAACTTTCTTAAAGTTTTTGTATGCTTGTTCAAATGATTCTCTATTAGCACTTGATTCGTAAGCATCTTCGATATGATTAAAAAATTCAACGACTTGCAATATTTCTTCTTGTGACCAATCAACATCAATTGGATAACTATATTCCATATTATTAATCTCCTTATAAAAAAAGAATCACTGCGTTAACAGTGATTCTTTAGTATTGTCAAATATTATAAAGTATGGACAGGCGTACCTAGTGCTACTTCCGCAGCTTCCATAGAAATTTCACCTAATGTTGGGTGAGCATGAATAGTTAATGAAATGTCTTCTGCAGTCATTCCACTTTCTATTGCTAATCCAAGTTCAGCAATAACATCTGAAGCATTAGCACCTGCTACTTGAGCACCTACTAATAATCCATTTTCTTTTAATGTTACTAACTTAACAAATCCATTTGTTTCGTTTAGTGCTAAAGCACGACCATTTGCAGCAAATGGGAATTTAGAAGCTTTAACTTCTAAACCTTCTTCTTTAGCACTAGCTTCTGTATGACCTACAGTAGCTAGTTCTGGCTCAGTGAAACATACTGCTGGAATACCTAAGTAATCAACAGCTGATTTTTCACCAGAAATAGCTTCAGCAGCTACTTTAGCTTCATAACTTGCTTTATGAGCAAGTGGAGGACCAGCTACGATGTCACCAATTGCAAAGATATTTTCAACTGATGTACGAGTTTGATCGTCTACTTCAACTAGTCCGCGATCACTCATTTTCAAGCCTAATTCTTCTAGACCTAATTCGTCAGTATTTGGACGACGTCCTACAGTTACTAATACATAATCAGCTTCGATTTCTTTTGTTTCTCCACCAGCTTCATACGTAACTTTCACGCCATTATCAGTCTCTTCAGCAGATTTAGCCATTGCTTCAGTTACGATATCAACGCCTTTAGCTTTAAGACCTTTTTTAACGATTTGAGTCATTTGTTTTTCGAATCCGCCTAAGATGTCTTTTGCACCTTCAAGAATTGTAACTTCAGAACCGAAGTTAGCGAAAGCTGTACCAAGTTCAGAACCGATATATCCGCCACCAACTACAACTAATTTTTTAGGAACATCTTTAAGCGCTAATGCACCACTTGAATCGATAACACGTTCACCAAATTTGAAATTAGGAATTTCAATTGGACGAGAACCTGTTGCGATAATTGCATTTTTGAAAGTATAAGTTTGAGAAGCTTTTTCAGTCATAACTTTTAAGTTATTTTCATCTACGAAGTATGCTTCACCTTTTACAACTTCAACTTTGTTACCTTTTAATAATCCAGCAACTCCGCCAGTTAATTTATTAACTACGCCGTTTTTGAATTCTTGAACTTTGTCAAAGTTTAATGCTACTTTTTCTGCAATTACACCCATATCTTCTGAATGTTGTGCATTATGGAAACGGTGAGACGCTGATAATAAAGCTTTAGATGGAATACAACCAACGTTTAAACAAACGCCACCTAATTCGCCTTTTTCAACGATTGTTACTTTTTGTCCAAGTTGCGCTGCACGAATTGCTGCAACGTAACCACCAGGACCTGCTCCAATTACAATAGTATCTGTTTCAATAGGAAAATCTCCAACTACCATTTTTACCCCTCCATTAATAATAATTCTGGATTATTTAATAATCTCTTAATATGGTTCATTGCGTTTTGACCAGTAGCACCATCAATTTGTCTGTGGTCAAAGCTTAATGATAATGATAACACAGGTGCTGCAACAATTTCTCCATCTTTAACGATAGGTTTTTGAGCTATACGGCCAATACCTAAAATCGCTACTTCAGGGTGATTGATTACAGGAGTGAACCATTGTCCACCAGCTGAACCGATATTACTGATTGTACAAGTTGCGCCTTTCATTTCATTAGCTTGTAATTTACCATCACGTGCTTTTACAGCTAATTCGTTAATTTCATCTGAAATTTGGAACATTGATTTATGATCAGCATTTTTAACTACTGGTACTAATAAACCGCGATCAGTATCTGCAGCTATACCTATATTATAGTAATGTTTATGAACAATTTCACCATTTTCTTCATCAAATTCAGTATTTAATGCTGGGTATTTCTTAAGCGCTGATACTAATGCTTTAACAACATATGGTAAGAATGTTAATTTAGTACCTTGTTCCGCAGCAACTTCTTTGAATTTTTTACGGTGATCCCATAGTTCTTGTACATCAATTTCATCCATTAATGTTACATGAGGAGCTGTTTGTTTAGAGTTAACCATTGCTTTTGCAATTGCTTTACGCATAGCAGGTATTTTCTCACGAGTTTCTGGGTAAGCACCTTCTGGTACTTGTGCAGTTTGTGTTGCAGTATCTTCAGTTGAAGCTGATTGAGCTTCTTCTGTTGTACCTTGTTCTGAAGTGCTTCCGCCATTTAAGTATGCTTCAACATCTTCTTTTAAGATACGTCCATTTTTACCTGAACCTGAAACTGCTTTAATATTTACATCGTTGTCACGTGCAAATTTACGAACAGAAGGCATTGCGATTACGCGTTTAGAATCGTCAACTTCTTCAGATTTTTCACTTTCTTGAGCAGATTCTTCTTTAGTTTCTTCTGCTTTTTCTTCTTGTTTAGGTTCTTCGTCGTCATCATGACCTTTGAACTGAATACCTTCAGCGTCAGGAGCATCAATTTTAACAATTGTGTCACCAACAACAGAAACAGTTCCTTCTTCGACCATAACTTCTTCTACTTTACCTGAAACAGGTGATGGAATTTCTACGACTGATTTATCATTTTGAACTTCACATAATACATCGTCTTCTTGAATTTCGTCGCCTGCTTTAACAAACCATTTTACAATTTCACCTTCGTGGATACCTTCACCGATATCTGGTAATTTAAATTCAAATGACAAGATTTTTTCCTCCTAAATATAAATCTGTATTTTTAGTACAAATTAAAATTCTAATGTTTCTTTAGCTTGTGCTACGATATCTTTTTTGTTTGGTAACCAAACACCTTCAGCTTGTGTGAATGGGTAAATAGTATCAGGAGCTGCTACACGTGCAATTGGAGCCTCTAATGATAGAACTGCTCTTTCAGAAATCTCAGCAACTACAGTAGCACCAACGCCAGCTTGTTTTTGAGCTTCTTGAACGATGATTACACGGTTAGTTTTTTCAACTGATTTTACGATTGTTTCAACATCGATAGGTTGAACAGTGATTAAGTCGATTACTTCTACTGAATAACCGTCTTTTTCTAAATCTTCTGCTGCTTTAAGAGATTCTTGAACCATTGCACCGTAAGTAACAATAGTTAAATCTGTACCTTCACGTTTTACTTTCGCTTTACCGATTTCTACTTCGTACTCTTCTTCAGGTACTTCTTCACGGAATGAACGATATAATTTCATGTGTTCTAAGTAAACGACAGGGTCGTCACTACGAATAGCTGAAATTAATAATCCTTTAGCATCATATGGGTTTGAAGGAATGATTACTTTCAAACCTGGTGATTGTGCCATTAAACCTTCTAAGTTATCTGCGTGTAATTCTGGAGTGTGAACACCTCCACCGAATGGCGCGCGGATAGTTACAGGTGCAGCTTTTGAATCACCTGAACGGAAACGGTGACGTGCAATTTGTCCAGCGATTGAGTCCATAACCTCAAATACGAAACCAAAGAATTGGATTTCCATGACAGGACGGTAACCTTCAAGCGTTAAACCTAAAGCTAAACCACCAATACCTGATTCTGCTAGTGGTGTATCAAATACACGATCTTCGCCGAATTCTTTTTGTAAACCTTCTGTAGCACGGAATACTCCGCCGTTTACACCAACGTCTTCACCGAATAATAAAACATCTTCGTCTCTTTTTAATTCGTTTTGAAGCGCATTGTTAATCGCTTGAATCATTGTCATTTGTGCCATGACTTACTTCGACTCCTTCTCTTTGTAAATTTCATATTGTTCAGCCAAGTTTTGAGGCATTTCATCGTACATAATTTCCATTAAATCAGTAACTTTTTGTTTAGGCGTATTATCTGCCTCTTTAATAGCTGTTTTAATTTCTTCTTTTGCTTTTTCCATTACTTCGTTTTCTTTTTCTTCAGACCATAAGTTTTTAGCTTCAAGATATTTTCTGAAACGTACTAATGGATCTTTCTTTTCCCAATCTGAATCTTCATCAGATGTTCTGTAACGTGTTGGATCGTCACCAGCCATTGTATGTGGACCATAACGATAAGTTAATGTTTCGATTAATGTTGGACCTTCACCTTTAACAGCACGTTCACGCGCTTCTTTAGTGATTGCATAAACTGCTAAAGCATCCATTCCGTCTACTAATACGCCTGGAATACCAACTGACACTGATTTTTGAGCTAATGTCTTAGCTGCTGTTTGTTTATCACGTGGAGTTGAAATCGCGTAGTTGTTATTTTGAATTACAAAGATAGCAGGTGCTTTATAAGCAGATGCGAAGTTAATACCTTCATAGAAGTCACCTTGTGATGAACCACCGTCACCAGTATATGTGATTGCTACATTTTTCTTCCCGCGTTTTTTAAGACCTAATGCTACACCAGCTGTTTGAATAAACTGAGCACCGATGATGATTTGTGGACTTAATGCGTTCACACCTTCTGGGAATTGGTTACCAATAAAGTGTCCACGTGAGAATAAGAACGCTTTAGTTAATGGTAAACCATGCCAGATTAATTGAGGTACATCACGGTAACCTGGAAGTACATAGTCTTCTTTCTCTAATGCATAATGTGAAGCTAATTGAGAAGCTTCTTGTCCTGCTGTTGGTGCATAGAAACCTAAACGACCTTGTCTATTTAAAGAAATAGAACGTTGGTCAAGGACACGAGTCCATACCATTCTTTCCATTAATTCAACTAGTTCTTCGTCAGATAAGTCCGGTAATAAGTCATTATTTACGACATTTCCTTCTTCATCTAAAACTTGAACCATTTCAAACTTAGACTCTATTTCATTTAAAGTCGCTACTGCATCGAATTGGGCTTTTTTTCTCGGAGCCATTCAATTCACCATACCTTTCCCTATATTAAATAATCATTTCTTAATTAGTTTAACACAAAACTGTTTTACTGTTAAATAAAAAATACTTACATAATAAAAAGCCTTTGATTCAAGGCTTTTATACGTCTGTATTACAACATCATAACAACTGTACTAATACATATCAATTATTTAAAATCTGTGCTACATCTTGTTTTTCTTGTTGAACTTTTTTTAATTGATTTTGATAATCTGTAACAACTTTTTCTGTTTTTTTATTTTCTTCAGTTAATTTTTCCGAACGTTCATCTGCACCTTGTTGTGTTGCTTTATCTTTCGATAAATAACCGAATAATTCTTTTTCTGCTTTTAGAACACCTTTATATCCTTTTATTACTTCTTCATGTGTTTTATATTTTTTATCTAAGATATTTTTTAAATCTTTAGCTTCTTTTATCTGTTCATCGTCTTCTATCGCTTTATAGTCTTTTTCGGATGTTTCAAATATCTCTTTTGAATCTTTCATTGCTTTATCTTCTTTATCGATTATCGCTTCACGATCATCAACGCTTTTTGTAATTTCTTCAGCAATAGACTTAAATTCATCACCTTTAGCTTTATTTAATTTTTCAATTTTAGCTACTTTTTCTTTTTCTGCTTTTGTCATTTCTTCATTTAAATCTACGATGACCTTCTCTTTTTTATTTGCTTTTTCTATTTTTTTGTAAAATGATTCTAATGAATCTGTTGATTGACCACAAGCTGTTAATAACATAGTGGCTGTTAAAGTTAATGCGCCGATTTTCTTGCCAATCATATGTATTTCCTCCTTACTAATCTATGTTTATGTTACTCTGTTTTTTTTATTTATACAATTAATATTAGATGTAAATACGATGAATTTTTGATATATTTTATATGAGGAAGGTGCATGAAAATGATAACTATGGAAAATATTATACGTGACGGCCACGAAACACTTAGAAAAAAAGCCGATGAAGTAGCAATACCTGTATCTAAAGAGGATCAAGAAACTTTAAACGAAATGTTAGAATTCCTTAAAAATTCTCAAGATGAAGAACTAGCAAAAAAATATGGACTTCGCTCTGGAGTTGGTCTTGCAGCTCCTCAAATAAATGTTTCTAAAAAAATGTTAGCCGTTTATATCCAAGATGATGGAAAAGGAAATAAACTTGAACTTCAACTCATTAACCCTAAAATTGTGAGCCATAGTGTTCAAAAAGCATATTTAAACGGCGGTGAAGGTTGTTTAAGTGTTGACGAATCTATACCAGGATTAGTGCACAGAAACTTTAAAGTGACGATAGAAGCTTTTGATATTGAAGGCAATCCATTCAAAAAAAGGTTTAAAGGATATCCAGCAATTGTCCTACAACATGAAATTGACCATTTGAATGGCATAATGTTCTATGACTATATTAATGAAGAAGATCCATTTAAAGTGGTAGACGATGCTGTAGAAATTAATTAACAATACAAAAAGAGAGTCTGGGACAATTATTTATGCCCCAGACTCTTTTTCATAGTTTTAAATTATAGTTACATAAATTCATCTCTACGTTCTATAAATTTAATATTTTCTTCTCTTAATGATTTTTGAATTAATTCTAATTCATCTAGATTCAACCACTCTGGATCTTTATTATGTCGAATGTAGTGTGGATCTTGTTTTACATTATTTACTGTTTCATCATAATTATAAATCATAACAACTTCATTTTGGCGAATATTAAATTCAATACCTTTAAAATGTTTATCTGATCTATTTTTTTCAGCTTTTACAGTTTTTATAATACGTTCAACTTTATCCATAACATTCACTTCCTATTCATCTATCAATCCTAATTTCACACATGCATCGTATATGCCATTCTCGTCTACACTTTTAGTTTCATAATCACAAACTTCTTTTAAAGCGTCTACAGCATTTCCCATAGCTACTCCACAACCAACTTCAGTTAACATTTCAACATCGTTCGGTCCATCGCCAAACGCTACGACTTCATTTAATGAAAATCCTAACTCTTTACTCAACTCTTTAATGCCTTCTGCTTTAGAACGATTGTTAGGTACAACGTCTCTGCTTAAAGTATGCCATCTATAAAACTTTAAAGATTCAAATTGGTTATCATATTTATAATCTTCATCAGCAGTATGGAATATAAGCGCTTGATATACTGGATGATCTAAATAATATGTATTGTGATATTGTGGATAATCCATTTTCAAAGTACCTAAGCTTTCTGAAATATGAAGATTGTTTTCTTCACTTGCGTATACGTTTGTGTCTCCAAAGAAAACTAAAGGATGATTATTTTTGTGTGCTTTTTCAACGATTTGTGTTAATTCTTCCTTATTCAATGGATATTTACCTATTACTTCTCCATCATGAACAACAATTTGTCCATTTAATGAAACAAACGTTTGAATATCAGTTTCTTCAATTACGTGCTTAAACATGTAAGGTGCGCGTCCAGTAGCAATTCCAACTATGTGACCTTTTTCTTTTAATTTTTTTATTGCGGTTATTGTTGATTGAGGTATTTCTTTATTTTCATCATAAATTGTACCATCTATATCTAGAAATATTAATTTCTTTTCCAACTATCATCGCCTCCTCCGTTCTATTCTAGTCCATTCTGAGTATATATGAAAGATTTAGTTAAATAACTTTATTTATATCTAATTATCATGTAAAATGAACTTATTAAAAAGGTATTTATATATTTAATTTAAATACCTCTCAAAATGAACGGGACTCAAATTTCAAAAATTGACTAACCCTAGCCTTAAACTAGGGCTTTATTTATGTTAATCAACTAGGAGGATTATATATATGGCAATATTTAAAGTATTTTATCAAGAAGACAAAAGTGAAGTTATTGTACGTGAAAGTACACAAACTAAGTATTTCGAAGGACAAACAGAAGAACAAGTGAGACGTTATTTATCAGATCGTAATTATAATATCGAATTTGTCCAAAAATTAGAGGGCGCTCATTTAGATTATGAACAAAAATCAGAACATTTTAATGTGGAGAAAATCTAAATGAAACCCATCCAAAAAAATGAAGTAGGTGTATATGCACTGGGAGGACTCGGTGAAATAGGTAAAAACACGTACGCCCTCGAATATCAAGATGAAATAATCGTAATAGATGCTGGTATTAAGTTCCCAGATGACGATTTGCTTGGTATCGATTACGTGATACCTGATTATACTTACTTAATACAAAACAAACATAAAGTAAAAGCTTTATTCATTACACATGGACACGAAGACCATATTGGTGGCGTCCCTTATCTACTTAAACAATTTAATGTTCCCATATACAGTGGACCATTAGCTTTAGGTTTAATTAGAAATAAATTAGAAGAACATCATTTACTAAAAACTGCACAACTCAATGAAATAACTGAAGACTCTGTGTTTGAATTTAAACACTTTAAAATCTCATTTTATTTAACAACACATAGTATACCTGAAGCATACGGTATTATAGCTGATACACCTCAAGGTAAAATTGTTCATACTGGTGACTTCAAATTTGATTTCACACCTGTTGGACAACCAGCAAATATTGCTAAAATGGCTCAATTAGGTGAAGAAGGCGTACTTTGTTTACTTTCAGATTCTACTAACTCTGAAGTTCCTAACTTTACACTAAGTGAAAAAGAAGTTGGACAAAATGTAGATGAGATTTTCCGTAAATGTACAGGAAGAATTATTTTTGCGACTTTCGCATCAAATATATATCGTGTACAACAAGCTGTTGAAGCTGCCGTTAAATACAATCGTAAAATTGTAGTATTCGGTCGTTCAATGGAGAACAACATTAAAATTGGTACTGATTTAGGATATATTAAAGTACCACCTGAAACATTTATTGAACCTAATAAAATCAATACTGTGCCTAAGCATGAAATATTAATTTTATGTACAGGTTCTCAAGGTGAACCAATGGCTGCTTTATCTAGAATAGCTAATGGCACACATAGACAAATCAGTATTATACCAGATGATACAGTAGTATTTAGTTCTTCCCCTATTCCAGGTAATACAAAGAGTGTTAACAGAACAATAAACGCGCTTTATAAAGCTGGAGCAGATGTTATCCATGGTAAGTTGTCGAATATTCATACATCTGGACACGGTTCTCAAGATGAACAAAAATTAATGCTTCGTTTAATTAAGCCGAAATATTTCATGCCGATTCATGGTGAATATAGAATGCTTAAGAAACACAGTGAAACAGGTGTTAACTGTGGCGTTGATCCTGATAATATATTTGTATATGAAATCGGTGATGTATTAGCACTTACGAAAGATTCTGCACGATACGCAGGACGCATACCTTCTGGAAGTGTGTTCGTAGATGGAAGCGGAATTGGAGATATAGGCAACGTTGTTATAAAAGACCGTAAAGTATTATCAGAAGAAGGTTTAGTAATTGTAGTTGTAAGCATTGACTTTAAGACAAAGCAATTGCTTTCCGGTCCTGATATTATATCTCGTGGTTTTGTATACATGAGAGAATCTGGTCATTTAATTTATGATGCACAACGATTAATTAAAAAGTCAGTAATTGAGAAATTAAATAATAATGATAAAGTTGAATGGCATCATGTTAAAGCAACAATAACAGAAGCGTTACAACCGTATTTATACGAAAAAACTGCTCGTAAACCAATGATTTTACCAATCATTATGAAAATCAAATAATAGAGAATAGGATATAACTCCTTTTCTCAAGTCAAACACCGCAATCCGTTGATTTCTCTTTCGGATTGCGGTGTTTGTTTATTTCGTTTTAAAAAGTATATAGTCTTCTATTTTTGTTATAACTAACAAAGATTTGAGTACATAAAATTAAATCATAGAAAATATCGCGCTAACAGGCTTATTTATAATCACTAGCTCATTAGAGTAATGTATCATATGTGTTTAGGGTAAAATTTAAAAATAAGAGCCTAGGACAATTATTTATGTCCTAGGCTCTTATTTTTGTATTGGCAGTAGATGACTGGTATGAAAATGCGCTTATAACAAGCTTTTTTCATACCTAGTCACCCTTGCCGGGGTGGGACTACGAAATCTTTTTAATAAAATGAGATTTCTGTCCCACTCCCTTATTTTGTATTATTCATTTACTAATTTCTTTTCAAAACGATTTAAATCATTGTCGTGTCCGATAACAATTAAAATATCATTAAATTCAATACTTTCATTTGGATCTGGTGCTACAATAATGTCTTTACCTCTTTTTACAGCTATTATATTAATGCCGTAATTAGCTCGGACATCCAATTCCAGTATAGAATTACCTGCAAGCTTTTCTCCTGCTTTTATTTCAACAATTGAATATTCATCCGATAACTCTAAATAATCTAATACAGATGCGCTTGCAACGTTATGTGCAATTCTTCTACCCATATCTCTTTCTGGATGTACTACGGTATCTGCACCAATTTTATTCAAAATTTTCGCATGATAATCATTTTGAGCTTTAGCTGTTACTTTCTTTACGCCCAACTCTTTAAGAATTAACGTTGTTAAAGTACTTGCCTGTATATTCTCACCTATCGCTACAATGACATGATCAAAGTTACGTATACCTAAACTTTTCATAACCGCTTCGTCAGTTGTATCTGCTATAACAGCATGTGTGGCAATATCACTAAATTCATTCACTCTAGCTTCATCTGAGTCAATGGCCATTACATCCATATCTAGCGCGTTTAATTCTCTAACAATACTACCACCAAAACGCCCTAAGCCAATTACTACATATTCTTTACTCATGATACGCCTCCATACTTATCCTGAAATTATTTTTTACCTTTAACGTAATCTGCATCAAAGATAAACAATCTTAATAATAATATAAGCGATGGAACTAGTAAAAGTAAACCTAAAATAAATGCTATGACTAACATAAGCGCCATTTGTTCATTTACGACAGCTTTATCAATATTAATATATGGTTCAAGTATATAAGGTAATTTACTTAAGCCGTATCCAAAGAATGCTGTTCCGAATTGTAACAGAATCATCGTAAATGCAAAACCATGCGCTTTTTTAAGATATATCAATACTACAGCAATAATGAAGAATACCATACTTAAAGCAAACAACCACCAATAATTTTCAATCGCATTGGTAAAATGTCTTTCATTATGTTGTCTTAATGATAAGAAAACAAACTGACAAATAATAATCATTGGAAGTGCCCAAATTAAGAACCATTGTCTTAATAAATGATAAGCTTCAGTATCTTTAGCTTTATTAGCATAGTACGTTAAGAAACCTGATGAGATATAGAGTACTGAGATAATAGCTAAGAACACTACTGCCCAAGCATAAGGACTTAATAATAGTGTCATCCATTCTAAGTGAACACCACTTGATGTTTCTTTAATATATCCACCTTCAGCAATTGTTAAAATTGTCGATAATGATGCCGGAATAAGCAAACCAGTAGCACCATACAAGAACAACCATGATAATTTACTATCTTGTCCGTAGTTTTCAAATGCGTAGAAACTACCACGAATTGTTAATAATATTAGAGCTATACTTCCTGGTATCAATAATGTTGAACCAAAGTAGTAAGCTGAATCTGGGAAGAATCCAACGATTCCTACAAAGAAGAATACGAAGAATACATTTGTAACTTCCCAAACAGGGTTTAAATATCTGGAGATCAATCCATTTATAATATGATCTTGTTTAGTTAATTTCGCATGGAAAGAAAAGAATCCTGCGCCGAAATCAATTGCACCGATAACAATGTAGCCATATAAGAAGAGCCAAAGTACTGTGACACCTATGTGTTGATAATCCATTATACTTCACCCCTTCTTTCTATAACTTTATTTACATCATCTGTTGCTTTACTGTGACTAAACATTCTGATTAATACATAACTTGATGAAATACCGAGTACTAAATAAAGTATAGCAAAAGCAATAAACACTAGACTTAAACCATCAGCGTTTGTAGCAGCTTGTGCCACTTTTAAATAGCCCCTTAAAATCCATGGTTGTCTACCCATTTCTGCTAAGAACCATCCACATTCAATCGCTAGCATTGCTAATGGTCCAGTTAGCACAGTTAAGTATAATAATGGTTTGTTAAATTGCGACCATTTTTTCGTCCATTTTAAAACAACAAACAGTGCTGATACAACAAAACAATAAACTCCAAAGAATACCATTAAGTCAAAGAAGTAATGTATAATGAGTGGTGGTGTTTCATCACTCTTAAAGTCATTTAAACCTTTCACTTCTGTATTAAAGTTATTATCAGATAAGAAACTTAAAGCACCAGGAATTTTAATAGCGCCTTTAACTTCTTGGCTCTTCTCATCCACATAACCAAATAATACTAAATCGGCCTTGGATTCACTTTCAAAGTGCCATTCCATAGCTGCTAATTTTTCAGGTTGTTCATCATGTAAAAATTTAGCTGATAAATCCCCTGCAAGCATTGATAATAAACTCGCAACCAAACCAACTATCATTGTTAATTTAAGTGCTTTTTTATGATATTCTCTATCATCGATGAATTTATTTTTAATAAGTCTATAAGCTGCTATACTTGCTAAAATAAATGCGGCAGTCATAAACGCTGTTGCTACAACGTGAAATGAACGTACTCCAAATGAAGCGTTAAACATAGCTGCAACTGGATCAATATTCATCAATTTACCGTTGATAAAATCAAATCCTCCAGGCGTATTCATGAAAGAGTTCACTGATGTAATGAAAAACGCTGAGAATGTACCACCTATAATAACTGGTAAGTTAATTAAAAAGTGTGTCCATCTTCCTTTAAATCTATCCCAAGTGTACAAATAAATACTTAAGAAAATTGCTTCAAAGAAAAATGCAAATGTTTCCATAAATAATGGAAGGGCAATAACTTGTCCACCTAACTGCATAAATGATGGCCATAATAATGATAATTGTAGCCCGATAATTGTTCCCGTAACTACACCGACTGCTACAGTTATTGTGTAACCTTTTGACCATCGTTTAGCCATTGCAATATACATAGGATTATTTTTCTTAATCCCTATGAATTCTGCGATAGCAAACATTAGCGGTATACCTACACCTATCGTTGCAAATATAATATGAAAACCTAATGTCATTGCAGTTAGTAAACGACTTACAACTACTGCATCCATAATATTCCTCCATTCAACGTATGTGATTTATATCACAATTTAAATTCATTATACAACAAATTATTACTTAATAAAATCTAAAAGTTTTAACAAATCGTGACAAATTCATGTCATCATTATGCTAATCCGTTGAATAAGCTAACAAATCATTATAATATGACTATATAAAGTAGAGGTGAATTCAATGAAAAATGTCATAATTTATACACAAGATCAATGCCCACCTTGTCAATTTGTAAAACAGTACTTTGATCAAAATGAAATTGACTATACAGAAAAAAATATTAAAAACTCAAAATTCAAATCAGAACTTATCGACTTAGATAGTTTTTCGACTCCAACTGTTTTAATTGATGATAAAGTATTCTACCAAGTAGATATTGAATCATTTAATAAAGCACTAGGTATAACACAATGAAAATAAATTTCCCTTCTTCTGATATAGTAACGCTCAAGCACACATTTTACACTGAACTCAAATCTAACTTAAAAATTGTCCATATAACAGATTTGCATATTGGTTATTACTCTGGCTTAGAATCATTACACCAACTTGTGATCAAAATTAATAATATGCAACCTGATATCATATGTTTAACTGGTGATTGCTTTGATGATATCGGCAAAATTAAATTTGACCCTTATCTAGTTATACCTTTATTCATAACCCTTAAATCAAAATATGGCAAATTTTTTGTTCCAGGAAACCATGACTATGGTTCCAATAGTATCAGTACTGTTATAAAAATCATGAAACTTTCAGGGTTTAATGTTTTATTAAATGAAACACAAGTAGTCAAAACCTGTGCTGGCAATCTTTCTATTTACGGCATTGATGATTTATGTTTCGGTCAACCAAATTTTAGTAACTCATTTTTTGACAAAGATGATTATATTGATTTTAGAGTTTGCTTAATGCATGAACCTGATAAAGTTCGATTACTCAACCCAAATATAAATCTCGTTTTATCTGGCCACACCCATGGTGGACAAATACGACTTCCTGTATTCGGTGCGTTGCATACACCTGCACTCGGTAAGAAATACAAGCAAGGTTTATATCAAATTAGACATAGGCAATATCTTTATGTTAATAAAGGGATTGGTATGACTAGGTTACCGATTAGAGTATTTTGCAATCCTGAAATTGCTATATTTTATTTAAAAGGAAAATAATTTTTATAAAAAAGAGGGATTTCTTAATAATTAAGAAATCCCTCTTTATATATAAAATTAAACTCAATTTATGCTAATTCATTAACTAATTCTACAACTTCTTCAGAAGTCGCACAGTTAATAGCTCGATTAGCTAATTCTTGCATTTCTTTTTGGTCTAATTCTTTTATTTGTTTTCTAGCTTTTAAGATACTTGTTGCGCTCATAGAGAACTCATCTAGACCTAATCCAAGTAATAATGGAACAGCTGTGTTATCGCCAGCCATTTCACCACACATACCAGTCCATTTACCTTCTTTATGTGAAGCTTCAATTACTTGCTTAATTAAGCGAAGAATTGCAGGGTTATATGGTTGGTATAAATACGAAACGCGTTCTGACATACGGTCAGCAGCCATAGTATATTGAATTAAATCATTAGTTCCGATACTAAAGAAATCTACTTCTTTAGCAAAGATGTCAGCTAATGCTGCAGTTGCTGGTATTTCTACCATGATACCTACTTCGATATCATCATCAACTTTAACACCTTCAGAAACTAATTTTTCTTTCTCTTCAAGTAAGATTGCTTTAGCATCTCTGAATTCTTGGATAGTTGCAATCATTGGGAACATGATGTTTAACTTTCCATATTCAGATGCACGTAATAATGCTCTTAATTGTGTTCTAAAGATATCTGTTTGATCTAAACATAGGCGAATAGCTCTGTATCCTAAGAATGGATTCATTTCTTTAGGCAAGTTTAAATAAGATAATTCTTTATCTCCACCAATGTCTAAAGTACGTACGACAACACGTTTGCCATCCATTTCTTTTAATACTTTGCTATATGCTTCAAATTGTTCATCTTCTGAAGGCATATTGTCTCTTCCCATGTATAAGAATTCAGTACGATATAAGCCGATACCTTGTGCACCGTTATTTTTAACACCTTCTAAATCATTCGGTGTTCCAATATTAGCAGCAAGTTCAACATGAACACCATCTTTAGAAACTGAATCATCATTTACTAGCTTAGCAAGCTCTTGTTTTTCAGCAAAAAAGTCTTTTTGCTTTTGTTCATAAGCAAGAACTTCATCTTCGCTAGGATCAATGATTACGTCTCCAGTTAATCCGTCAATGATTAAGCTATCACCATGTTTAACACGGTCAGTTATATCTTTTGTACCTACTACTGCAGGTATTTCTAAAGAACGACTCATAATTGCAGAGTGTGAAGTTCTTCCACCAATATTTGTAGCAAAACCTTTAACAAACTCTTTGTTAAGTTGTGCTGTATCAGATGGTGTTAAATCTTCCCCTACAATAATAACGCTTTCATTAATCATACTAGGATTTGGTAATTCTACTCCTAAAATATGAGCTAATATACGTTTAGATACGTCTCGTATATCTGCAGCGCGCTCTTTCATGTACTCATTATCCATATTTTCAAAAATACTAATGAAATTATTAGATACTTCTTGTAATGCAGTTGGAGCGTTCACTTTATTATTGCGTATATTTTCTTCAATTGGATTTAATAACTCTGGATCTTCTAACACTAATAAATGTGCATCGAAAATTGCAGCTTTATCAGCACCAAGTTGCTTTTCAGCATTATTACGAATTTGAGTTAGTTCAACTTTTGATTGATTCACAGCAGCTTTAAACTTTTCAACTTCGCCGTCTACATCGCTGATATTTTCACTTGAAAATGATAAATCAGGTTCAACTAGTAAATAAGCTTTACTAATAGCTACACCATCAGATGCAGCTATACCTTTTAATATTTCAGACATTATTTTGTTAAACCTTCTTTAGATAATACGTCTGTAATAGCTTCGATCGCTTCTTTCTCATCACTACCCTCAGCGTAGATAGTAATTTCAGCGTCTTTACCAACACCAAGGCTCATTACACCCATGATTGATTTTAAGTTAACTTTTTTAGCGTTATATTCTAATTGAACATCTGAATCAAATTTAGATGCAGTTTGAACTAACATAGTAGCTGGTCTTGCATGAATACCCGTTTCGTCAATAATTACGTAAGATTTTTGTTCCATTTTATTGTCTCCTTCTAAAGCCATTATTTAATTTGTATAAAATCAAATTTTATCTATACGAATAAAGAATATCAAAAAAATAGATACAATTCAATCAAATTACATAAGTATGCAACATTTTGGTGCATTTATTATTAATCTGACAAGTTTGCATATTCAACTGCAATTTGTGTACCAATTTTTGCATTATGATAAACCAGTTTAATATTCGTTTCTAAAGATTTACCTTCAGATTGTTTAACAATTTCTCCTAATAAGAATGGCGTTGAGTCTTTACCATGAATACCTTGTTCTTCTGCTTTTTTAACTGCATTATCAATGATTCCATTAATAAATGATGGTTCTAATTGATCTTCTTCTGGTACCGGATTTGCTATAACAATGCCTGAATCTAAGCCTAAATCCCATTGAACTTCAGCTAATTTAGCAATTGTTTTTACATCATCAATTCTCGTGTTTAATTTCAATCCACTTTCACGAGTAAAGAATGCTGGTAATTCATCTGTTTGATAACCAACTACAGGTACACCTTTAGTTTCTAAGTACTCTAAAGTTTTATCTAAGTCTAAGATAGATTTAGCACCTGCACAAACTACTGCTACTTTCGTTTTTGATAGTTCATCTAAGTCAGCTGAAATATCCATCGTTTGTTCAGCACCTTTATGAACCCCACCAATACCACCTGTTACGAAGAATTGGATGTCAGCTAATTGTGCACAAATCATAGTTGAAGCAACAGTCGTTGCACCAATTCTCTTAGTTGCAAGTATTTCAGCAATGTCTCTTCTTGATACTTTTGCTACGTCATCAGCACTTGCTAGTAATTCTAATTCTTCATCATTTAAACCGACTTTAATAGTGCCGTCTATAATAGCGATTGTTGCTGGTACACCGCCATTATCTCTTACAATTTGTTCAACCTTTTTAGCCATGTCCACGTTTTGAGGATAAGGCATGCCGTGTGAAATAATTGTAGATTCTAAAGCAATAATTGCTTTACCTTCCTTTTTAGCTTGTTCTACTTCTTCTGAAAATTGAATATAGTTTTCCATTATAATTCCTCCATGTCTTTTATAAGTTGTTTCTCATGTAAATCTTGTCTAACTGTAAATGGTGTTTGAATAGTTTTTGCTGCATTTGCTTTAGCAAGTTTAACAATTTGTTCTATGTCATAGGACTTAAGCCAACCGTAAATCAAAGCTGATGTAAATGCATCTCCTGCCCCAGTTACATCTACTACTTGTTTAACTGGTGTTACACTAAATTCTAAAATACCTTCCTGTCCTTCATAAAAGATTTGTTCTTTACCAGAAGTGACAATGATATTTTTTGCACCTTGTTTGCTAATTTCAGAAATATAAGATTTTAACTGTTCATCAGTTTCTGCTTTTTTACCAACATAAGCTTCTACTTCATCTTTATTCATAATAATCCAATCTACTGCATGTAAATTATGTGGTAAATGGTTCATTTTCGGCCCTGAAACAGCAATGATGATAAGTTTGATACCTTTCTTTTCAGCATAAGCACATAGAAATTCTAATGTTTCTCTCGGACAATTTAAATCAACAATCATACATTTAGCTTTATTAAGCAAATATGTGTTTTTTATCATAAATTCAGGTGTGATTTTATCATATACAGACATATCAGCTAGACCTAAAGTCATGTCGCCATTTTGATCTAACAAAGCTGTATAACTACCTGTTGCTTCACTCGAAATATTTTCAACGTAATCAACATTCATAAATGGAGATGACAAATCAGAAATATGTTGCCATTCTGCATCATTTCCAGCAGTTGTTAACAACAATACGTCTTCACCTATACGTCCTAGATTTTCAGCGACGTTTCTTGCAACACCACCTATTGACGTTTCTGATGTTACAGGATTAGAAGTACCTTGAATTAATTGCTCAGTAATATGGAATTTACGATCAATGTTAGCGCCACCTATACAAACAATTGGATTTTGTTCGTTTAAGACGTAAGCTTTCCCTTGAACATATTCCTTCTTAACTAAGCCAGAAATGATATTTGCAACTGCTGGCCTTGATAAGCCAACTTTCTCTGACAATTCTTGTTGAGAAATAAACGGGTTTTCTTTGATTAAATTTAAAATTAATCTTTCATTCTCGTTCAAAATTTTCACCTCACAAACATTTGTTTGTTTTACAAACTTTAGTTCACAATTAGAATTATAAACCGTTTTCATTCATAATGCAAACGTTAACTTAAATGTAATTTATTTTACAAAAAAAGACTGCCAACTCGTCTTAAAGACTTGTTGACAGTCACAGGATAAATTATGATGGACGTAAAAAATCATTTATGACTTTCTCACATTTTTTAATGTGATCTTCGCCCATTTTTTTCATTAAATAGTAACTTATTGAACCCGCTACTGCTTGTCCAACAAGAGGTACCCATCTAGATTGCTTCGCAGCTTCTCTTTTTACAACCGATTTAAAAAATACTTTAACCATAGCATTCGTTACTTTTTGACCTATGAATTGACTACCTTTCATAGCTGCTGAAGTTAAAACTTTTTGTTTTAAATCATCTTGCATTTTATTGACTTGCTTATGGCTCAATCCGTAAATCTTATTAATATCTTCTATGATGTCTCCCATTAATTTTATATCCATACCTACGCCTAAACCAGGTATCGGCACAACATTAGCGGCAGATGACATTAATGATTTTTTTTGAACGAGATCTTGAGCTCTTTTTCTTCGTTCCAATAATTCAGTTTCTGTTGTTGGTAATTCAGAACGTTTTTTTATTTCTTCAATACCTAACGCTTTATTTCCAGCTTTTGAAGTGATTTTGTTTATAATTCCCATTTTAATCATTCTCCTCACAGTTCATTATTAATTTAATGAATAGTAAAATATACCCTTTTTTCGAAGAATTTAACCATTTATCTGTACAAAAACAACTTTCAAGTACTTACTTGGTTTATAATGAGGGTGCGTTTTGAAGTCTTTAGGTAACCCCATCACATCGGAAATTGTATAATCTAGCTCTAATGAATCCAACGTTTGATTTATCATTTTTTTAAATGCTTTTTGCGGAAACGCACTTGAATTTGTACTTAATACTAAAGTACCTGTTTCATTAAGTAATGAAGCAGCACCTTCAATTAGTTCAGGATAGTTTTTTTGTACACTAAAAGTCTTTTTCTTATTACGAGCAAAACTTGGTGGATCAATGACAATAACATCATAGCTTAAACCATGTCTTAAAGCGTATTTAAAGTAATCAAAAACATCCATAATAAATATATGGTTATTATTTAAATTCATGGCGTTTAATCCAAAGTTTCCTTCAGTTAATGTTCTAGCTCGATTTGCCAAATCAACACTTGTTGTACTTTTAGCATTTTCACTTGCTGCAACTGAAAATGCACCAGTGTAACTAAATAAGTTCAGTATATCTTTATCTTCGCTATAATGGTCGCGTATTTTTTTTCGTACTTCTTTTTGATCTAGGAAAATACCAGTCATTGGTCCGTCATCTAAATTCACATTATAAAATAGATGATTCTCTTCAATTACATAAGGAAATTCTGGCGCGTCACCTTCTACGAAATCAGAAGATGTTTCCATTCCTTTAAATCTCCTTTTTTCAAAAATAGATTTATATTCGAAAACTTCTTGAATAGCTGGCAAAATTCTATCTTTCAAACGATAAATACCGACTGAGTACCATTGTAATAACAAATGCCCATCGTAGTTATCAATTGTTAATCCACCAATTCCGTCACCTTCAGCATTAAATAACCTATAAGCATTAATGCCATCTACATTTTCAAAATATTCACGTTCTTGAATTGCTTGTTTAAATAACTTAACGAAAAACTTGTGGTCTATTTTTTCAGTGGAATCTAAAGATAATACCCAACCTATACCTTTGTTTTGCTCACCATAATAAGCAGTAGCGATAAAGTTTTTCCCAGCATCTACTAAAGCTACTAATTCACCTTCATCCATACTTGGCATTTCAAAAATGTCATCTTTGTCGACTAATGGATATCCTCTAAAATATTTATCTTCTTTACCATTTTTAAGCATAATTTGTTTCATTGTTTTTGGCCATCCTTTCGAAATGTCTCACATATTATAACGTAAAATAGCCAAAGACACCAAAAAAACAGAGTATCCCCCTTTAGAATACTCTGTTAACCGAATTTTATTAATCAAAATTTCCCCCAGAAAGTTTTGATCCCCTTGTATGTAAACGCTTACTAAATTTAGTATAAATCATTAGATTATTCCGTGCAATACATTTTTAGAATTAATTCTATAAAAATATTTACTTATTACAACTTCTCTTATATAAATTTCTAATAATGTACCAATTGATAATCTATAAAATACTTTGTCTTCCAAATTGTTAATCCAATAAAAGGTGCTGTACTTGGATTATTGTCGGAGTAAATCCAACAAAAGGTGTTCTACTTGGATTATTGAGGTGGTTAATCCAATAAAGGTGTGTCTACTTGGATTATTGAGGTGGTTAATCCAATAAAAGGTGCTCTACTTGGATTATTGAAGGAGTTAATCCAACAAAAGGCGCTCTACTTGGATTATTGTCGGAGTTAATCCAACAAAAGGCGCTCTACTTGGATTATTGAAGGAGTTAATCCAACAAAGGGGTGTCTAATTGGATTATTGATGTATTTAATCCAACAAAGGGGTGTCTAATTGGATTATTGTCGGAGTTAATCCAATAAAAGGTGGTCTACTTGGATTATTGATGTATTTAATCCAACAAAGGGGTGTCTAGTTGGATTATTGATGTAGTTAATCCAATAAAAGGTGCTCTACTTGGATTATTGTCGGAGTAAATCCAACAACAATATCATCAACTCTTGTTTTTTGACCAATCTCATCCAAAAAAGAGCTAAGGATTTGTATCCCCAGCTCTTTTATATTATTAGGACTTTAAGCCCTTCAAATTAAAATGATTTTTTCAAATGAATGATAAATGCTGGTGTAACAAATAGCATTAATAAAAATGATATCGGTGTAATAAATACGGAAAATTGTGATGTTTGAAGTGCCGATACAAAGAATGTAGTTGCAATTTCAAAGAACAATGCTGATATCACAAATAATTTTCCGAAATTATGTGTATTTTTAACATTAGTTGTATAGTTAAAGTATGCATATAGTATAATTAATAACATCATTATAAATAATGTTACCCATTCAAATACATATTGAATTTGAGATAGACTCCATTCACCTGATAAGAATAAGCCATTTCTATTGTTAAATTCTATAATCGTAAATAAGAAAAGTACGAATGTACAAATCCATTCTATATAACTTTTTTTCAACCATTTTGGTCTTCTCATCCATTTAGGTATATCTTCATCTTCAATTTTTATGATTTCTTTCCATTTTTCATTTCGTTTTCTTCTTTTTTCTTTTACCTCTTCAGAATTAAACTTATCCAAAGTAACTTGCTTCATATCTTCTAATTTGCTGTATAAAGCTTGTGACATAGTAAATATTTTTCTAGTTAATCGATTATTTTTAACTCTTGAATAACGTTCTTCATTTACAGTTTCAATGTCTTCTTCACTAATTGGTAATGATCGTCTCAAATAAAGACTCGTCCATACAGACATCTGACTAAAACACCATAATAAAATAAAGAACAAATTCACACTCATTACATCGAGCGGTTTAACGCTTTTTGTATCAATATTATGATTCATAGCGAATTGTGAAATAAAATAGCACATTCCGTATGAAATGATAATCCATAAGTAATGTTTTTTTCGATGTAATGGATTAAGTTCACTTTTATATACAACATAGCCTACATGTATGGCAAATGGGATAATAAATAAAAATGAAGCATAGCTATAAACTTGGAACATTGTCATTAAAATAATAATCATGAATATAATCGTTAAAACTATATAAAATATAGATATATCATAATCATAATTTGTTGTTCTTCTTAATGTACGTGCTATTAACAATACAAAGATGCCGAACAACAAGATAATTATTGCCGAAATGACTGGAAAACCACCTATATAGTGATTTAAAATTCTTACTAACTCATCAAAAAAAGCTACAAAAAAGTCCCAAATATTACGAATATGGATATTAGCAGAGTCTTTAATATTATAATCTTTAATACGTGGTGCATTAAATAATATCAGTAGGCCCGTTATGATAATGAATATACCTATAATCCGGCTAAAATGAACTTCCCAGCTTTTTTTCTTAATAGACATGTTCTTCACCTCATTGAACATTATAATTGTTTCATTTTCAAATGTCTTTAAATAAATCGAAAATCAGCCCCAAGAAGTATAAATAAGTTTAAAAGTCAGTACTACCTGGGTATATAATAATATCATACATTTTAAGGGAGTGTTATTATGAGTAATAACGATAAACATAAAGAAGAAGCAGAAAAAGCTAAGAAAAAAGAACAAGAAAACAAAAAAGATAACGATAAAGGACAAGATGAAACAAAAGACAACATTCAAGACACTTTTGAATAAATATATCTTATCTTAAATTTCAACGCTTGAGAGGCTGGGACATAAATACATGTCTCAGCCTCTTTCATTATAATGGTAGTAGCTGAAATGCACTTATATCAAGCTTTTTTAACCCTAGTAATCTTTGCCGGAGTGGGACTACGAAATCTTTTTAATAAAATGAGATTTCTGTCCTACTCCCTCATTCTTATTATATTTTTGAATAATATGGTGTTACAAAATGTTCTTATTGACAAAAGATTTAATAAGACTTATCGTAGTGTTAACAAATCAATAAATGCACTAGGGGCGTTTTAAACTGAGACAGACCTGAAAAAGTCTGAACCCTTTGTACCTGATCTAGATTATACTAGCGTAGGAAAGTGTTCGTGAATCTTATAATATTCATTTTTATAATGATAACAATATTTTTATGCGCTTCTATCTAGATATAGAAGTGCATTTTTTTATATAAAAAAGGAGAATTAGTTATGGCAAAAAGATTAACTTTATCTGATATTTTAGTAACTGTATTAATAGGTGCTGTATTTGCGATTATTTATAAATTTTTATGGTTACCGTATGAAGTTTTAAAACCACTTGGTCTCCATTTAGAGCAATCTATTTATGGTTTTTGGTTTATTGCAGCTATTATCACTTATTTGATTATTCAAAAACCTGGTGTAGCATTATTAGCAGAATTTGCAGCGGGTGCTGGCGAAACAATAGTTATGGGACAATTTGATATTCCTACTTTTGTATATGCCTTACTTCAAGGCTTAGCTTGTGAAATTGTATTTTTAGCTGTTCGATATAAATCGAGAAAGTTATCTGTCGCTATTATAGCTGGAGCTTTGGCTGGTATCATTACTTTACCCGTTGATTGGTTTTATAATTATTTAGGCGATGTTGCAACTTGGAATATTATATTAATGTTCAGCATAAGAATACTGAGCGGAGCTATATTAGGTGGCGCGCTTGGATACGCTATTGTACGAGCACTTGATCGAACTGGTGTTACTAAATTATTCAGACCTTCTTCTAAAAAAGATTACGACTTATTATAGGAGCTATAAAATTGTTATCACTTAAAAATCTTAGACTTAAATATCCAGATGATGAACGTATCATTTTTAAAAATTTAAATATTACTATAAATGATAGAGAGAAAGTTTTATTACTTGGTCCGAGTGGTTCAGGTAAAAGTACCCTATTAAATGTATTAAGTGGCATCATTCCTAGGTCTGTAGATATACCTATGAAAGTTGATGAAAAGCATATTGACCCTTTCCCAGGTGTTATATTTCAAGATCCTGACACACAATTTTGTATGCCTAAAATTAAAGAAGAGTTGGCTTTTGTATTAGAAAATATGAAAGTTGAGCCTAACCGAATGGATTCACTTATATCAAAAGCTATGCAAGAAGTTAACTTAGAGGCAGATCCATCTAAAAAACTTAGCCAACTTAGCGGTGGAATGAAACAGAAATTAGCTATTGCTTCTATTTTATTGCAAAAAACTGATACTTTATTTTTAGATGAACCAACTGCAATGTTAGATACATCTTCTACTTATCAACTTTGGGATTTACTCATGCAACATTGGGAAAATCAAACAGTTGTAATTGTTGAGCATAAAGTTGATTATATATGGAATTATGTAGACAGAGTCATTGTCATGAATGATAAAGGGCAAATTACGCATGACAGTACACCTGACGACATATTAAATAACCATACTGACGTATTAAATGAATATGGTGTTTGGCATCCTAATTCATGGGATTATGCACCTAAATCACTTTCTATTAACCATAAATACGAACCTTTATTAAATATAAGTAATCTAGAAATATTACGTCATCGTAAAAAGTTATTTAAAGTAAACGATTTATCTATAAACAAAGGTGAATTAATAGTGTTAACAGGGGCTAATGGAACTGGAAAGACTACTTTTTTAGAAACCTTAATGCAACTTATTAAATATGAAGGAAATATTTATTACAAAGATAAACGTCTAAAAAAAATAAAAGATGCATCTAAACACATGTATTTTGTATATCAAAATCCAGAATTACAATTTATTGAAATGTCTGTTTATGATGAAATTTCGATTAATTTTTCACATCAAAATAAAGAAACAGCACAAGCAAAAACTGAAGAGATGTTGAAATTATTAAGATTAGAACATGTAAAAGCACAACATCCATTCGAACTTTCAATTGGACAGAAAAAAAGATTAAGCGTGGCTACAGCATTAAGCACGCAATCTGAAATCATATTACTAGATGAACCGACATTTGGTTTAGACAGCCATAACACTTTTGAACTGATTAAGTTATTTAAACAGAGAGTTGCAGATGGGCAAACAATTATCATGATTACACATGAAAATGAAATCATAAATCGTTACGCGACCAGAATATTGAACATTCAAAACCGTGAATTAGCCATAAGTGATGGTGATGTTTATGCTGAATAATTGGAAAAGATATTACACTTTCATCGATAACGTTAATATTTTAACTAAACTATTATTAGGTATTTCACTATTTTTCTTTGCCATTTTCATACATGATTTTGATTTCATGCTTTATTTAACACTTGTGATGTTTATATATTTAATATTTATGAGCGGTGTAAAATGGGCGCCGTTGTTAATTGTTATTGCTATTACTTTATTCTTTGGCTTTACTTCCTCGCTATTTATGATTTTTTACGGTGAAGGAAGTCATACGTTGTTTAAATTTGGTATTATCAATATTACGAGTGAAAGCTTAATGAGAGGCTTACACGTTACAATGCGTACATTGGTTATTTCCTTTTATGGAATGGTTATACCTTTCACATCACAAATTATTTATGTGTTCTATAGCTTCATGCAACATTTAAAATTAAAACCTAAAATAGCTTATGCTTTTATGGCATCTATCAGAATGATTCCTATCATGTTTACATCATTCATCCAATTAAGACAAGCATTAAAAATGCGTTATCAAGTCATTGATAAAAGTCAGCGTAAAGGACTTAAATGGATAAATCATTTACTTATACCGACATTAAGTCAAAGTATAAGAAAATCTCATAGATTAGCAGTAGCTATGGAAGCTAAAGGATTTACGAATGGTAAACGAACTTATTATTATAAAGTGCCTTTTACAATAAATGATGTGTATTTTATTATAATGTCAATTTTATTAGTTATTTTGGCGTTTTGTTTAGGGAGTTTCTTCCCTATTACAAACATTACTGATATTAGGTAACATTGCGTTATGTTTGACCATATCTTTCCCTAAAAGAACGAAATGTAGCGCAATGAAAAAGACCGATAAAATTTATGCAATCAAATAAATTTTATCGGTCTTTCATTTTATTATATTTGAGCTTTCAATGCTTTATGTCCTATATCTTTTCTATAGAATAAATTGTCGCATTTTATTTTTTCCACTTGAGCATAAGCATTTTTTTGTGCTTCTCTTATATCTTTGCCTGTTCCAATAGAAATCATAACTCTTCCACCGTTATTTTCATATTGTCCTTTTTCGTTCTTTTTCAAGGCGCTAACATAATACTGTTCTATTTGGTCTAAGCCTTCAACTATATGACCTTTTTCGTAATTAGCAGGATACCCTTTTGATGCTAATACAACGCCTACTACACTTTCATCTTTCCATTCAAGCTTGATAGGTTCTTTTTTATATGTTTTTTCTAGCAGTTCAATAAAATCTGAATCTAATTTTGTTAATAATACTTGTGCTTCAGGATCTCCAAATCTCGCATTAAATTCAATAACTTTTGGACCATCTTCTGTTAAAATTGCACCGATATATATTAACCCGAAGTATTGTATACCCTCACTTACAAGTGCTTGAGCTATAGGTTGCGCTACTTTTTGATTTGTTTCTTCGATGATTTCTTTTGAAATATGTGGAACCGGGCAGTAAGCACCCATACCTCCAGTATTAGGACCTTTATCAGCATCAAATGCACGTTTATGATCTTGAGCTATACAATCAAAAGGTACCGCAAATTCTTCATTTACAAATGTCATAACTGAAAATTCTTCGCCTTCAAGAAACTCTTCAAATACAACTTTTTCATCATCTGTTGTATATAAAGTTTCTACAGCTTGTCGAGCTTCTTCTCTAGTCAAAGCTACGATAACACCTTTACCAGCAGCCAGCCCATCCTTTTTCAATACAATTGGTATAGGACATGCTTCAACATATGTTAATGCTTTTTCTTTAGAACAAATTGTTTCATATTCAGCTGTTGGAATATTATATTTGTCCATTATTTTTTTAGCAAATTCTTTTGACCCTTCTAATTGTGCAGCTTCTTTATTAGGTCCAAATACTTTAGCATTTGTTTCACTTAAAACATCAGTTAATCCATCAATCAAAGGTTGTTCTGGGCCGATAATAACCCATTCAATATCATTATTTACCACGAACTCTTTTATCTTTTCATGATTATCTTCTTTAATATTTGAAATGACAGTTGCTACACCACTCATCGCATCATTTCCTGGAATAACAAATACCTCTTCGACTGTATTTGAAAGTTTACATTTTTGAGCTAAAACATGTTCACGACCACCTGAGCCGATTATCAGTACTTTCATTTATGAACCTCCTAATGTTTAAAGTGTCTCACGCCAGTAAATACCATACTTATGCCATATTTATTTGCCATATCAATAGATTCTTGATCTTTTATTGAACCGCCTGGTTGAATAATTGTCTTAATGCCAGCTTTTGCAGCAGTTTCAACTGAATCTCCCATTGGGAAAAAGCCATCCGAAGCTAAAGCTACATTATCATTCATTTCAATTGCTCTATCTATCGCAATTTTAGCTGATCCTACTCTATTCATCTGTCCAGCGCCGACACCGACAGTTTGATGATCATTTGCTAGAACAATCGCATTACTTTTAACTGAACGTACTACTTTCCAAGCAAGTTCTAATGCTTTCCATTGCTCTTCACTTGGTTCAACATCTGTTACTACTTTCATATCTTCTCTTTTAATAATTGCATTATCTTTATCTTGAACTAAGTATCCACCTGAAACAGAAACAAATTCTTGTTCATCTTTTGTTTCAGCCATATCGATTTCTAACAATCTAATATTTTTCTTACCTTTAAGAACTTCCAATGCTTCCTCTTCAAAATGAGGAGCGATAACCACTTCTAAGAAAATAGAATGTAGATTTTCTGCTAAAGCTTTTGTAACAGGTCTATTAAGTGCAACTATTCCACCAAATATTGATTGTGAATCCGCTTCATAAGCATATTCATATGCTTGTTCTATTGTTTCACCTACACCTACCCCACAAGGGTTCATGTGTTTAACAGCTACTGCTGTAGGTTGTTCAAACTTCTTAATCAATGATAATGTTGCGTCTGCATCTTTTATATTATTAAAACTTAATGCTTTTCCATGTAACTGTTTAGCTCCAGCTAAAGTATTAGGCTCTTGAGAAGTCTTAACAAACGTAGCATTTTGTTGTGGATTTTCTCCATATCTTAATTCTTCAGAAGCATCATTAAAGAATTCTACAATCGTATTATCATAATCATTAGTATGTTTGAAAACTTTTATCATTAATGATTGTCTGTAATTCTCATCTAATTCATTGTTCTCTATACGTCGAATCACTTCTTCATAATCATCAGGATTAACAACTGTCGTTACAAATTTGAAGTTTTTAGCAGCAGCTCTCAACATAGTTGGTCCACCAATGTCTATATTCTCAATTGCTTCTTCTTCAGTAACATTTTCTTTTTTAATTGTTTCTTTAAACGGATATAGATTAACAACGACTAAATCGATTAAGTCGATACCTTGTTCCTCTAATGCTGATAAATGTTCAGGAATAGAACGATTTGCAAGTATACCACCATGTACACCAGGGTGAAGTGTTTTTACACGACCATCCATTATTTCAGGAAAGTCTGTTAGTTCTGATACTGAGTACACTTCAACATTCGCTTCTTCTAAAGCTTTTTTAGTGCCACCAGTAGAATAGACTTTGTAGTCATTTTTAATTAAATTACGTGCAAATTCGACAATGTTCGTTTTATCTGAAACACTTAATATTGCATTTTTCATTTTGTAAAGACTCCTTTATTTTATGATTTCTTTAATGACGCGCGGATATAGTTCATATTCTAAGTTCTGTATTCTCAGCTGTAGTGTGTCTCTTGTATCGTCTGGATAAACTGGGCAACTTAGTTGGTCTATAATTTCTCCTGTATCCATACCACTGTCTACGTAATGTACAGTTGCTCCTGTAACTCTTACACCATAATCTAGTGCTTGACCAACTGCATCTTTACCAGGAAAGCTTGGTAATATTGAAGGATGTATATTTAAAATTTTTCCTTCATATTGACTAAGTAAAGTTGGACCTACAAGTCTCATATAACCAGCTAAAATAATCCAACTCACTCTTTCTTGAGATAATCTTGTAATTAGAGCTTCCTCATATTCCTTTTTATTATCATATGTTCTAGGATCAATGATATATACAGGTAGATTAAACCTTCTTGCTCTTTCAACACAAAATGCATTCGGATTATCTGTAAATAAAGCAGTAACTTCGATATGACTTAAATGACCATATTCAATATTTTCCATAATTTTTTCGAAATTAGAACCGTTACCTGAAGCAAAAATAGCAGTTTTTATCATAATTGAACCCCCGATAAATTCACGTTACCAGAACCTTTTGTAATTTCCCCAATAACGTAAGCTTCTTCGTTCTGTTCTTTTAATGTATTCAATACTTCATCTTTATCATTTTGATCAACTATTAATACGAAACCAATACCCATATTGAACACGTTATACATTTCAGTTGCATCAATCTCGCCTTGTTCTTGCAACCATTTAAATATTTTAGGAATTTTATAAGTATTCACATCAATATTTGCATCCATATTATCTGGAATAGCTCTTGGTATATTTTCTATAAAACCGCCGCCAGTAATGTGCGACATAGCTTTTACTTTCACTTTATTCAATACAGAAAGTACAGGTTTTACATATAATTTAGTAGGTTCTAAAAACACATCTAAATAACTATGTTGATCATCAAATTGGTCCTCTAGATTAATACCACTTGTTTTGATTAAGTTTCTTACCAAGCTATATCCGTTCGAATGAATACCACTTGAAGTTATACCAATAATGACATCATTTTCAGACACATTACTGCCATCGATATATTCATCTTTTTCAACTGCGCCTACACAGAAACCAGCTATATCATACTCACCTTCATGATACATTTCGCCCATTTCTGCAGTTTCTCCACCGATTAAAGCACAGTTTGTTTCTTTACAAGCAACAGATACACCAGAAACGATATTTTCAATCGTTTCCGGATTTACTTTGTTTGTTGCAATATAGTCAAGGAAATATAATGGCTCTGCCCCAGTTGTTAAAATATCATTTACGCACATAGCGACTGCATCTATACCTATTGTGTCATGTTTATTATTATCGATAGCTAATTTTAATTTTGTTCCTACACCATCAGTACCCGAAACTAAAACTGGTTTCTTCATATTTAATTGGGATAAATCAAACGCTGCTCCGAAACCACCTAGACCACCAAGTACCTCTTTTCTCATCGTACTTTGTACGTGAGATTTCATTCTATTAACTGCTTCATAACCTGCTTCAATATCAACACCGGATGCTTTATATGCTTTCGACATTAAGATTACCCTCTCTATCAAAGTATTGTTTGTGTTCACTTAAATATTCTTTTTGTCGTTTACTTAAGTTTTCGAAATAACGTGTTTCATAGTCATACAAGCCTGCTGGATAATCACCAGTGAAACTTTCAACACATAATCCGTTGTAAGGTACGTCTAAATCTAAACCAATTGAGTCAATCAAACCATCTACGCTTAAATATGCTAAAGAATCTGCTCCTATATAGTCTCGTATTTCTTCTGGTGATTTGTGAGCAGAAATTAATTCTGATGATGTTGAAACATCGATACCGTAGAAACTCGGAAACATAAACTCAGGAGATGCTATGCGTACATGTATTTCATTTGCACCAGCATCTTTTAGCATTCTTACGATTCTTTTACTTGTAGTTCCTCTCACAATTGAATCGTCTACGAGCACTATATTTTTACCGTAAACAATATCTTTTACAGCTGATAATTTCACACGCACACCCTGTTCACGAAGTTCCTGTGTCGGCTGAATGAATGTTCTTGCGACATATTGATTTTTAACTAGACCCATTTCATAAGGTAAGTGGCTTTCTTCAGCAAATCCAGTTGCTGCAGATAGAGATGAATTTGGCACCCCTATTACCATGTCTGCACCTCTTACTGGGCTTTCGTCAGCTAAACGTTTTCCTGATTCTTTACGGACTGCATGAACATTTTTACCTGCAATTGTTGAATCTGGTCTTGCAAAATAAATATATTCCATAGCTGAAATCGCTGTTGAGGTTTGTTTAGTGTAAGATTCTACTCTTATTCCGTCGTCATTAATCACAACATATTCTCCTGCATGTATATCCCTTACAAATTCAGCGCCTAATACATCGATTGCACATGTTTCACTAGCTATAATATAAGCTCCAGTTTTCATTCGACCTACCGCTAAAGGTCTAATGGCATTTGGATCAACTGCTCCATATAATGCATCTTTAGTTAGTAATGCAAACGTAAATCCGCCTTTAATTATGTTTAAACTTTCTTTTAAACTTCCTTCGAAATCAGTTGCTTTGCTTCGTCTGATTAGGTGCATAATCACTTCTGTATCGGATGAAGAGTGAAAAATCGCGCCATCTTTTTCTAGTTTTTTTCTCAAACTTTGTGCATTTACTAAGTTACCGTTATGGCAAACGCCAACACTCATATCGTAAAAATGATATAAAAATGGCTGAATGTTTTCTATTCCTTTATTGCCAGATGTCGCATATCTCACGTGTCCTATTGCATGGTTATAATCTTTGAAAGATTCTAATTGCGCATCAGAAATCGCTTCTGATAATAAGCCTAAACCACGTTCACCCTTTAATTCATTGCCATTTGACCCAACAATTCCTGCTCCTTCTTGACCTCTATGTTGTAAACTGTGTAAGCCCATATATGTTAATTGTGCTGACTCTGGATGATTCCATATACCAAACACTCCACATTCCTCATTTAGACTTTTGATTTCATGCATTGGCCAATTGCCCCTTTCAATTGTTCCCTTATATTCTTCACGTCGACAGTTAATTGTGTAGTTTGGTTCGATAGTTTAAATTGCGTATCGTCAGTTAATTTACCAATTTCAATTGCACCATCGATATCTATTGTTTCGCCTTCTTTTGCTACGACAATATATCGACCTTGTGTTTCACTAAACAATTGTGCGTTTGTAAGTTCTAAATTAACTTCAACTCCTAAATTAAAGTGTGCGCTAAGTTTAGCTAAGCCTATTGCGATTCCGCCTTTACCTAATGCTTGTACATGTGACGCTTTCCCATCTACAATTGCTTTTTTAATTGTTTCTCCTCTTTGTACTTCTGTATTTAAATCTATTTCACAATGTTCATGGTTAACATCTCTATATAGAAGTTTTTCGATTTGACTTCCACCAAAGTTATTTTCAGTGTCGCCTACTAGATAAATACGTTCTGAAGCTTGAGGTTTATAATCATTTAAATATTCTACATCTTCAATTAAACCAACCATACCAATAACTGGTGTTGGGAATATTGAAGTACCTTTTGTTTCGTTATACAAGGAAACGTTACCTGAAACTACTGGTGTTTTGAGTATTTCACAAGCTTCTGCCATCCCTTTTGTAGAATCAGCTAATTGTTGATATATTTCTGGTTTTTCTGGAGAACCATAATTTAAACAATCAGTCATTGCTAAAGGCGTTGCACCGACTGAAATCAGGTTACGATACGCTTCTGCAACAACCATTTTTCCACCTTCATAAGGATTATTGAAAACATATCTAGCTTCGCCATCAATAGTTGAAGCAATTGCTTTTTTAGTACCTTCTACTCTAACGACACCAGCGTGAATACCTGGTTTGCGTATAGTATTTGCCCCAACTTGTTGATCGTATTGTTCATAAGCAAATTCTTTTGAAGCTATAGTTGGATGACTAATTAATTGATTAAATACATCTTTTACATCAATATCTTCGTATTTATTATCTTTTGTTTCATACTTAGGTGTTTTACCTTCTAAAATATACACAGGTGCTTCGTCTGCTAAAGGTTCTACAGGTATATCTGCATAAACTTCATCTTCATAAGATAAAACGAAGCGGTTTGTATCAGTTACTTCTCCAATTACTGCAGAATCTAATTCATGATGTTCAAATAAATCTAAGAATTTTTGTTCTGTTCCTTCTTCAACTACAAGTAACATACGTTCTTGAGTTTCAGACAACATCATTTCATATGGTGAAATACCCTCTTCTCTTGTTGGAACTTTTTCTAAATGTAGATGAATACCACTACCACCTTTTGCTGCCATTTCAGAAGATGAAGAAGTTAAACCTGCTGCACCCATATCTTGAATACCTACAAGCTCAGGATATGTAATTGCTTCTAGTGTTGCTTCCATTAATTTTTTACCAACGAATGGGTCGCCTATTTGTACTGAAGGTCTTTTACTTTCAGATGCTTCACTCAATTCCTCAGAAGCAAAAGTTGCACCATGAATGCCATCTCTACCAGTTTTTAAACCTACATATATTACTGGATTGCCTTTACCTTTTGCAGTACCCTTTTGAATTTTATCGTGATCGATAATACCTACACACATTGCGTTAACAAGAGGATTACCATCATATCTTTCATCAAATTCAATTTCACCAGCTACAGTTGGGATTCCTATACAGTTTCCGTAACCACCTATCCCTTTTACAACTCCGCTAAATAATCTACGGTTTGTTTTATTTGATAATTCACCAAATCTTAAACTATTTAATAATGAAATTGGTCTAGCACCGATAGATACGATGTCACGGATAATACCGCCTACACCAGTAGCTGCACCTTGATAAGGTTCAATTGCTGAAGGGTGGTTATGAGATTCAACTTTAAATACTACTGCTTGATTATCACCAATATCTACAACACCTGCACCTTCACCAGGTCCCATTAATACGCGTTCTCCAGTTGTAGGAAACTGTTTAAGAAATGGTTTAGAATGTTTATAAGAACAATGTTCACTCCACATAACTGAGAAAATACCAATTTCAGTGAAATTAGGTTTTCTTCCTAATATGCTTATAACTTTTTGATACTCTTCATCCGTTAATCCCATATCTCTATATAAATGTTCAGTTTCGATTTCTTTAATACTCGGTTCTAAAAACTTAGACATGTTGTTCCCTCCAACTTTCGATCATAGATTGAAATAACTTAACACCACTATCTGAGCCAAGTAATGTTTCCATAGCTCTCTCAGGATGTGGCATCATACCACAAACGTTACCTTCTATATTTGTAATCCCTGCTATATCTTTGTATGAACCATTTGGATTATCTTGGTACGTTAAAATAATTTGATTATGTTTTTTCAATTCTTCATACATTTCATCCGTACAATAGTAGTGGCCTTCGCCATGCGCAACTGGATATACAACTGTTTCATTTTCATCATATTGATGCGTAAATTTTGTTTGATTATTAACAATCGTTAATTCTTCATTTCTGCTAACGAATAAATGATCATCATTATGCAAAAGCGCACCTGGCAATAATCCGATTTCAGTTAAAATTTGGAAGCCATTACAAACACCTAATACTGGTTTCCCTTCTTCTGCTAGTCTTTTAACTTCTTTTATAATTGGAGCAACTCTAGCCATAGCTCCTGATCTTAAGTAGTCACCAAATGAAAAACCGCCTGGTATCAGAACACCATCAAAACCTTTTAAAGATGTTTCTCTATAATCAACATACTCCGCTTCAACTCCAGAACGTGTAGCAGCATTGTACATGTCGCGGTCACAATTTGAACCTGGGAAGACTAATACAGCTAATTTCATTATGCGTTCTCCTTATCTTCTAAAATTTTAAAACTATATTCTTCAATTACAGTATTCGCAAATAATTTTTCACTAAGTGTATTAACGATATTATGGATTGTTGCTTCATCTGTTTCTTCAACTGTCATGTATATTACTTTACCTACTCTAATATTATTGACTTGCTCATAACCTAAATCGTGTACAGCTCTATTCAATGCTTGCCCTTGTGTATCTAAAACTTGTCCTTGTAATGTAATGTGCAATTCAATATTTTTCATTTTATAGTTCCTCCAATTTATTATAAAAAGTTTCATACGTATCAATTAATGATCCAGTGTCTTCTCTATATACATCTTTATCAAAGTTTTCATGAGTATCTTTATCCCATATACGGCATGTATCTGGAGATATCTCATCTGCTAACAAGATTTCGCCGTCAGCTGTATACCCAAACTCTATTTTGAAATCCACTAATAAAAGATTCATTTCTTCCATGATTTCACTTAAAACTGTGTTAACTTGTAATGCCTTATTTTTAATAACTTCTAATTGTTCTGTTGTAGCAATATTTAATAGTTCTACATGGTCATCTGTAATAAGCGGGTCATTTAATTCGTCTTTCTTATAAAACAATTCTAGTAATGGCTTTTCAAATTGATGTCCTTTTTCAAAACCAAGTCTTTTGCAAATGGAACCAGCTGCTACATTACGTACAACTACTTCTAATGGAAATATTTCTACTGCTTTTACTAATTGTTCCGTATCTGATAGTTTTTCAACAAAATGACTTTCGATGTCTCTTGTTTGCAAAATTCCAAAAATTTTAGATGTAATAAGATTATTTAAACGACCTTTACCAGTCATTTCATCTTTTTTTGCACCGTTGCCAGCTGTGACTTCATCTTTATATTCAATTCTTAAAATATTTTCTTTCTCGGTGTTAAAAACTCTTTTTGCTTTTCCTTCATATAATAGAGTCATTTAATTGTTCCGCCCTTCAAACAAATTGTTAAACATCGCTTCATCTTTATTTAAGTCTTCTGTTAATTTTGTGATATGACCCATCTTACGATTTGTTTTATTTACTTTTTTACCGTACAAATGAACGTGCCATTCCGGATGTTTGTAAAAAGTTTCATATAATAAGTTCACATCTTGACCTAATAAATTCATCATAATCGCTGGTTTCAATAATGAGATTTGCTTAGGTAAGTGCCATCCAGCCACAGCAAGAATATGTGTATCGAATTGAGAATAATCACAAGCTTCTATTGAATAATGACCTGAATTATGTGGTCTCGGTGCAATCTCATTAACAAATAAATCTTGATTGTTTGTTACAAAAAATTCGACTGTAAAAGTTCCTACAAAATGGAGCTTAGTCATAATTTTTTTAACTGCTTCTATTGCTTTGTTTTCTAAATCTACTCGTGCTGGAACAATCGTTTTGTATAATATTTGATTTCTATGTTCATTCTCTTGTAGTGGAAAATAAACTGTTTGATTGTATATATCACGTGTTGCCGTAATAGATACTTCTTTATTAAGGGAAATAAACTTTTCTACAACGCATGGTGTATCAGTGACTAATTTGCGTGCTTCTTCTAGTTCGCTCTTTTCACGTATAATTAACTGACCTTTACCGTCATATCCACCAAAACGCGTTTTGATTATAAATGGAAGTCCAATTTCATCAATAGCTTCCTCAAGATCAGATATTTCTTTAACTTCTATAAAAGGAACAATATTTACGTTTGCTTCTTGTAATGTTTGTTTTTCAGTTAATCTGTCTTGTAATAAAGCTACTGTTTCACTTCCTTGAGGAATATTAAATTGGTTAGAGAGTGTTTCTAATTGATGTGCATCAATATTTTCAAATTCGTAAGTAATTACTTTTGAAATTTCACCTAAACGTTTAAGGGCTAAATCGTCTGAATATGCCGCATTGATAAATTCATGTGCTACATATTGAGCTGGACAATTCTCGTCAGGATCTAGTATTGCAACTTTAAACCCCATTTTTTGTGCCGATTGTGCCATCATCTTTCCTAGTTGGCCGCCACCTACAATACCTATCATGTCACCTGCTTCAAGGTTATAATAAGTCATTTTGCATTTCCTCCACTTTATCAACTAAACTTTCTTCATATTTAACTAATTGATGTCTAACTTTATTATCGTGCATACCTATCATTCTAGCTGCAAGAATGCCAGCATTTTTACTACCTGCTTTACCTATAGCTGTTGTAGCAACAGGAATACCTCCTGGCATTTGAACTATAGATAATAAAGAATCTAGACCTTTTAAACTTTTAGATTCTATTGGCACGCCTATAACAGGAGCAGTCGTTAATGACGCTACCATTCCTGGTAAATGAGCTGCACCACCGGCACCAGCAATAATAATATCTATGTTATTTTTTGTTGCACTCTTAGCATAATCGACCATTTTTAATGGTGTTCTATGAGCAGACACGACTTCTTTTTCATATTCAATACCAAAATAATCAAGCATGTCACATGCTTCTTTCATGATTGGCCAGTCGGAAGAACTACCCATTATTACTGCCACTTTCATCTTTGTCACCCTTTCAATTAGTTGAAATGTTAAAGTTTTATTGTGTATATTACAGATATAGCATAACAATTGATTTTGCTATTTTCAATGGAAAAACGAACATTTTTATATTTTTATACAAAAATATTTGATTTATGTTCGTATTAACGACATAATTTACTATGTAAGCAATGTTAAAGTTCGATTTATAATTTAGGAGGATTTATATGTCAGCAAAAATATTAGATGGTAAAGAGATTGCAAAAGCATACAGAAGTGGTCTACAAAGTGAAGTGGAAAAATTAAAAGAACAAAATATCGTACCTAAACTATCTGTTATTCTTGTTGGAAATGACGGTGCGAGCCAGAGTTATGTTAATTCTAAAAAGAAAGCAGCTGAAAAAATTGGCATGATTTCTGAAATAGTACATATGGATGAATCATCTTCGGAAGAAGAAGTGTTAAATGAGTTAGAACGCTTAAACAATGATGATTCAGTGAGTGGTATATTAGTTCAAGTACCTTTACCAAAGCAAGTATCAGAAGCAAAAGTACTAGAAGCCATTAACCCAGATAAAGATGTAGATGGTTTTAATCCTATCAACATAGGAAGATTATATACTGGTGAGCGTACATTTATTCCATGTACTCCATTAGGTATAATGGAAATATTAAAACATGCTGATATAGACTTAAAAGGTAAGAATGTTGCTGTTATAGGCAGAAGTCATATAGTTGGGCAACCAGTAAGTAAATTATTAACAGATCAAGATGCTACCGTTACTTTATTACATTCCAAATCAACAAATACAGAAGAAGTTCTAAAGCAAGCTGATGTTATCGTTAGTGCTGTTGGCCGTGTACATCTTGTTACAAAAGATTTAGTAAAATCAGGAGCAGTCATTGTAGATGTTGGTAACACACCAGATGAAAATGGAAAACTGAAAGGTGACGTAGACTTTGAAGCAGTAAAAGAAGTTGCGAGTGCTATTACGCCAGTACCAGGTGGTGTTGGTCCATTAACGATTACAATGGTATTAAACAACACACTGTTAGCTGAAAAATGGAAAAATAATATAGAATAAGAAAAAGCCTTAACGCTTTGTTGTACAGAATGATTACAACTGGGTTAAGGCTTTTTTAATTAATTCACTTTTGTTCGTATTATACGTTTGTAATACTCATTTTTGGACCGAATGGTTCGAAGTTAACATCTGATTGACTAATATTTAATTTAGCAAATTCATCGAATATTGTATCCATAAATAATATACCACCACATAAATAAATGTCAGTATTTTCATTAATCCAATGTTGTAAAGAATCACTTGTTAAATATCCGTCTCTTAATTTCAAATGATAAGTTACATCGACGTTATCATATTTTTCGTTAATTTCTGTAAGCTCAGTTTTAAACGGAACATCTGCTTCACTTTCATTAACATGTACAAAATGTACTTGTCTTCCTTTTTTAGCTTCATCTTCTAACATAGCAAGCATTGGTGTAACACCTGCACCAGAAGATAATAATAACAATTCTTTACCAGCTTCTGAATTCACTTTAAAGTCCCCTGCTGGCGCTGAAATTTCAATACTATCACCTATAGAAGTATTATCGTGTAATTCATGTGACACGATACCTTTTTTCTCTCCTGTACCTTCTTTTTTAACAGCGAATTTTAATGTTCCATCATTTTCAACTGAATAAAGTGAATAGTGTCTTAATGCTAGATTTTCATCATTTTCAGGTTTCACACGCACTGTTATATATTGCCCAGCTACTAATTCAGGTATTTCTAAAGCAACTTCTGGTTCTACTTCAAATGATTTCATTGTCGTACCTTGATTTAAGATATTCGTAATTTTAAACGGTTGGAAACCATCCCAAGCTGCTTTTTCATACATTTCTTTTTCCATTGAAATAAATACACTTGCTATTTCACCATATGCTTCTTCCCATGCATTCATAATTTCATCTGTAGCTGCATCTCCAAGTACTTCTTTAATAGCTTTTAATAAGTATTCCCCTACTATTGGATAATGCTCTTCTTTAACTTGTAAAGCGCGGTGTTTATGCGCAATTTGGTTAACATTAGGAACGATAGCACCTAAATTATCAATGTGTTTTGCAGCTGCTAAAACTGTTTGTGCTAAAGCAGTTTGTTGCTTACCTTGTTTTTGGTTAGATTTGTTGAAAATGTTCAATAATTCAGGATGTGCTTCAAACATTCTTGTGTAAAATACTTTTGTAATTTCAGTTCCGTGCTGTTCCAATACTGGCACTGTTTGTTTTACTATTTCTCTAGTTTGTTCTGATAACATCAGAAGGCCCCCTCTTAAAGATATATTTTAAATACATCTTTAATTGTAGATAATTTCACAATGTAATTCAATAAATAATCATTTTGTTTACAAAATTGTCATTTTTATATTTCAATCTGAATTGTTGGTAAAGTTATAAATAATAAGTATAATAAGTATATTATAAGGAGGTCTGACCTATGAAACTCACCCAATATACGGATTATTCATTACGAGTTCTCATGTACCTTGCTCAGCAAAAGAAACAATCTCAAATAGAAGAAATAGCAAACTTTTATGGTATATCTAAGAACCATCTAACAAAAATTGTTCATCAACTTGTTAAATTAGGTTATTTAAAATCAGTCAGAGGTAGAAATGGCGGAATTACGCTTAATCTATCACCTGAAGACATAAATATCGGTACACTTGTTCGACAAACAGAAGAACATTTCGAACTAGTCGAATGTTTCAATATGGAAACGAACACTTGCCCTATCGCTCTAAATTGTGGCCTCAAAGGTGCACTCCACCACGCATTAAATGAATACCTCAAAACGCTAGATCAATATACTTTAAGTGATATCGTACCCAAAAATAATCTAAAAGATACACTCTACACTCCTTAATAGTAGATATCGGTCTTAAGGTCGATGTAAATGTTACAAGTTTGCGATAATCTTGTAACTATAAGGAAATCAACTTAAAAAAATGTTATCCTTTCCTTATAACCTTACAACAAAGGAGTACATAATATTATGATGAATAAATTAATACAATCATTAACTGTCTTAGGTGTTTCTGCAACACTTGTTACACCTTCACTAACTGCAAACGCAACTGGAAACAGCTTACCTGAAATTAAAGGTGTTGAAGGCGACGTAGTTGAAAAAGGCTCTGACTATGATTTATTAAAAGGAATTAAAGCATTTGATAAAGAAGATGGAGATTTAACTAAAAAAATAAAAGTAACTGGCGATGTTGATACTTCAAAATTAGGAAAATACAAAGTTCAATATAAAGTTACTGATTCTGACGGTGCTTATAGAACGAAATGGCACTATGTTTATGTAGTAGAAGAAGGTTCATTAAATGGGTCAAAAGATAAAGCTTCTAAAGATAAAAATAAAGAAAAAGCAGAAGTAGCATCTAATAAAGAAACTTCTAAAAAAGACTTAGATGAAAATATGCCACTAATTACTGTCCCAACTAAAGACTTAGTGTATCAAGGTGATAACTTTGATCCTATGAAAGGCGTTAAAGCTTTAGATAAAAAAGATGGTGATATAACTGATAAAGTAACTGTTAAAGGTGATATCGACACTTCAAAAACAGGTTTACAATACATTACTTATCATGTAAAAGATTCAGATGGTTACTATTACACGTATAAACGAGGCGTGTATGTTAACGACGGTGACTTAGCACCTAAACCTGAATTAACAGGTGTTAAAGATATTACAGTAAATAAAGGTGAAGACTTCGATTTACTTAAAGATGTTAAAGCAAAATCTAATTCTGGCGATGATTTAACTTCAGACATCGTTACAAGCGGTGAAGTTAACACAAATAAACCAGGTAAATATAAAGTTGGTTACGCTGTATCAGATAAAGACGGACATATTACAGCACAAGGTAGAACAATTACAGTAAAATAATATTCTAAAAAGAAAGACTTCTAAAAATTAGAAGTCTTTCTTTTTTATCTCTTTTATTTATGTTTTTTATAATATAAAATTGTATATACAAACTTTACTAAATTTAAAGAAAAATCATTGAAATTATTAATAAAAAGGGAAAATTTATTATTTCCTTATTCAATTCAAAAAGTACACAAAAATTTAACAATTAGGTTAAATAGCGTCATATCAAAGCTAGAGCAATGCATTTATTGGAAACAATGCTTACAAGGCTTTAAATAGCCTTGTAAATATGGATAAATCCTTTAAAATTAAGGTCTAGCCATATATATAGGTATATAGAAAATGGGAGGTAAAAAACGTGGCAAAGTTAAAGTCAATACTTCTCATGTCAACGCTAGGTATTTTACTTAGTGGTTGTTCAAACTTAGAAGTATTAAACCCTAAAGGACCCATGGCGGAAGATTCACATTTCTTAATTATTTTCTCAATTATTATGATGGTCTTCATTGTCGTAGTGGTCTTAATTTTGTTTTTAATATTTATCATTAAATATAGAAAAACAAAAAATGTAACATCAGGTACAATGCATCACAATCTCATTTTAGAAGCAGTATGGTTTATTATTCCTGTTATCATATTAGTGATATTGGCTGTACCTACAGTTAAATCTCTATATAACTATGAAGAAGCACCAAAATCAGAAGACGAGCCTGTCGTTATTTATGCAACGAGCGCTGGTTTCAAATGGTTCTTCAGTTATCCAGAGGAAAAAGTAGAAACAGTAAATCACGTAACGATACCAGAAAACCGTCCTGTATTATTCAAGCTACAGTCAATGGATACAATGACTAGTTTTTGGGTACCTCAACTAGGTGGTCAAAAATATGCCATGACAAGTATGACTATGGATTGGACTTTAGAAGCAAATGAGACAGGTACTTTCAAAGGTAGAAACTCAAACTTTAATGGTGAAGGTTTCTCAAGACAAACATTTAACGTAAATTCAGTAAGTAATGAAGATTACGATAAATGGGTATCTAAATCGCAAAAACGTAAAACAATAGATCAAGATACATTTGATCATCAAATTCTTCCGACAACAAAGAATCAGGAACTTACTTATAGCGGAACACACTTAGCATATGTAGATCCAGCAGCAGACCCAGAATACATCTTCCATGCTTATAAACGTTACCGTTATGAACCAAAAGATCCAAACTTCTATGATGAAAGTGAAGGTGTAACTGAAAAACCAGTTCTCCCTCCACGTAAAGTTACGGTTACTAACCCTAACTACGAACGTCATGGAATGAAACCTATGATTCTTAAAAATAACGAGAAATATGATAGTGAATTCAAGAAAGAAGAAGAACATCATATGGATGAAATGGAAAAAATATCAGAAGATGCAAAAAATGAAGATGAAAAAGGTAACAAACAATCTTCTAATAAAAACCATGGAGGTGACAAGTAATGAATTTTCCATGGCATGAACTCATCATCCAAAGTGACTGGATGATCACAATGGCACAAGTTCTACTTGTATTAACAGGTATATGCGTTGTTGGTGGTTTAACTTACTATAAAAAATGGAATTGGTTATATTCAGAATGGCTAACATCTGTCGACCATAAGAAAATTGGGATTATGTATATTATTTCTGCTATCCTAATGTTCTTCCGTGGTGGTGTAGATGCTTTACTTATTCGTCTACAATTAATGACACCAGACAATACATTACTAGAGTCACAGCACTATAACGAAATCTTTACAACTCACGGTGTAATCATGATTATCTTTATGGCTATGCCATTCTTAATCGGTTTAATGAACGTGGTTGTTCCATTACAAATTGGTGCTCGTGACGTTGCATTCCCTATGTTAAATAACTTGAGTTTCTGGTTATTTGCTGCAGGAATGGGATTATTCAATATTTCATTCGTACTTGGCGGTGCGCCAGCTGCTGGTTGGACAAACTATGCACCATTAGCAACTGACTTCAGTCCAGGTACTGGGATTAACTATTATTTAATTGCAATACAAATTGCAGGTATTGGTACATTAATGACAGGTATTAACTTCTTTGTTACTATCCTTAAATTACGTACTAAATCAATGAAATTTATGGAAATCCCTATGTTTACAATAACGACTTTAATTACGTCATTAATAATTATTCTAGCTTTCCCTATTTTAACTGTCGCACTTGCTTTAATGACATTTGACCGTTTAATGGGAACGAGCTTCTTTGAAATAGCAAATGGTGGTATGCCTATGTTATGGGCAAACTTCTTCTGGGTTTGGGGTCATCCTGAAGTATATATACTTGTATTACCTGCATTTGGTATGTTCTCAGAGATTATTCCAACATTTGCTCGTAAACGTTTGTTTGGACATCAAAGTATGGTTTGGGCAACAGGCGGTATTGCATTCTTAAGTTTCTTAGTTTGGGTTCACCATTTCTTCACTATGGGTAATGGCGCATTAGTTAACTCATTCTTCTCAATTTCAACTATGTTAATCGCAATACCAACGGGTGTTAAAATATTCAACTGGCTATTCACCCTATTTAAAGGTCGAATCACCTTTGAATCACCAATGTTATTCGCTTTAGCGTTTATCCCTAACTTTACTTTAGGTGGAGTAACAGGTGTTATGCTAGCAATGGCAGCAGCTGACTATCAGTATCATAATACGTATTTCTTAGTGGCACACTTCCACTACGTAATTATTGCAGCTGTAGTATTCGCTTGTTTCGCTGGTTTAATATTCTGGTATCCAAAAATGTTTGGTTACAAATTAAATGAAAAGATCAACCAATGGTTATTCTGGACATTTACATTAGGCTTTAACCTATGTTTCTTACCACAATTCCTATTAGGTTTAGATGGTATGCCTCGTCGACTATATCAATATGTACCTGAAGATGGATGGTTCACATTAAACTTCATCTCAACAATCGGTGCATTCTTGATGGGTATTGGATTCTTAGCATTAATTTGGAACGTAGTATACAGCTTCGGTAGAGCAAAACGTGAAGCTACAGGCGATAACTGGGATGGCTTAGGTAGAACATTAGAATGGTCTACTGCATCAGCAATTCCACCACACTATAACTTTGCTATCACACCTGAGTGGTATGACACTGAAACATTTGTAGAAATGAAACAAAATGGCAAACATTATCTTGATAATAGAAATTATGAAGATATTCATATGCCTAACAATACACACGTTGGATTCTGGATGGCAGTTAGTTTCTTATTCGGAGGTTTCTTCTTAGTATTTGAAACTTATATACCTGCAATTATATTCTTAATTGGAGTTATAGCATGTATGTTTTGGAGAAGTTTCCAAGAAGACTATGGCTACCACATTCATGCTGAAGAGCTAGAAGAAAACGAAGCAAAATTACGCGAATTACGCGAACAAGAACTTAAGGAAAAGGAGGACAATAAAGATGAGTAATGAGCAACATAATACAATTGATACTGTTAATGAAACAGGCCAATTAAATAAACTCGGATTTTGGGTCTTTCTTACTGCTGAAATTGCGTTATTCGGTACATTATTTGCAACATTCCTAGTCTTACAAAAAAGTGGTTCTTATGGTGGCGCTTCAACGCCTGAACTATTTGAATTACCTTTAGTCATGATAATGACATTCTTACTATTAGTAAGTAGTTACACATGTGGTATAGCTGTTTACTTTATGCGTAAAGAAAATGTTAAAATGATGATGATTTGGATGATTATTACCGTTTTACTTGGTGCAGGATTCGTTGGATTTGAATTATATGAATTTACCCATTATGTAGGTGAAGGTGTTACAGCTCAATTAGGTTCATTCTGGTCTGCGTTCTTTATTTTACTAGGAACACACGGACTTCACGTAACTGTAGGTATATTCTGGATTTCAGGAGTTTTAATCCAAATTGCTAGACGTGGTTTAAATGAACATAACGCACCTAAAATTTTCATAGGTAGTTTATATTGGCACTTCCTAGATGTTGTATGGATCTTTATCTTTACACTAGTTTATCTTGTAGGGATGGTGAGTGGATCATGAATAAAACAGTCGTAAATCATACAGTCGGTTTAATATTCTCAATTGTACTTACATTGTTAGCTGTTTACGTTATGTTATACACTGGCATGTCTCTACAAGTAAGAACTTCAATTATTGTTGGATTTGCTTTTATTCAAGCACTTGTACAATTGTTAATGTTTATGCACTTAACAGAAGGACGAGACGGTCGAGCAACTGCATTCAAAGTACTCTTCGCAGTAATCATTACTTTAATTATTGTAATCGGTACTTATTGGGTTATGGTTGGTGGACACAGCTCTCACCTATAATAAAAATCTAAGTTTAAATAAATAAAACAGTCGCAGTTCTTACTAATAAGAACTGCGACTGTTTTTTTATGTAAATCAATTACATTATAAGATTTTCAAAGTCTTTACTTATTTCAGCTATTTTATCGGTATTATTTGTTTCTCTGAAATAAATAATAGCTTTCTGATACATTTCAATTGCCTTTCTCCTATTTTTCTTTGTTTTATATAATTCTGCAAATTGTAAAAATCCATTACCCATAATTTCAAAATCATATCTAACGAGATTTGCTTCAATATCTCTTAATAATATCATTGCTTCCTTATTGTTATCTGACTTAATATAATTACAAACATTTTCTATACTTTTTTTAATATACATAACCTTTACTTTTGCCCCCACTTATAATTCATTAATGCTATTATTGTAATCCCTCTATTTATAAAACTCAAGGTAATAAAACACGCCATTAGCTTTACATGCAACTAATGGCGTAATTATCTCTATTAAATAATATTTATATTAAACTTGTTTCATAATCTTCACGAGTTAATGGAGCGAATTCGTTGTAAATATCTAATAATTTAACTTTCTCATTTTCCCAATTATATATTTCTTTAGCTACTTTAGTATTTTCACTCATTTCACTTCTTAATTGAGGGTTTTTAACAAGTTTATTAACTGCTTCTGCTATTTCATTTACATTATGTGAATCTATTACAATTCCTGTATTTGTTTCTTCTACAACTTTCTGAATTTCAGGAAAATCACAACTCACAACTGGTACATGTGCCATCATATATTCAAATAATTTATTTGAACTAGCTGAATAGTGATTAAAACATATATTTTGTAATACTTGAAAACCTAAATAAGCTTCTCTCGTATAAGAAGGTAATTGTTGAAATGGAACTTTATCAAGAAAATGTATTCTAGAGGATTGAGCCGATTGTTTACTTTGATCTTTTAACGATTGTGTTAGCTTACCTCCGCCTATAAATAGCAAATGCCCTTCTTCTATTTGATCCATAGCTTCTATTAATAGTTCAAGCCCTCTACCTTGTTGTAATCCACCTTGATATAGTAATATTTTTTCATTTTTCGAAATACCTATTAATTCGTGTAAATTTATTTTAGCTTTATCTTGAATATCATATTTTTCAGAGTAATTATATAAAGTCTTCGGATAAAAATGATATATTTTTTCGTTATATGCTGCTCTTGTATGATTCTCTACAATCATTTGATCAACAAATTTAAGCATATATGATTCAATCTTTTTAATTTTTTCTTTATTATAGCCTGTTCTATCTGATTGTACTTCGTGACTATCATAAATGAGTGGTTTTGGTTTAAACCTCAATTTAGAGCAGACAATTGCTTGTGGTAATGTATTTAAATCATTAGCATGATAAATATCGGCATTTTGTATATAGCCTTTTACAATCATTCTTATGATAATCGCACTGTTTATAAACCACTTTCTCACTTTTTTAAATTTAATCATTCCAGCCGCTAATAATAAAGACATCAAATATGCAGACATTAATGTGAAGCTGACATAAAATAAACTTGGTATTATAGCAATTTGAACACCTGCAACTACAAGTAAAAATTTCTTTCCATAATCTTGATAAGCTTGTAGTATCCAAGGATAACGTTTTACTCTATGTACTTTGAACCTTTCAGATATTTCTTCATAAGCTGTAATCATTTGGTTTTTCGGGTCATTTATTGCGATTAGATCAACATTATATCCTGTTTCAGCTAAAGTAGTACATTCTCTATTGACCCTTGCATCATTCGTAAAATGATTCCACACAAACATTGTTACTTTCTTCATTTTATTACCCCATTTAAAATTGAAATAATTAAATTATAAAATGCCTACTTGAAATAGCATAACATATATCCAAGCGACGCTGAGCATGCCTATCATTGCTAATAAACTTATAGGTCTTTTCTCTTTATGAACATCTTTTTCATTTACTTCTTTTTCTCTTTGTTGCTGGATTTTTATACGTTTATATTCTAACTGCTCTTTTTTAGATTTCTTTTTAACTTTTTGTATGAGATTAACATATCTTTTAACTACTTCTTGTACTTCTCCATATGCAACCATTTCACCGTAATGAATCCATATTGCTTTTTTACACATTTTCTTAATTTGACCTGCAGAATGTGATACAAAAAAGATTGTTTTACCTTGTTCTTGTAATTCATGCATTTTTTCAATACACTTATTAGAAAATGTTTCATCACCTACTGATAATGCTTCATCGACAATCAAAATATCAGGATCAGTATGAATCGCTATTGCAAAGCCAAGTCTTGATTTCATACCGCTAGAATATGACTTTAAAGGTTGATAAATAAAATCATCTAATTCACTAAACTGAACGATATCATCAAATTTTTCATTGATTTCTTTTTGAGACATACCATGCATCAAACATTTATAATGTATATTCTCTTCACCTGTGAAATCGGGATTCAAACCTGCACCTATAGCAATTAAAGATGGCTTACCATTTGTATAAACTGTGCCTGATGAAGGTTCGATAACCCCACCCAATATATTTGATAAAGTTGATTTTCCTGAACCATTTAACCCTATTATTCCAACTGATGTACCTTCTTCAACTTCAAACGAAATATCATGAAGAGCATAATATGGTTTTGATTTATAACTTAATCCAAACGTAAATAATGATAATAATTTATCTTTTCTACTAACATTTAAATCATATACTTTAGATACATTTTCACATTTGATTTTATATGTTTGTGTCATGCGTCTCACCTTTTCTTAAAAAAGCAATTAATTTTTCAATATTGTCTTCCCATATTAAGTGTTCATCCCTATATTTTTTCGCATTTTCGGATTTTTGAATTAATGATTTTTCATTACGCTTTAATGATTCTATTTCATTAACAATTGTATTAACGGAACATTGTTTTCTCGCAAATCCCAAATTATATTTTTGAATAATCGCTTCTGTAGGACCGCTAATATTAGATATAGGCGGTGTCCCCACACCGATTGAATCTATAATTTTACCTGGCATAACGTTCATAAAAACTTCAGATGATTCTAATATAGAAAGTGAAACATGATGTTTTGCTATTTCTTTTAAACACTCACTTCTACCTAAAGGTTTCTGTAATTGAATGTATGGTAATTCACGGACTGCATCTCTAAATTTAGCAGCTTGTACACCATACACGATTGCTGTTAAACTAATTTTCTTTTCATTTAACTTTTTGCAAATCTCTATTAACTGGTTTACATCTTGAGCATATCCAATATTTCCAGTATATATAACACTGAAATCACGATACTTTTCTTCTGTTTTCAATTCAGTTTTCGATAAACCATTAGGTAAATAAAATATAGGTATTTTTGTTTTTAATTTTGACTGAATATGAGATCTAAATGCTTCATTATTTATAACAATTTTGTCTGCTTCATTATACATTTTTCTTTCTAGATACTTAAGTAATGGTATAAATAGACTAATATTAACGTGTTTTAATCCATTTACACTATCCGGCCATAAGTCACGAATTTCCAGAACATAAGTTGGATGCTTACTTTTTTTGAAAAATAAAGTAGCCCAAGCTAAAAATATATTAGGACTTGATACATAGACATAGTCATAATCTTTATCATGCATTTTCAAGTAAATTCGAAGACGCATATATTGTTCAATATAATAAACCAATCTCATAATAAAGTTGCTATTTTGTTTATTACCGTGCATTTTCATTCTTATAATTTTACTATGTTCTAGTTCATTTAAATCTTCATCTGTAAAATATGAACTATCTTGAAACAAATCTCTATTTGGATATGTTGGTTCAGTTGTTAACATCGTCGGATCTGCGCCTTTAGTTTTAAAAGCTTTAAACATCATTCTCATTCTATTTGCAGCAGAACCAAGTTCAGGATAAAAATTTTGTGAAATCATAAGTAATTTCTTTGTCATTTCAAAAACACCCTATAAGTAGTCTAGTAATCTTCGTTTAAATCTTGAGTGAACAAGTGAACCAATTAATATTAATAATATTGTAATTAACCAGAAATAAATATGGTCATGCCATTGACCATATATTGAAACATTACCATGTACAAAGGCTGTTCTGTACACACCTACTAAATATGCGAAAGGATTTAAGCTCGCAATTCTTTGTAAAATACCATGTGCTTCTTCCATAGCCCAAAATATTGGTGTCATAAAGAATAGCATTCTTATAATATTTTGTAATAAGTTTTTAGTATCTCGTATAATAATAACTAAAGTACTCATTATTAATGAAATACCAAAAATAATCGCAAATGAGGCAACGATAAAATATATAAACCAGAAATAATGCCACCATGGTACATAACCATTTATAACAGAAATAACAAATAATATAGACGAAGTAATCATCAGATTAATCATATTATTTGTTAAAGCTATAGAGATAAATATTGAAGATGGGAACTTCATTTTGGATAATAGACCAACATTACCTTGTATGGCAGCTGCTCCAGTATTAATTCCTTGGGATATAAACAGCCATGGGAACAAACCTGAAATTAAATGCACTAAAAAGGGAACACCTACAACTTGAGCACTTGCATCCCCTCTTAAACCTAACCCAAATACAAGATAATATACAGCTACTTGAAGCATAGGCTGTAATATATTCCAAAATACACCAAGATAATGATTAGCGTATTGACTCTTCATATTATATATCGCTAGTTTAAATATCTTGGGTAAATTATAGATTTGTTCTTTAAATATCTCTGCAACAATTTTCATGCTTAACGACCTACTTGATTGTTATATTTTTAATAGTTCTATCAATCATTTATTAAAAATGTAAAAACTATTGTATTTCTTTTTTTAAATTTTCTACATAATTGATTAAATCATTATCTTCTGGTCTCTTATATTGATCGTATAAAGCATAAATATCTAAAAATCGCTTTATAGCTTCTGTTCTTTCTTCAGGTTTTACTTTTTCTAATCGTGGTAAATACCACCCTTTAACGTAAAAATTAAATCTATTTTCTAAATAAGAATTCATTAAATCATGTTTTTCATAAAATGGTATTCTTTCAATTTCTAACGCATAATATTTTTCGAATAATTTTTTTGATACTGAATTTGTAACGGACCCTGTTACAGCAGCATAATACATATGAATAACATCTTTAACTGCTTTTACTTTATTTGAATGTATCATCAATTCTTGGAAGAATAATGTATCCTGACCTGCAGCGCCTTCAATCATTTTAATATTATTATCTTTAATGATATCAGCTTTTATAATAAGAGCCTGTATACTTTGTGCTCTTAAACCACATTTTTTCATATATTTTTTAGGATCGTTAATTAATAATTTACCATCATTATATTTTGTTACAGTACCAGCATAGTTAAAAATAGCTCGACGTTTATTGTCTTCTTTTATAATATTTCCTATTACCATATCAACGTCTTTATTATTTTCGATTTCTTCTAATAATTTAGCATATCCGTCACCCGTCGCTTCATTGTCTGGGTCAAGATAAGTAATGTATTTTGTAGAAGCTAATTCTGCACCTTTATTTCGTGGTCTAGAAGCACTTCCAGAACCATCCTCGTATGCATGATAAACAATCTCTGGAAATCGACGTCTTAATCTATCAATTATCGCAATTGTTTCTTTATCAGTACTTCCATCATTTACAAAAATAATCTCCATATTATTAAATATAGAAGAACGTCTTAAACTTCTCATACATTTATCTTCTAAATATGTACCATTATTATGAATTGGTACAATCACGCTTAATTTTTTCTGTTGATTATTTTGACCGTATAAAGAAGGCTTATAAATTTCTGACTGATCAAGGTTGTATCCATTATTTGTTTCTTTTACTTCTAAATTTGAATCGATAACATCTCTATGATACATTGTTAAATATTTATTTTGTACTTTTTCTATATATTGGTGTGGTTCAGATTGTTCATCTTTAGTAACAAAATCTACATCAACATATTTAAAAGCTGAAATTAAATCTTCTAAATAATACTCTTCATATTGTATTGAATCATTCATAAAGGTTATAAAGTCATACTTTTCTTGTTCAGCTATAGATTCATTTTGCTCAATTACATCAAAATTAACATTGAGTTGTCTTCTCAAAATTTCTTCCATCTCTGGTGTTTTTTTATCAACAACTACTAAGATTAACATTTCTTTTTGAGATGGTTTCTTATCGATATAGCTAAAGATTTCATCTAACCGGTGATAAGTTGTATGATTACGCATCACACTTCTAATACTTTTAGCTTGCATATCATTTAATTCATAATTTTTATAGCCATTCATAATAGTAGCAACGTCTGATTCATGATTTACCATGAATATATTCGGAAATTGGTTATTCACACCTACTGAGTAATTAGATAATATTAAATTACCAAATGCTTGCAATTCAAAAATTCGATTAGCAAACATTGTTTCTGAATATTTAACTGAGTTTACGTTTATAGCCCACCTATATATTTTATGTATCTTCATCAATTCTTCATGATCAATGGGCATTGTTAAAAATGGTATATACTTCGATGGGAACTGATAACGTTCTCTTCTTAAAGGTAAATTACGATCTATAATTGTTAAGTCATTATCATTTTTAATCAATTCATCAAACATTCTAGCTGATTCTTGATTTCTAACTGGATACTTTTTAGTCCAGCTACCGGCAAATATAACATCATTATTATACTTTTGATTATCCTCTTTTCGAGTATCAATAGGGTTATGATAATGAGGATTAACACCAAATTGTAAGACATGGACATTTTCATTGTTACAATAAGCTTTATAATCCTCTACGACTTCAGCTGCTGATGTTAAAATGACATCACATTCTGTTGCGATATCTTTATACAGATGGAAGTTAACAGGGTCTTCTTTAGAATAAAATACTACAGGAATATCCATGCTTTTAGCTTTGCGTATACCTTCCATTAACAGTTGTCTTTTCTCACCATTAACAGAAGCTAAACCCGTCCAGCTATCGTCTATTCCTTTCCAAGTAGTTGCTACAATTAAGACATCCATATCTTGATTTAAACCTTTAAATTCACTATTTATATAGACGATATTGCCAATATCTTTAAATGAATTATATAAAAATTCATCTGCTACTAAACCTACGTTATACTCAGACTTTTTAAATATTCTAGATTTATAAGAAGAGATAGATTGAGATAAATATTGTTTATGGTTTTCAAGAAAATCTAATTTTGATTCCACTGCTACTCTTTTATAATAATTTTGATGATTTGTATTATCTTTTACTTTCTTTAGTTTATATATTGCATGCATATAATCATTTTCAACAATTTCTAAAACTTCTTTTAATTGTTGTGTTTTGCTTTTATCATCAAAGTTTGTAAGTTCGTTTTTAGTGGTTTGAATTGGAAGGTTTTCTTTTTTTGTCGATTTATTTATGTTCATCTCGATCTCCTCCTATTTCTCCAAGTCCAGTATTTCGTTTGGATTTTACCTAATTTTGAATTTCTTAAGTTATGGTATAACTGCTCATATCTACCCATATCTCCAGAGTTATTTGTATGTTTATATTTTTGTAAAGCAATATTTTCTTTTATAAGTTTAGTTATAGCAACCTTTGATTCATTACGCTCATCTTCAATTCTAGTAATAATATCAAGATTTTCTAATTCTTTTTCTGTATATGATTCATATGAGTAATTTTCCAAATGGTTAAATAACGTTATATCCTCAAAATCTGATATGCTAATCCAATATTTCTTTTTTTTAATTATGATTCGTGCTGACTGGGCTCTTGTAAAAACTAGATCAACTTTTACATTTTCACAATTAATACTTTCGGAGAGTAAATCTAACGTTATAGACTTGTTCAACGAACTATCTTGATATAATGTTGTTGATTGTTTAATTGCTGTATTAGTATTGCATACAATTGATCGATCAATATCTTTTGCATAAACAAAACCTGCAAACAATCCTTTATTAAACACCGCTTCTACTACTTCTCCTTCATATATATATAGTGCCCTAGATGAAAAGTTTTTCTCATTAAACAATAAATTATAATCGACTTTAAACCCTAATTCTCTATTTATTTGTGGTGCGTTAAAGTTAGATAAATCTACTCTAACTGTATCGAACGGTTTAGAAATCAATTTGATAGAATCTTTTAACTTAGTCCAACCTATCAAATTTGTACCTTGAGCAATTAAACCATATAAGTCGTCACCAATATGTTTTATTGAAATGACTTTCAATACTTTGTGTAAATATTGAGTTACTAAACCTACTGATATTTCTATATTATCAGCATCATAAATTTCTTGATTCTCTTTCTCTTTTAAAATTATTTGAAAACTTAATCCAGCATTAATATATGGATTATTTTTATCAATCATAATAGACCCCTCATTTTTTACTTATTGAATGAATATATATTTTCTTTACCAAAAGTATATAAATTACCGTAATTATAATATTGAGTATTATTAAAATCATTTTTAACGATATTTTTAGTATCAAATATAATTTTATCTCTCATACCTTCGAATTCATTATCTGTTAATGTTTTAAATTCAGAGTGATCGCTTAATATTAATACTAATGAAGCATCTTTCACTGCTTTTTGTACATTTTTTTCAACAAATGCCAACTCAACGTGAGGGTCATATGCTTCTATTTCTAAATCTGTTTCTTTTCTTAATTCATTGTATATATCAAACGCCGGAGATTCTCGTACATCATCTACATCTCCTTTATAAGTTAAACCAAATACAACAATTTTATTTCCATTTACTTCGTTCAATATTTTTTTAGATTCTTCTATAACGTATTGAGGCATTGAGCGATTAATCTTTCTACCTTCTTGAATTAAAGTAGTAGTTTCTGGATCTTTCGCAATAATAAAGTAAGGATCCACCGCTAAACAATGACCGCCCACGCCTGGCCCTGGTAAATGAATATTTACTCTTGGATGTTTGTTAGCCATTTTGATAACTTCTAGTACGTTAATATCTAAGTTGTTACATACCATAGCGAGTTCATTTGCTAAAGCTATATTTAAGTCACGGTACGTATTTTCCATCAATTTACTCATTTCAGCAGTTTTAGCATTCGTTTCAATCATTTCTCCTTGAACAAATGTTCCATAAACTTTTTTACCTGCTTCAACACACTCAGGTGTCATACCACCTATTATTCTATTATTATGTACTAGTTCATGTAGTATTTTTCCAGGCAATACACGTTCTGGACAGTGTACTAAATATATATCTTCACCTATTGTAAAACCTTGACTTTCAAGGTACGGTTTCACATGATCGTCAGTTGTTCTAGGTGCTATTGTTGACTCGACTATTAAAGTATTACCTTTTTCTAAATAAGGTACGATTGATTTAACAGCGCTCATGACAAGCGTAATATCACAAGATTCATATTCGTCATTATTATTAGGTGTCGGTACTGCGATGATGAATGTATCTGCTCTTTCTGGTTCTAAACTTGCTTTAAATTTATCTTTTGCAAGAACTTCTTCATATGCTTCTTGTAAACCTGGTTCTTCAATATGAATTTGTCCGTTATTTAATTTATCTACTGCTTCTTTATTGATATCTACACCAACTACATCTACACCATGCTTTGCAAACATAATTGAAGTTGGTAAACCAATATATCCAAGACCTATAGTTGTTAATTTCATATTATAACCATCCTTTAATAATAAATTGTTAAGCTATTACTTTTGTAATGTTAAATACATTGTAACGATTATAAAAGCAATAAACAGTCGATTAACAGATACTTAAGGAAGGGTTTACAGTCTTTTATCAAACTTTACAATTGCTAAACAATATAAAGTAAATAAATCACGAATATAAATAAAAAAGACTAGGAAAGTTAAGTCCCAGTCTTTTTTAAATATTTTTCTATATCTTCTTGAATTATCGGACCAAATGTTTTTGAATAAGTATTCGTCATGTGGCCTTTATCCATGTATACGACGACATTACCGATTACAGGTACGAATTGTCCGTTTTTCTTAAAGTATTTTGTATAATCTACATATTCTGTGTTTTTAGGTTTTTCTTTTAATTGATCCCATTTTGATGTTTTCGGCAATCTATTTTTTGCATTCATTTTTTTGATTGTTTCTTTTTCACCGACCTTTTCTAATGTTTCAGGTACATTAAATTCATATCTGGGATTATCTCTTATTGCTAAAATAGGCTTCTTAGTATCAGTTATGTTATTAAATTGTTCAATTTGTAATGGATCTACTTTACCATTTATATCTGAACTGACATCTGCAGTTGTTACAACTAAGTCGATATCTTGTTTCTCAATTTCTTTTATTAAATTCTTATTCCATTCTGTACAGTCTTTATCAGCATCATTTGTTGTAAGTACACATCCTGATTTAGTCATATTTAATACTCGATAATTTTTTTCTTTTGCTGCTTGTTGTAATGCGCCTAGCCAATGTTCAGCATGTGAACTTCCGACTAATGCGATTGTTTTATCATAATTTTCTTTTTCTCCATATTCTCCAACGAGTACTTTGGATTTACCAATTGCTTGATGCACTTTATCTTTAGATGAATCAGGTGTTTCATCTCGAATATCTGAAAAGTTTGGTATATGTTCACTTTCGTTGTTACCTTGCATTTTTTTATCTATGGCCATAGCTCCTGGATAAGTCTTACTTAATGCTTCTTTTTCTTTATCAAATGGAGAGTTTAAAATGATTACGTATAACGCTGCTAATACACATATATTTACCGCTAAACCTACTCCCATTTTTTTGAATGAATTTTTATCATTTTGATTTGTTCTAATAGGTTTTTCAATATAGCGTGTCATTAAATATGACAACAGCCATGATAGTATAATAATGCATATTCCTATAAAAACCCCTGGTCGATTATCATTATGATATTGATAAAACGATAAAATAACCCAATGCCATAAATATAAACCAAATGATAAACCACCAATTTTAACCATTGCTGGTGAACCTAAAAATCTTTTTACACCGAATTTAGTTTCGTGATTTCCTGAAACTAATATGAATACGGCACATAACATTGGCCATAAAGCGATATAACCAGGAAACATTGTAGATACGTCAAATAATATTCCTGTTAGTATAAGTCCAAATAGACCGACCCAACCGATTATACTCGCGATATATCTATTCACTTTAATTTTGGATAAATTAATTGCTAACAAACCACCTAAAGAAAATTCCCATACTCGTGTAAAAGTATGAAAATATGCCCACGGTTGGTTTACATGGGTTAAATAAATTGAATATATGAGAGATGTTACAAATATAGTCCCTAAAAATAAATTCATGATATTAATAATATTTAAGTTTTTCTTCTTTTTATATAACAAAAATATTGCGCTAAATAAAATAAACCAAATAATATAAAATTGACCTTGTATTGACATGGCCCAAAAATGTTCAACGGGTGTTTTCATCTGATCTTTATCTAAATAATCTGTACTAGATAAAGCGAGTTGCCAATTTTGATAATAAAATAAAGAAGCGAATATTTCTTTAATTGTTTTTCCTAAAATAGATTGTGGTAAAAAGAAAAAACTCAGAATTGCTGTAACACATATCACAGTTAATACCGAAGGGAATAAGCGCTTTATTAAACCTTTAATATAGGGTAAAAATTTAAATTCACCTTCTTTATTGTATCTTGAAATAATAGAGGTTGTGATTAGAAACCCTGAAACAACAAAGAAAACATCTACGCCTCCGGACACTTTACCAAACCATATATGATATATGGCAACGAGTAGAGCTGCAACTACTCTTAAACCTTCTATTTCTGGCCTGAATTTATGTTCTATGACAATCGGGTTATTAACCATATTCAAAACTCCTTAAAATATTATACAAAGGTAAGTATATCTTTAAGAAAATTGAATATAAAGGTTAATATATAAAATTTACAATATCTTAATACTAAATTAAAAATAGAACAAAATAAAAATATTTTTTCCTAACAAATATCAACAAAGCAATAAAAAAGTCCGAGACATTATTCATGTGCCGGACTTTTTTTATTATTTAATATCTAATGATTTAATAAATTCTTTAACATCTTCTGACATTTCATCGTTGTTTAATGCAAATTGAATTGTTGTTTTTACAAATCCAAGTTTCTCTCCAACATCATGACGTTCCCCTTCAAAATCATAAGCAAAAACTTGATCATCTTGGTTTAATCTTTCAATAGCATCAGTCAATTGGACTTCTCCACCTGCTCCTATTTCTTGATTTTCTAAGTAATCAAAAATATCGGGTGTTAATACATATCTACCCATTATAGCTAAGTTAGATGGTGCTGTCCCTTCAGCTGGCTTTTCAACAAACTTCTTTACTTCATACAATCTGTCTTTCGTTAAAATCGGGTCTACAATACCGTAACGGTGTGTATCTTTATAATCTACTTCTTGTACACCAATGACTGATTTACCTGTTTTATTGTATTGTGTTATAAGTTGTTCGATTGCTGGTACTTCTGACTCAACAATATCATCACCTAATAGTACAGCAAATGGTTCCCCGCCTACAAATTGTTTAGCAGACCATATAGCATGACCTAATCCTTTTTGTTCTTTCTGTCTTACATAGAACATATTAGCTAAATTTGTAGCATGTTGAACTTTATGTAATAATTCATGTTTATCTTTTTCTTTCAGGTTAAGTTCTAGTTCTAACTGATTATCGAAGTGATCTTCAATCGCTCTTTTATGTTTACCAGTCACAATAATGATATCCTCTATACCTGCTCTTACCGCTTCTTCAACGATATATTGAATTGTTGGCTTATCTAATATTGGCAACATTTCCTTTGGCATTGCTTTTGTTGCTGGTAGAAATCTCGTTCCTAAACCTGCTGCTGGAATTATAGCTTTTTTAACCTTCTTAACCATAGTCATTCTCCTTTAACATCAATCAATAACTATTTTATCTCTTTTATATCTTTTATAAATTGTGTATATATAATATTTTCGTCAAACTCTTTTACTTTTTGCTCAGCATGATTGATTATATTTTGTATATTTGAATCTTCATAGTTTTGCATAATATGAGTTAAACGATTGCTAAAACTTATTATATCATTTTTATCTATTAAATAGCCATTCACTTCATTATCTATAAGAAATTCTGGACCATAACAATCGTGAAATCCTATTACTACACTTTGTTGTAACATCGCTTCTAATATAACTAACCCGAACCCTTCTACTCTCGAAGGCACTGCAGTAATTTTACTTGTAGATAATACTTTAGATAATTCATTAGTTGTTTCTTTAATCTCTACAATATCTTCAATATTATATTCATTAATTTGTTTCAAGTATTGATTCTTTTCTTGACCTGATCCATATAAATGTAATTTATAATCCAAGTCTCTCATTGTTTGTTGTATATTATTGATACTTTCAATTAATAAATCGAAGCCCTTTTCATGTTCAAAACGTCCTGCCGCTACAATCAGATTTTCTTTTGGCATACTGTATTTATGTTCTTTTAATATATTAGGAACAATAATAACAGGTGTATGTTTCAACTCTTGTTGATAATCCAATTGATCCTCACTCGTAAGCGTCGTGACAATATCTAAGTTTTCATATCCTTGAATTAAATCATCTTGATATGCTTCTTCATGAGCATGCAAATACATATGTTCCATACCTACTTTAAGAATGTTACGAGGGGCAAATTCTGCAACAAGTAAATTATAACTTGCCCTTGTACCTATAAGAACATCTGTATCAACACGTTTTATAGCTTTTATTAATTTCTTTTCAATATAACTTGAAAACTGATAAAATCCAGGTTCATATTTATTAATAACTTTTGGTCTTATAAATGATGTATATTTATTAATTCTATTCATTACTACATTTTGTATACCTTTAATTGACCTCTTATATTCTATTACAGGTATAATTTCAATTTGTTTATTTAAATTAAAGTATGGATTTGAAGCTGCTTTAAAAACAGAAATAATCCTAACTTTATGCCCTTTTTCACTTAGTACATTTGCTAAATTCGATATTGATTTAGTTGTACCGCCCATATGATAAATATTATGCACGATAAATGTAAAAGACTTCATGTCATCACCTATTTTTATTCATATGTTTATCAATTATACTTTGTATTGTTTCATATGAATGATTATTTTTATTAATATATTTGCTATTTACTTTAATATAATGTTGATTTGATATTGCTTCAAACATTTTATTAGATTCAAAATATTGATTTTGATTAACTGTATTAAATACTTCTTCATATAAGCCACGATGATATTTATACGATTCAAAGTCAGGTGTATATAAGTATACTTTCTTATCAATCGTCAATGCATCAAATATAATCGAAGAATAATCACTTATTAACATATCAGCAACAAGTATTAATTGCTGCGTTTCATAATCTAATGGATCAATATAATTTGTTTTTTTTATATTTTTATCTTCTATATGACATTTATAAATAATATTATAATGATCAGTAATTTCTTTTGGAAACTCCAATAAATATTGCTCTTCTTTATTATCTCTCCATGTAGGCACATATAATATCGTTTGTTTATGATTATTTAATTGTAAGTCTTCTTTTATTTGACTAATCAATTGGTTATCCTCATTATGCTCTATCAAAAATTGATTTCTTGGATATCCACTGCTTATTATTTTAGTTTCTTGCATAGGAAAAGCAGTATTGAATACTGAATTAATCTCTTTAGTATCAGTAATGAAATAGTTATGTTTAATCAACTTATTATATTTACGTGCTCTATAATTATATATATTTTTATTTTGATGAAGTTCATTACTATCTAAAAATAGCTTTTTAATTGGCGTACCATGCCACAATTGTATGATAGTGCCATTTGGTTTTAAACCGTCAGGTATATAGCTTTCTAGTACTAATACTTGTGCTTGTTCAATTAAGTTTTGAGTTTCAGAATGTTGGGGAGAAACAAAACTTTCACCTTGCTGTTCATCTGTAATGAAATATACAGTAAAGTTCGTATGATTTTTTATATATTCAAATAAATATTTAGAATTTCCTCTGTAGCCATAGTCAAATCCTAAAAATACAATATAAGGTTTAATAGCATCCTTATTTTTATGATATATATTAACTGCATTTTTCTGTTTCATTAATGATTGATGATGCATCTTCAAATAGATTTTATTAGGTAATTTGAAATACGAACGGTACATTACCTTATCTATCATTCTAGCATTATTAGGTAAAGTTGTATTCTTCCTATTAAATTGCGCCTTTTGATTGTTAAGTAATAACCATTTATTTAAATAAAAATGATTAACATAATCATCATCTTCATAATTATTTAAATCTAAATAATTATTTGAAGATTTCTCATCAAAGTCGAAAATGACATGACCATTGATGAATATATTTTCTAATTCAACAACAGCTTTAACACATATATCAAGAAGGCTCGCCCACTCATGACGGTCAATCAACCATTTCAAATCTTCTACTTTAAAAATAATATTCGGATATAGAACATTATTACTAAACCACTTATTCGCAGTTATTTTTTCATCTCCAAAATAACGACAATCATTTATGTAATAACCATTCACGGTAAAATCTACAACAGCAGAATAATTATCTAAATTTAAAGTTTCTAGAACATCTTTATTAATTTTAGTAGTATTTTCTTTTAATATGACATGTGAAATATCAGAAGAAAGTTTATTAATTATTTCTATGATTTTTTCATCATTGTTCAATTCAATTATTTTAATCATATTACACCTCAACCTATTTCATACTTTTAATAAAATTGACTTACTCTTAACAATGAAACACTAACTAATGAAATAATACCTTTAATTAGATGCGAGTACAAACAGGTTATACGATACACACAATAAAAAGCAGAAAAAATTCAATCAATACGAATTTTTTCTGCTTTTATTTTTAAAATATCCTCTTTATTTATAGGATTTTAGTTACTTCATTACCAACTCTTTTAGTTGCTTCACCATCATCTAAATAATTATATTTTTTATTAAACATAATATAATTTTCATCATAAGGAAGTGAATCATATTCTTTATTTTCAATATATTTTATTAGGGCTTCGCTTTCTGTAAAGATTGGCCCTGGTATTCCTTCTTCATACGGAGTATAAAAGCCTCTAATATCACTTGCATACTCTTCTTTGTCATATGCAAAAAATAAAATAGGACGTTTTAAATTAGCATAATCAAAATATACCGAAGAATAGTCTGTAATCAGTATATCACTCATTAAAAATAACTCGTTTATATCATTTGCATTTGATAAATCATAAATATTGTTGTGTTTATCTAAATCTAAATTTTCAGAAACTAAATAATGGGCACGAATAATTAATATATATTCATTACCAAGTTTTGAATTAAAATCTTCCAAATCTAATTTTAAGTTAAAATTATACTGACCTATTTGTTCTCTATCATTATCTCTCCACGTAGGTGCATATAATACAACTTTTTTATCAAAAGGTATATTATGTTTTTTCTTCAACTCATTTATATAACTTTTATGATTCAAATTAATTAAGTCATCATTACGAGGATAACCTAACGTTAATATTTGATCCTCTTTCAATTTGAAAGCTGATTTGAATCTACTTGTAGCAATTTCACTAGGTGATATTAAATAATCCCATCGCTCAGTTTCTTTTTTGAAACTATATAAATATTCTTCCAAAGTGATACCCGGTATTGATACAACAGTTTGATCATTCGCTAATTTTTTTAGCGGAGTTCCATGCCATGTTTGAATATAAATTTGATTAGACTTCTTTTCTATTTGGGGGGATAGTCTAGTATTAGATATCCATACCATAGACTTACTATATAACTTAAAATATCTTTTTGTATTTTTGTTCACCGTCTTAATATTTAAATTGTCTAATTCAGTTTTTAGTTTATCATTGTCAACCACTACTATATGTTCATATTCTTTTAATTGGTTAGATAAATATTGATAGAGTTTTTTAGGAGAATCAGAGAATGCTTTACCACTAAATGATTCATAAATAATATTATTCTTCAATTTTCTAGGTAAAATCATTGAAGAATAATAATTTGATCTCATTGAACTTAATGACTTTCTTATCTTAGAAAATAAGTAAGAAAAATAAAATTTTCCATGACTTATAGCTTTATTTTCTAAATATTTAAAGATACTTTTCTTTGAAGGTTTATATGCCATTTTATTTATTAATTGTACAAGTTGTTCTTTATTGTTAAGTATAAAATCATATTTATATGGAAAAAGAGGATTCAGTACTTTGTCTAAATACGTATTTAACTTAAAATTTACGTTCTGATCAATTTCATTCTTGTTATAAAATGTTATCGTTTCTCTAAATGATTCTTCTGTCATTAAAAAATGCTTCTTATCCATACATACTCCTCTTATCTAAGTTTTAACTATATTTTATATCTTATTATATTATACACTTACAATAAACACCATAAAACTAAAGCAATATGCTATAGTTCCACTAAATATAAAGTGTTTATTTTATACTTTAATCCGATTTTCGAAATATACAAATTGTTTACATAATTTTATTTATGTATTAAGCTTTAATATATACTAAGCGAGGTGAAAAATAATGCGCAGAGTTATTACATATGGGACTTATGATTTATTACATTACGGTCACATTGAACTTTTGAGAAGAGCAAAGCAATATGGTGATTATTTAATCGTTGCTCTGTCTACTGATGAGTTTAATAAGCTAAAAAACAAAAAGTCTTACTATAATTACGAACAAAGAAAAATGATGCTTGAATCCATTAGATATGTTGACTTAGTTATCCCTGAGAACATTTGGGAACAAAAAGTTGATGATGTAAAAACTTTCAAAGTGGATACTTTCTTAATGGGGCATGATTGGGAAGGCGAATTTGACTTCTTAAAAGACGAATGCGAAGTTATTTATTTAAAAAGAACAGAAGGTATTTCAACTACTCAAATTAAAAAAGAATTATATGGCAACGAATAGAACACATTATGTGTTCTATTTTTAAAAGGAATAATGTAAAATATTAGAAGTAATGTATTTATAAGTAAAATAGGAGTAACAGATGAAAAATATACTATTAATATTAATGAGTTTAATCATTATAGCTTTAATCGTTTATATTACATTGAACCTCAAATGTTCAAAAGTGGAGGTTCAACAATCAAAACCTATTGCTTCAACCCAAAAGAAAAAAAGTGACACAAAAGATAAAAATAGCGCTACTAATAAAGAAGCTTACAAACGAAAAGATGATGATCCATTATATAAAGATGTCGATGCATATTTAAAATCAATAAATTTTAATGGAAATGTCACAATATATAGAAAAGATAATACAATATTTTCAAAAGCATATGGTCAAAAAAGCATAGAACAGAATATACCTAATGATGAAAATTCAATGTATCTTATTGGTTCTGCAAACAAATTTTTAACTGGAATAATGCTAAGACAATTAGAAGATGAGGGAAAGATTAATATAAATGATAATGTTAATAAATATATACCTAACTTCCAGAATTACTATGCAATTACAGTTAGAGATTTAATTTTTCATCAAAGTGGTTTAGCTAAATTCTCACCTAATTCCAATAGTTTTGGTTTAGACAGTGCAATTGAAAGCATTAAACAAAAAGGTGTTTTACCAGAGAAATATCATCAATATAATTATAATGATGTCAATTACATAACAATTGCGAAAATAATAGAAGTTGCTACAAATAAATCCTTCGAACAGAATTTAAAAGAAAGAATTATTAAAAAGGCAAATTTACACTTTACTTCAAGGTATAATGATTTGGAACATGAAAAATATTTGGTGCGTGGCTATAAATCCCAGCCGACTCAAAATATTCATACACCTACATATAATTTAGACAAATATGACGGCGCTGGTAATGTATATATGTCAACAAATGACATGACAAAGCTTATACACGCCTTTAGAACAAATCAATTATGAAATAAAACAGCAACCCAAAGTTTATTATCAGAAGATGGTAAAAATACTTATCCCAAACCTTATAGATATGGTTTTTATCAATACAAGCACCACCAAAGATTTAGAGGAATATTTTTTGGTAATGATGTAGTGGCATATTCAAATAATAATTACATTATAACACTAGCTTGTAATAAACTTGATCAACCTTATGATGGAAACACTGAAAAAACATTAGAATATATCTATATTAATATATTAAATCAATCAAAATAAAAAAATGAAGTAATCTATATATAGATTACTTCATTTTTTATACCAATAAACATTAATGAGCTGATTTACTATTTTTATTTTTCAAATCTCTTAATGTCATTTTAGTTTTTAATTTTATTGCTTTCATTTGGTAACTTCTGTATGTTTTTTTAGTATGATACATGTTTAATGCTCTAGATATACTAACAAATTTGTTATGTCCTACATGAGTAGATATTGCTAATACTATGTCTTTTAATTTCTCTTTGTGCTCGTTATCTACATCTTTAATTACTTTTAAATAATTGGTCGCTGCATCAAGTAAACTATTTAAATTCTCTGTTTTTAAGTAATTATTTCTAATTAAGAAATATATGATTAGATAATCCATTCTATAACTATAATATTGGGATACATTATCCTCTAAATTCTTTAATATATTTAGAGTTCTTTTTCTCACTTTAGTTGCATCATTTAAATACTTATCTATATTTTTATAACTTGTTGCTACGATTGAATCTTCATTTCCAATATTATATAAATAAGTTAATTCATCTATAATTGTTATCTTACTATTAGCCCAAGCTGTTAAATTAAATGTATGTTCCTCACAAAATGTGATATCTTCATCAAATCTTATATTTTCTAATACTTTCTTTTTATATAATTTGCCATATGGACCTATAGATTGAATAACTTCTGGAGAATGATTTAAATCTGTATCTGAGATTGGCTTCAAGTCATTAAATGTCTTAATAGGTCGTACTTCTTCACCTACTAGATGTGATATTTGCCCAACGACAATATCAGTATTATTTGCTTCTATTGCTTCCACCATTTTATCTACGATGCCCTCACCTAACTTATCATCAGCATCACAAAACATAATGTATTCGCCAGTCGCTATACTTATACCTTCATTTCTTGTCGCTGCAGCACCTTTATTTTCTCTATTTAACAGGACAATATTATCTTGAGATAAATCACTTATTACTTCTGCACTTTTATCTTTAGAACCATCATTAATACAAATAATTTCATGGTCATATGTACTGGAAATAGATGCTATTGTTTCTTTTATTGTATTTTCAGCGTTGTAAACAGGGATAATAATACTTACTTTCATAACATCATTCATCCTTTTGTATAAAATTTATTAACTTTTCAGTTGCATTAAAATCTGTATATTTATGCCACATTGGTTTTATATCTTTATTTATTTTGTTTTGATTTACAAGTTCGAACAATTCGTCTTCATTAAATGCTTTGTTCATCTTTGTCATTTCATAATAATATTCATTTAAACCTCTTTTTTCATTATACATATCTTCATCATAACTATAAAAAATAATAGGTTTATCTAATAAAGAAGCTTCTACACTTAAAGAACTATAGTCTGTAATAATTACATCAGCTATTTCAACTAAAGTTTGGATATCTCGACTGTCTGATTTCTCACTATTTATACTAGGATGTAGTTTAGTGATTAATTGATATTCAGGACATGCTTGTTCAAATGCTTGTTTATTTATAGTTACAATTTCATCTGTATAATCTCTGTATGTTGGAACATATAACGCTATCTTTTTATCTTGTTTAGGTCTCGTTATTTTATGCTTATATTGATCTAATCTTGGTAAACCAAATGGTAACATTTGCGATTCTTTAGCACCAAGGCTTCTTATAAATATATCTTTCATGATATCTGAGCTAACTAAATAATAATCTGTAAATTGATAAACGGATAAATAATTTTTAATTTGTCGTTTATTATTTTGATTAATACTTTTGTCTTCAAGCCCAAATGTTTTTAGAGCTCCAGCTGCATGCCATGTTTGAATAATTTTTTGGTTTTTATTTTTTTTAATTCCGCCTAATAATAAATAATATGTATCGATAATTACTGTTTTACTACTTTTAATAGCTTTAATTTGTTGATATAAGTATTTGTTTTTCAAATTAATTACATTTTCAACATCTATTGATTCTATTTCTTTCATCCATCTTGGATGTGCAATAATCGTTATTTTATAATTTTCTTGCTTCAATGCTTTAATAATCGGTAAAACGTCTTCTTTAAATGTCATAAAAACGACCACATGGTCTTGCTTAATTTTATGATTAATAAGCTTATCCAAGCCATATAATAAATACAAATATATTTGTTTAATGATATTTCTTAACATAGTTACACAACCTACCTAACTTAAGTTGAATTTACAAAATAAGGATTACCCTTTTGAGCAATCCTTATTTGAATTATTTAGATTTAAATAAAGTCAGCAAATCTTTGTCTAAATTTAACATGTAGTATCGATCCAATTACAAAGAATAAAGCAATGACGGAGACATTATAAAGAGCTAGTCTCCAATGCTCAACTATGTACCAATAATCATATAATATTGATGCCCTATAAGCCTGAGCGTAAAAGTATACCGGATTAAATTTCATTAACATTTCTACTATAGAACCTTTATTAGGTACGAATAGTATTGGCGATAAGTAAAATAACATTCTCAGAACTGCCTGCATAGCCATTTGAGTATCTCGAATTAACACACCTAAAGTTGAAGTTAACATTGAAACAGAGAAAGCAAATGCATATACCATTGGTAAATATATAACTAATTGAAAAACATAAACAGAAGGGAATATTCCTGTAGTCATACAAATTAAAATAATAACTAAAACTAAAATAATATGTCCATAAAACCTACTTGTTAAAATATAAGCAGGAATTGCTGATAAAGGAAAATTCATTTTTGCTACTTGGTTAAATTTGGTGGATATAGATTTTGTGCCTTCAAGAATACCCTGGTTTACAAAGAACCACATACTAATACCTACTAATAGCCAAAATATAAATGGTATCCCATCTACCGGTGCGTTTTGACGTATACCGAAACCAAATGCAAACCAATAAACACCTATTTGTAGAATAGGGTTAATTAACTCCCAAGCTAGACCTAGATAATTATCATGGTTAGAAATTTTCAATTGGAATCGTGCTAACCTTTGAATTAAATAAAAGTTTTTAAAGTGTTCCTTTATCACTGTTAATACAGCTTGCATTAATATCACTCTTTCGCTTTTACATTTATAACCTAATCATAAATATAGCATCATTTTACGTTAGATGATATATTTATAACGGTTAATAACAGAATTATAGAACATATATAATTTACATTATTCTCACATAATTTACAATAAATTTACTAAATCGATAAAATAATGCATAATAGATATGTTACTAATTTTAAGGAATGGATACAAATGAAAGAATCAGTAGTTATTAAAAACTTAACAAAAGAATATAAAATTTTCAGAACTAATAAAGAAAGATTACAAGACGTTTTTATTCCAAATTTTAAGTCTAAACGCTTTTTTGCATTAGAAGACATTACATTTACTGCCTATGAAGGAGATATCATCGGTCTAGTCGGTATTAACGGATCAGGCAAATCAACATTGAGTAATATTATTGGCGGTTCATTACAGCCCACTGAAGGTATTATAGAACGTCATGGCGATGTAAATGTTATAGCAATCAATTCTGGTTTAAATGCACAATTAAATGGTATTGATAATATTGAATATAAGATGCTTTTATTAGGATTTACTAAAAAAGAAATTAAAAAACTGACTCCTGAAATTATCGAATTCTCAGAACTAGGCGAGTTTATATACCAACCGGTCAAGAAATATTCTAGTGGTATGAAATCTAAGCTTGGTTTTGCAATAAATGTCACGGTTAATCCTGATATTCTTGTAATTGACGAGGCTTTATCAGTCGGAGACCAAACATTTACTAAGAAAAGTTTAGACAAAATGAACCAATTTAAAGAAGCTGGAAAAACAATATTCTTTGTAAGTCATAATATTAATCAAGTTAAAGATTTCTGTACAAAAATAGCTTGGATCGAAGGGGGAAGACTGAAAGAATTTGGTGATACAGAAGAGGTGCTACCAAAATACCAATCCTTCCTAAAAGAATTTAATAAAAAATCGGCTAATGATAAGAAAGCTTTTAAAGACGAATTAGATGCTACAAGATTTTACGTTAAATAAAAAGATTTCATACTCCCACCCTAATAGCAGAGACTGAGACATAAATGAATGCCTCAGTCTCTTTTGTTATATTGGAAGTAGCTGACTGGATTAAAAATGTACTTATCTCAAGTTTTTTCAACCCTAGTCATTCTTGGCAAGACAATTCTACGAAATCTTTCAAAAAAAATTTTCTGTCCCGTTCCTACTTTTTTATTAACATTTCATTATTTCTATCTTTGTTACACCTTCACTATTTGAACATCTTATTAACGTTTCTTGTTCTTCTTTATATAACTTTTCATTTATTGAAATTGGTTGTTTATATTTTATTTTGAAACTATTCCATTCAACGTTATGTAATAGCCACTCACAAACAAGTTGTCCTGGAACAATTTCATCATGTACTGGGTTTGAATCCTCAATCAATTCTAAATAGTTTTGAACCATTCGATGATCAAACTTCATTAATATTCACTCTTTTCGACAAATGTTTGTTTTATTTTTAAATAAGTTGTTTTATCTTTTGAAATCATTAAGCAAAATGTATGCAGTTTATATTTTTTTAATTGCTTTGAAGTCTCTTTATATAATGTTGCATTATATGGGATGTCTACTTTTAATCCTTTGTATGAATTAACTTCAGTTTCTCTTAATAAAATTTCCTTATTAATATAGCGACTAAATATTTTGAATTTAGGCCAAACTTTTGCAATATATAATGGTGGAACATAAAGACTATCCTCGTTTATAGAAACTAACATTTTATAATTTTCTACATCTTTAAGATTAAACGAAACTTCAATCTTCTCTTTTCCATCGTTTAAATAATGTCGCATGTCCCATACCGCCTCCTATACCCATCGTAGCTATGGAATATTCCATTTGCTTCATATGATATAATCTCGTTACTAGTTGTGCTCCACTAGCTCCGTATGGATGGCCTATTGCCAATGCTCCACCATAAATATTAAATTTAATATCTGGAATATTTAACAACTCTTTTGATGCTAGTACTTGTGAGCTAAATGCTTCATTAAATTCAACGACATCAATATCTTTAATTGATAAATGTTCTCTTTTTAATAATTTTTCAACTGCTGGTACAGGTCCAATTCCTAACAAATTAGGATTCACGCCAGAAACAGCACTATTCACAAATTCTAAACCTTCTTTATAGCCTAATGAAATAGCTTTCTCTTTACTCATAATAAGCAGCAATACTGCGCCATCATTTTTCATACAACTATTACCTACTGAGACCGTGCCATTTTGAATAAATGGTTTTAATCTAGATAAAGTCTTTAAATTTAATCTAGGTTTTATACTTTCATCTTTATCAACAGTTTCATTTCTTACTTTTAGTGGTAAGATTTCTTGTAATAAATGTCCTTGTTTAATAGCCTGCAAAGTCTTTTGATGACTACTATAAGCATACTCATCTTGAGATTTTCGAGATACATTATATACTTGTGCAACATTTTCAGCCGCTTCAATCATAGAAGGATCGGATCCTTCTGATGCAAATGAAGCTCGCTCATAAAACTGTGGAGGTTCAGTTTCATATATTGATTGTGGTCGTTTTATTCTCCAAGGAGCTCTACTCGTGCTTTCAACACCTCCAGCTATATATACTTCTCCAGCATTTGCTTGAACCATCCTACAAGCATATGTAACAGCTTCTAATCCCGAGCCACATTGTCTATCTATCGTTACCCCCGGTATATGTTGTGATAGTTTAGCTTCTAATAAAGATTTTCTAGCTATATTTCCACCGTTCCCTATCACATTTCCCAAAACAACCTCTTCTAAGTACTCTATTGCTTCATTATGATTATCTTTCAAATAATTATAGAGTGGTTTTAATAATTCTTCAGGTTCCAAATGTTTAAGAATGCCGCCATATTTTCCAAAAGGAGTCCTTTTTGCTTCTACAATAACTGCTTCCATTTTGCACCGCCTTCTTTATAAGCCTCTTCTATCAAATTCCTAGCTATTTTATGACTAGATGTATATAAGAATTTTTGAATTTTAATGAGTTTTGATGGAATTTCATATCGGTTTAAACCTATGCTTAGTAATGTACGTTTCAATTCCACATGAGAAAGAAATGTACTTCCTTTATATAACAAAACCGCTATTTCACCAAATTTATTATGTTTCTCACTTAAAATCATTACCTCATCAATACCATCTAATTTAACTAGTTCTTGTTCTATGATTTCTGGGTAGATGTTTCTTCCTCCTATAATTAGCCGATTGCTTTCTCTACCGTATAAGTATAGTTCTCCGTTTTCAGAGAGAGAAGCCCAGTCACCAACCTTCACCCAATTTACTTCTATATTATCATCTAAATATCCGCTAAAAGTCATATCACTTTTAACGTACAATTTACCTATATTATTTTGATCTTTATCCTTTAATTTCACTTTCACACTTGGAAATAAATAGCCTACTGAATTATATGCTGCTTTACCATCTATATTATAACTAATAAAACTAGCTTCAGAACTTCCAAAAAACTCAATTAATTTAATTTCAGGATATAGTTCTTTAAATTTGTTGAACATTGGAAGAGAAAGTTTAGAACCAGAAGTAAATATAGTCTCAACTTTATTTAATTTTAGATTATGATTCATCATACTGTGTAACATTGTAGGTACTATAAACATTGCTTTTGAATCTGTATTTTGTTGTAATACTTTTGACAAAGACAACGTATCAAATTGTACCTGCCCAATAAATGCTCTACCAGTACATAGTGCATAGATCATAACATATAAAGATAATGAATGAGCATGAGGCCCTGGCGCAACTAACACATCGATATTATTATCAATTAACATATCATTGTATTCAAAAGATTTAACCCACGATTCATGATTTCTCAAATATGCTTTAGGTAATCCTGTTGTTCCTGAGGTAAATCCAATATGCAATATATTTTCTAGTTTTTCTTTATGTGGCACATTATATTTAAATACATTTGATTTATTATTAATCAATCCATCAAGGTTATATTCGTCGATTAAGGAATCCAATTTATCTTTGTTTAAATGAGGGTCAATTACACACGGTATTTGTTTATTGATTAAAATAGCAACATACCACTTTATAAATGATATTGGATTTTCTATAGCAATACCTATTTTCGCATTATTAGGAAATTGTTTTAATTTATAAACTAAATGATGTGAATCTTGCCATAATTTTTGATAGCTCACTTGGTCATTTCCAACAATCATAGCTGCATGTTTACTCTTGTTTACTACTTGTCTCTCAATTAATGATAATATATTCATAAAAGTGACTCACTTTCTAATTAAGTTAGTTTTATTTTATCACTTTCAAAAATAAATAATAAAAAATACCTTGTTATAAATTAAACTAATTAAATAGCTAATTCATATAACAAGGTATCTAAAATCATTTTGATTTATCTCGTCTTCATATAATCATGCTTGCCTTTCTTAGGCACTATACGTTTTTGAATTTGAACTTCTTTCATAAAGAGTGGTATTTTCATCGCACGTTCAACTCGTTTTAAATCTGTAATAATACGATATAACCATTCTAAGTTAAGTTTTTGAAAGACTTCAGGAGCACGTTTAACGTTACCACTAATAACATCAAATGAACCTCCTACACCCATCATAACTGTGTGTTCAAAATGGTGACGGTTGTAATAAATCCAATCTTCTTGTTTAGGGAAGCCCATTGCAACAAAAATAAAATCAGGATTAAATTTTTTTACTTTCTTCGTTACTTTATAATCTAATACATGTTTATAACCATGTTTATGATCAAATGTAATGTTAGGATATTGTTCTTCTAATATCTTTCTTGTTTCTTTAACGCCTTCTTTTGAAGAGCCGAGTAAGAACACCTTCTTACTACTAGCATTTGCGATATTCAACATTTCTTCCATTAATTCAATACCAGGTACGCGTTCTTTTAATGGTGTTTTTAAATATTTGGCAGCTTTCACAATACCAATACCATCTGGAACAATATAGTCTGCATGTTTAATGCGTCTTTGGTAATGGTTATTGTTATATGCATAGTGAGCAATCTCTGGATTTGCAGTTACGATAAAGAGATTATCAAATGTATCTTGATTGATAAAATATTTCACACGATCTAATATTTCATTTGCCGTTAGGTTTGCAAATGGCAAACCAAGCACATTAATCGTTTGTGGTTTTATAACATCGTAAGTATTATCTTTATTCAGTACTATTTGCTCACTCGCTCTACTTAAATCTTTTTCAAGCACTTTTGCCATTTGTCTCACCTCACATTCTTCACTATAATTTACACCATTTCCATAAATTTTACAACAATTTAACATTACAACAATTGGTTTCAATAAACATAATTCATTTAAATTGTTGAATTTTACTTGTAAAATCGAGTATGATGTATAATATGCAAAAATAAATAAAGACTACAGACGGAAGGGTATATATATAATATGAAGAGATTCGCAAAAATAGGCTTAATTTTAATGTCAGTCGTTCTTATGATTTTACCTGTTGTATTCGGCCTAATGCTTTATCTTGAAACTAGAGGTGCTATTAATGATTCGTTCCTAGAATCCAATAAAAGCAAATCTTCTTTAAGAGATAAACCAGTAGATCCTAGTTTAGATCATATATCAGTATTATTTTTAGGTGTCGATGATAGCTCATCAAGACGTGAAGGTGGCCAAAAAGCTAATCAATCACGCACAGATGCTATGATTTATACAACATTTAATAGAGATAAAAAACAAATTAGAATGGTCAGTATCCCAAGAGATACGTTGAGTTATGTCCCTGCAGTGAAATATTATGACAAAATCACACATGCTCATGCTATTGACGGTCCTGAAGGTTCAATGGATAGTGTAGAATCAACTTTAAATGTTCCTGTTGATTACTACGCGAGAATAAATATGGAAGCATTCGTTGAAGTAATAGACGAACTTGGCGGTGTAGAATTTAATGTGCCATTTGATTTAAATGAACCTAACACGGAAGATAAAGGTAGAATTAAAGTCAAAAAAGGTAAACATAACCTAAGCGGTGATGAAGCACTAGCTGTTGTCCGTTCTAGAAAACAAGATTCAGATTTAGAACGTGGTAAACGTCAAATGGAAATGATTAAAGCAATCATTAGAAAAGCGCAAGAAACAAATTCTATTAATAAATTAGATGACTTAGTGAAAATAGTTGGTAAAAATGCTAAACATAATTTCTCTTTCAAAGATATTCAAAATTTAGCAACAACTTATTCATCTAGTAAAGTTAAAATCGAATCTGAACAACTAGTTGGTACAGATTCTAATGTGAATGGTGTTTATTTCTTCAACCCAGATTTAGATAATTTAGTTAAACTCTCAAATAAATTGAGAAAAGACTTAAAATTGTCAACTACTAAGAAAACAGATTTTATGAATTATCTCATGATTCAAGCGTATGGTGATTTAATGCCGTATGTTGAAGTTACTAAAAAGCAATTACAAGACGGTACAGCCGATACAGATGGTAATGATACCGTTGAACCTGCTGTAGAACCGGCACCTGAAGAGTCTGTAGAACAACCACCACAAGAGCAGGAACAACAAGTACCACAACAAGAAGCAGTACCAGATCAAAATGTTCCTTCCAATGATGCACCTGCACAAGAACAGGAACAACAAGTACCACAGCAGAATGCACCAGCTCAAAATAATCAAGGATTTAATCAAAGTGCAGAACCTAGCCCAGACCAATATTAAGAAAGGAGGCATAATATGACAAAGCGAAAAACATACGAAAAATATGAACAAATCAATAAAATGTTCGATGCATTAGAAAATCAAATTGTTCATGCGGGAGATTTATCACACTTCAGAAAAAATCTATATTTCGTTAATCATGAACATCGGGAAAATTATGAAGCTTTAATAGTTTATTATAGTCAAGCTGAAAATGACCCTGTTGTTGATGGCGCATGTTATGTCATTGCGATACCAGAAATATTTAATGTCATCAATATTTTTGAAAATCCACTTCCTTTTTCATGGGTGTATACAGAAACAGGCTTAACTGAAGAAATGCAATCACTAAGTGTGCACTTACAATACCTTGTAGCAGCAGCACTTGAAACAAGTCAAATTCAAATTTTTACACCAAGCGGCTATACAATGGGTGTAACAAATTGGAACATTCACCAACTAAGACTTTTTTGGCAATATACAGCTATCGTCAGAAGAGAAGCATTATAAATATAGATAAAGTTCGGAAATCTCTTTCCTTACAAAAAGCTCACAATCCACTGTTTTTCAACAATTGGATTATGAGCTTTTTTTTATATTTCATTTTAATGTATAATAAATCCATTCACTTTTAGGAGGAAATATTATGATAAAAATAGTTGAAAATGATAAAGAGAAAAATGATGCGCTTAACATTAGAAAAGAAGTTTTTGTAAAAGAACAAGGTGTAGCTTTAGAAGCTGAAATAGATAAATTTGAAGATATAGCTAAACACGTTATTCTATATCATGAAAACCAACCTGCTGCTGTTGGTAGATATAGAGCATATAAAGATGGCTTAGCTAAAGTAGAACGAGTAGCAGTGTTAAAACCATTTAGAAGTTTCGGTTACGGCAAAGATGTGATGAATTTTATAAATGAAAAAGCAAAAGAAGATGGTTTCATTGGAACAGCATTAAATGGACAATCACATGCTAAAGTATTTTATGAAAAATTAGGGTATAAAGCTGAAGGCGAGGAATTTTTAGAAGAAAACATCCCCCACTTTTACATGAAAAAGCTTTTTTAAGTTATAAAAATTATTAATACAAAATATTAAAGTTAGATTACAAATCTGTGTTTTTAGGATCATTTCTTCTAATAACCTTTATACTTAGTATTAAATAATATAATACCTATTTCAAAGGAGATTGTATATGGATAAAAAATTCTATTATAAGACACCCGCAATTGTTGCCATGACGTTAGCAGGTACGACACTTGTAACTCATCAAGTTAATGCCGAAGAAACAAAGAGCAATAAAGATTCGAACATCATTGAACAACACGATAATGCAAATCAAATTCAGAAAGAAAAACAAGAATTACAAAACCAATCTTTAAATATTTCTGGTAGTAAAGAATACAAAGACCCATCAATTATTGATGACGTTGAAACTACAGAACAACAAACTTCAAATGAGACTACACAAGAAAATAATTATTCCAATGTAGCTAATAATCCTATTGAAAATTCTAGCAATCAAGAAAAGGTCCAAGATGACGCTACATCTGATAATGTTTCTGCTGAAGATAATACATCTGACGTAGAGCAAGACTCTGATGTTAATGCTAATGACCAAGAGCAAGCGGAAGATAACAATACTTCTGATGACGCTACATCTGATAATGTTTCTGCTGAAGATAATGCATCTGACGTAGAACAAGACTCTGATGTTAATGCTAAAGAGCAAGCGAAAGACAACAATGCTTCTGATGACGCTACATCTGATAATGTTTCTGCTGAAGATAATACATCTGACGTAGAGCAAGACTCTGATGTTAAAGCTAATGATCAAGAGCAAGTGAAAGATGACAATGCTTCTGATGACGCTACATCTGATAATGTTAATGCTGAAGATAATACATCTGACGTAGAGCAAGACTCTGATGTAAATACTAAAGAGCAAGTGAAAGATGACAATACTTCTGATGACGCTACATCTGATAATGTTAATGCTGAAGATAATACATCTGACGTAGAACAAGACTCTGATGAAAAAGCTAATAATCAAGAGCAAGCGGAAGATAACAATGATTCTGATGACGCTACATCTGATAATGTTTCTGCTGAAGATAATGCATCTGACGTAGAACAAGACTCTGATGAAAAAGCTAATAATCAAGAGCAAGCGAAAGATGACAATACTTCTAATGACACTATATCTGATAATGTTAATGCTGAAGATAATGCATCTGACGTAGAACAAGACAATAACGAGAATATTAAAGAGCAATCTAAAGAAGATAATACTTCTAATGATGCTGAATCTGATGAAAATAACCAAACTAATCAAGCCAACGAGACTAATATTAGTGAACCTAAAGTTGCTTCTAAAAATGCGGAAATCCAGTCACGTTCTGCTGCTCCACAAAGTAACAGCACTAAATTTAGAACGGCTGTAAATGCACCAAGTGCTCCTAAAGTAAGAGCAGCTAATGTTCAATATGAAGCTGCAGTTAATTCATCAATTAACAATCAAATAAGAAATAATAACTATACTGTTCCTAAATATGTAGAAGATTTCTCTAGCCACATTCCAAAAATCCCTTATAGAAATGGGGTTGGGAAACCTGAAGGAATTGTTGCTCACGAAACTGCAAACCCTAACTCTACAATTCATAATGAGATTGCTTATATGAAAAATAATTATGAGAGTGCGTTCGTACACGCTTATGTAGATGATAACAATATTATCGAAGTAGCTCCTACTGACTATTTAGCATGGGGTGCTGGTGCACAAGCAAACCCAAGATTTATTCATGTAGAACTAGTTCGTGTATATGGCAGCGATAGATTTGCTCGCTCTATTAACAATTATGCAGATTATATTGCAACGAACTTAGCTTATTATGGATTATCATTAGATAGTGCTGAGAGAGATGGCGTTGGTACTCTTTGGTCACACGACGCTGTATCTAAATTCTTAGGTGGAACAGACCACAGTGATCCGTACGGTTGGTTTGCCGAAAATAATTATACATTTGATGAACTTGTTGACTTAGTTACGGAAAAATATCAATACAAAACTGGTTTATTAACAGCACCTACTAAGCCTGAAACAACTAAACCAGTAACTAAACCTACTACTAAGCCTAGCCAAAATACTACTAAGCCTAGTAACCCGACAGTATCTAAACCAAGTACTAAACCAACAGTATCTAAGCCTAATACTAAACCTAGTAAGCCAGTAGTATCTAAGCCAAGTACTAAACCTGAAGCCAAACCTAGCAAGCCAGTAGTTTCAAAACCTGCTAACACAATCGTTGTAGACTATGTTGGTAAAGTGAACACTAATGCTTCTGGTGTATATACTTCTGTATATGATAATCAGCAAAAATCTGCTGTTAATAAAGCAGGTAAAACATTCAAAATTGGTAAACAATCTACTTATAACAACCAAGTATTTTATTTATTACAAGACAATAATTCAACACCATTAGGTTGGGTTAAAGCAAGTGATGTACAATTACAAACTTCTGTTAAACCTAAACCAACTCAAAAACCAAATAATACAGTTGTAAAACCTAAACCAGTTGAAAGTACTAGTAAAGAACAAACTAATAACGTTAAACCTGTAAGTAAAACAAACGTTTCTAGTGTTGTTAATCCTAAACCAGTAGCTCAAAATAATAATACAGTTGTGAAGCCTAAATCGACTGTAAGTACTAATAAAGTTCAAACTAACAACGCGGCGAAACCAGTCACTCAACCAGCCGCTTCTACTGCTGTTAAATCTAAACCAGCAGCTCAAACTAACAATAAAGTTGCGAAGCCTAGTCAGGTTGCTCAAGCTACTAAAAATTATACAGCCAATACAGAACGCGTAAATTATGTAGGAACAGTAAACAAAAATATTTCTGGTGTATATACTTCTGTTTATAATGACAAAACTGTTCCAGCTGTTAATAAAGCAGGAAAAACATTTAAAATTGGTAAACAATCAGTAATAAACAATCAAACATTTTATTTATTACAAGATAACAATGCTATACCATTAGGTTGGGTTAAATCTCAAGATGTACAGTTACAAAATGCAACAAAACCAAAAACAGTCACTCAACCAACTGTTACACCTAAAAAGACAGAAGCAATTAAAGCTAGCACTGTAAATAATACACCAATCGCGTATCAAGAAAATTATACAAATTACTTAATCACTGATAATACTGGTTATTTCTATAGTGAGCCATATGCTTCTAAAAATACCTTATTAGGTTCATTACAAAATTATCACTACGCTTATTTCAAAGTCATTACATCTCAACAAATTGGCAATGAACTTTGGTACAAAGGCATATTAAATGGACAAACAGTATGGATTAATGCTAAATACTTACAAATTGCAGAAACTTCAACAAAATCTTCAACAAGCCCTTATACACTTGATGAAGCTGTAGATATTCAAATGGCTTTAAAAAATGGCACAGAGCCTAAAAAAGTGTTACCAAGTGGCGTTAGAAAAGCGACTAGAGCAGAAGTTAAAGATGCAATGGACACAAGTAAATATATTGACGATCCAGTACAAAAATATCAATTTTTAGATTTAAATCAATCTCAAAATATTCCTGTATCTAAATTAAATGAATTACTCCGTGGTAAAGGTATATTAGAAAATCAAGGAGAAGCATTTAGTGAAGCAGCAAAATCTGTTGGTGTAAACGAGATATACTTAATTTCTCACGCTCTTCTTGAAACGGGTAATGGCACAAGTGATTTAGCAAAAGGCGGTAGTATTAATTCTGATGGTAAAGTTGATTTAAAATCAGATACTAAATATTATAATATGTTTGGTGTAGGTGCTATTGATGACAATGCTTTATACGGTGGTATTAAATACGCTCAACAAGCAGGATGGGATACACCATCCAAAGCTATTTTTGGTGGAGCTCAATTTATCTCTAGTAACTACATTAATGCAGGACAAAACACATTATATAAAATGCGTTTTAATCCTCAAAACCCAGGTGAACATCAATATGCGACTGGCGTAGATTTTTCTACTTCTAATGCTAAGCGTATTAGTGATTTTTACCAACAAATTCAAACTGATGGCGAATATTACGACTTTGACCGATATAAATCTTAATCAATAGAAGTAGCATGAGGAGTGGGACAGAAATCTCATTTTCTTAAAAAGATTTCGTAGTCCCGCTTCGGTAAGGATGACTAGGGTTGAAAAACTTTATATAAGCGTGTTTTCAACCCAGTCAGCTACTGCCAATACAACATAAAGTCCGGGACAATTATTGATGTTCCGGACTCATTTATTTGGATGATTTTATATTTTAAAATAGATTATATTTGTACATTGAACTTATTTAATTTATAATCTACATTTCATAGAAAGCGTAAACACTTGATTTAAGGGAGTATTTTCATGACAAATCATAAAGAAAGAGATCATTATTTTGATAACGCCAGGTTTTTCTTAATTGTACTAGTGGTGTTTGGACATTTATTAAGGTCTTATATTAACGATAACCATTTAATTAAAGCGCTGTATATGTTTATATATAGTTTCCATATGCCGGCATTTGTACTTATCTCGGGTTTCTTTGCAAAAAGTGTTGGTAAGCCAGGATACATAAAGAAAATTACTATTAAATTACTTTTACCTTATTTAATTTTCCAAGTTTTTTATGGATTGTATTATTACTTTATAGACAGAGACGATACATTAAATGTTAGCCCCTTCGATCCTCAATGGGCAATGTGGTTCTTAGTCAGTCTATTTTCATGGCATATCATTTTACATTTTGTAAGAAACTTCAACCCATATGCTACTTTTATTATTGCTATTTTAATAGGTTTATTAGTAGGATACTTCGATTTTATTAATGCAAAATTAAGCCTTTCAAGAACTTTCGTGTTCTTCCCTATTTTCTTATTAGGTTATTATATTAATAAAGAGCAATCTATAATTCTAAGAAATAAAAAGTATCTTTGGATTTCTTGTCTAAGTTTAATCGTTATCTTTATTGCATATTTAATGACTGATTATAATTTTGAATGGCTATTTGGTAGTAAACCATATTCAGAAATTGATCGTGACGTCACTGTTTACAGTGCCTTAAAACGACTATTTATTTATATTGTTATTTTCGTTTCAACATTAAGTTTTATGAATCTAATACCTGAACGAAAACTATCTTTAACATACATCGGTTCTAGAACTATGTTTATATATTTATTACATGGATTATTCGTTGGACTGTTCAGATCTCAAGCATGGGATAAGTTTTTAATAGAACAACCATATGCTTGGATTGGAATCATCGCTATAACCATTGTAATTGTTTACTTCTTTAGTACTGATCTTGTTAAACATTATGCAAATCCAGTTGTAAACATGAAAAAACCACCTAAAAAGAAAGAATAGAATATAAATTAAAAATAAAAAGGATGTTTTCGCTAGAAACTAGCGAAAACATCCTTTTTGTATACTTATCTTATTAAAGTTTCATAAGATATTGTACCTATATATTTTTCTTCTCTATTTAACAAATAAGCTGGTATATGAACATGCTTGTGAGTGATTGGTGCTAATTGATGATTATTACGTCGTATATTCTCTAAGACCTCGTATCCTGCACTTAACAAGTACGTTAAGTAATCAATCCACTCTTGTGTATATGGTGTTTCTGATTGGATAAACAAGATTGGATTTTCTTTTTTCTCAGATGGTCTCATAAAATCTGATACAAATTGTTTTTCATCTAATGACATTTCAGCTTTAGCTTTAAATTTAATATGAAACTGAGCACGTTTAATTAATTGATTGTCTTGTCCAAAATAAAACCTATGAAAGTGTGGTAATTGTACTTCTGCCCTACTAATATGTATCGAATCTTCTTCAAAAGTTATCATCCATTGTTCTTCATTATTTTGCACTAATACAAATGTCGGATGAGGTAACCATTCAAAAATATCTAAAGATAATAATAATTTTAAACGCTGATTCATTTTACTTAAATCTACCATTGTAAACATCCCCATTTTTTGTAATGTTTTTCTTATTGTAATACGTTTTCGAAATTTTTGCTATATTCATTTATTTGTAGCTATATTACCGTTATAATTAAATTATCGTTTTGAAGAGGTGAAAAAAATGCAATTACCGTTAAACCGTTTTGCATCAAAACTTCAAGTATCCGGAATAAGAGCTATTTCTAACCGTATACCTGAAATTGATGATGTTATAAATCTGACAGTCGGACAACCCGACTTTCATGTACCAAATCGTGTTAAAGAAGCTATGAAAGATGCTATTGATCATAATTTTACTTCTTATTCTCATAATGCAGGCTTATTGAAACTTCGAGAAGTTGTAAAATCATATTATGAAAACCGTTTTAATGCTTATTTTAATACGAATGAAATATTAGTAACAAATGGTGCAAGTGAAGCGCTAGACACTGCATTAAGGGGCATTATAGAACAAGGTGATGAAGTACTCATCCCTGCTCCAGTTTATGCCGGTTACGTGCCTTTAGTTGAATTGCTTGGTGCAAAGCCTGTTTATATAGATACTACCCAAACAAATTTAAAAATAACACCTGAACTAGTAAAATCTCATATTACTGATAAAACTAAAGCAATATTACTTAACTATCCTAATAATCCTACGGGCATTACTTTACATAAAAATGAAGTTGAAGCATTAGTAGATGTATTTAAAGAACATCCAATTTATGTGGTTAGTGATGAAATTTATGCTGAAAATACATTTAATGATCAACATACATCTTTCGCATCATATGAAGAAATTAAAAATCAATGTATTTTATTAGGCGGTTTAAGTAAATCTCATTCGATGACTGGGTTACGTATTGGCTTTTTATTAGGTCCAGAATATGTAATGAGACAATTAACTTTTGTACATGCTTATAATTGTATTTGTGCAAATGTTCCGAGTCAGTATGCTGCTATAGAAGCACTTACACACAGTATTGATTCTCCTAAAGAAATGAATAAAGCTTACATTGAACGTCGTGATTATGTCTATAATCGTTTAATTGAAATAGGTTTTGTCTTATCAGAAAAACCTGAAGGGGCTTTTTATATCTTCCCTCAAATTTCACATTTTAGTATAGATGATTATGACTTTTGTATAAAAGCTTTAGAGGAGTATCATGTTGCTGTTGTTCCAGGTTCAGCTTTTACACATATAGGAAAAGGTTATATTAGAATTTCATACGCTTATGACCTTAAATCATTAGAAGAAGGACTTAATAGATTGGAAAAAATGATACAAGATTTATCTTAAAGGGGTTGGATTTTTATGAATTTATTATGGCAAACAAGTAAAGAACGAGAAAATTTACTAAAAAAATTGGTGAGCCATGCTTCTATTACACATTCTGAAGGTGAAAAAACATTTCCTTATTTTTTGAAGAATGAATATTTAAAACTAGATTATTTTAAATCAAGAGAAGACCAAATTATACTGCAACCGACTGGGGATGGTCGAAATGCAGTATTAGCTTATTATAAAGCACCAAACTCAAAGAAGACCTTAATATGTATTAGTCACTACGATACAGTTGGTATTGATGACTTTAGCGAATATAAAATGCATGCATTTGAAATGGATAAACTTACAGAAATTTTTAAAGAAAATGATAAATATTTATCTGAGGATGCTAAAGAAGATATCAAGACTGGCGATTATTTATTTGGTCGTGGCTCTATGGATATGAAACCTGGTCTTATGATACATATGTCAACTTTAGAAAAAGCTATATATGAATCTTGGGATATCAACATAATTGTAGTATCAGTACCTGATGAAGAAGTTGGTTCTCTCGGGATGTTAAAAGCTGTAGAAAAATTAAATCAATTAAGAAAAGAAGATCAACTAGAATTTGAATTACATTTAAATAGTGAACCGACTTTCTCTCAAGCTGAAAAAGATTCCAACCACTATATTTATTCTGGTACGATTGGAAAAATAATGCCATCTGTTCTCTGTTACGGTAAAGAGACTCATGTAGGTCAACCAACACAAGGTTTAAGCTCTAATTATATTCAAAGTTTTATAAATAAAGAAATGGAATATAACCCTACTTTTAAAGAAGAATATAAAGAAGAAACGACACCATTACCAGTCTCACTAATGAGTCGTGATATTAAAGAACACTATGATGTACAAACACCATTTAGAACAGTTGCTTTATATAATATATTCTTATTTAATAAAAATGCTGAAGATGTATTCAAGACTTTTAATAGCATCGTTGAAAAAGCAGTAAAAGAGTGCGAAGAAACCTATCAAAATATTATAAAAAACGAAGGTCAATCTAGAAAAATTAATATTAATATAATGACTTTTAAGGAGTTAAAATTAACAGCTATTGAAGAATTTGGAGAGGCACACGTTAATTTAATTATTGAGCAAATTATTAATCAAATAAGTGATGAACGGGCACAAGCAATCGAAATTGCGGACCAACTAATGCATATGTTAAAAAACCTTGGTCCAACTGTAATAACATTTTTCGCACCACCCTATTATCCAGCGGCACATTCATCAGAAGATTCTTTCATAGATGAAATTGTTGAAACAGTTAGCCAAAAGTCTCTAGAACAATTCGATAGAACATCTAAAAGACAGTATTTCTTTAACGGTATAAGTGATTTAAGTTACGCAAAATATAGACAAGATGATGATGGATTTGAAAGCTATATCGAACAAACACCAAATTTCAATCAATCGTATTTCATTCCATTTCATGACATTAAAGAGATAAGTGCTCCTGTATTAAATATTGGGCCAATCGGTAAAGATGCCCACCAAGTAACGGAAAGAATCCATACTAAAAGTGCATTTGAAGAAATACCATATTTAATAGAGCATGTAATTAAGAAACATTTATTAAAATATTAATAATTATGAATAAACTATACTAAATCAAAATAAATAAGCATATCACTTAACTGATTATTTCAGTATGAAAGTGATATGCTTATTTTATATATTATGGGAATTTAGGAAATTGGTCGAAGTCTGGTTTACGTTTTTCTTTAAAGGCATCGCGGCCTTCTTTTGCTTCATCAGATGTATAATATAATAATGTTGCATCGCCAGCGAATTGTTGTAATCCTGCTAAGCCATCTGTATCAGCATTCATAGCTGCTTTTAAGAAACGTAAAGCCGTTGGTGAATGTTCCATCATTTCTTGACACCATTGTACTGTTTCGTCTTCTATTTGCTCTAAAGGTACTACTGTATTTACAAGTCCCATATCAACCGCTTCTTGTGCATCATATTGACGGCATAAGAACCAAATTTCACGAGCTTTTTTATGACCAACGATTCTAGCTAAATAACCTGAACCATATCCAGCATCAAATGAACCTACTTTTGGTCCTGTTTGACCGAATCTTGCATTTTCTGCCGCAATTGTAAGGTCACAAACGATGTGTAATACATGTCCACCACCGATTGCATATCCTCTAACCATTGCTACTACTGGTTTAGGAATAACACGGATTAAACGTTGTAAATCTAATACGTTTAAACGAGGGATTTGGTCGTCTCCGACATATCCGCCGTGACCACGCACAGATTGGTCTCCACCTGAACAGAATGCTAAGTCACCTTCACCTGTTAAGATAATTGAACCTATTCTTTCATCATCTCTTGCTCTTGAGAATGCATCAATCATTTCGTTTACTGTTAATGGCGTAAAAGCGTTTCGAACTTCTGGACGGTTAATTGTAATTTTTGCAATACCTTCAAAATATTCGTACTTAATTTCTTTATATTCTTTTATCGTTTCCCATTGTCTTGACATAATGTGCCTCCTAAAATAAATTCTACTATTATTGTATCAAATTTTGTTGGTTGTTCCACATGAATTGTGTGCCCAGCTTCTTTTACTATGTGTAATTCACTATTTTTAAAGCAATTATTCATTTTCGAACCAATATTTATAAATTTTTCATCTTCTGAACCAACAATTATACATACAGGAGTTTGTAACTGATCTAACATTGCCCAATATGATGTTTGTGATCCAGTACCATAATCAATTAAAGATTTGCTAAGCCCTTTTGGATTTTGAGATAATCTCATCTTACGGATTCTTTTACGTTCCTCAGAAGCCAGATGATTTTGAGTATTGAAAAGTGGTAATTGCTCCCACTCATTTACAAATTCAGTCATGCCTATTTCACTAATTAATTGTGCTCTGTTTTTATCAACTTCAATACGTTTCTGTTTCTCTTCATTATCTTGTATACCAGGACTAGCACTTTCCAATATAAGTCCTTTTAATACTTGTGGATGTTGAATAGCAAAGCTAAGCGCTACACGACCTCCCATAGAATAACCGTGTAAGAACACTTGATTTAAATTATAATATTTTATAACTTCTAACAATTGTTGAGCTATAAAAGGCATACTCCACTCATCATCTATTCTAGATTTATCTTGTCCATGACCAGGTAAATCAATTTCAATAATATTGATATCATTATTTACGATTTTATCTTCTACTAAATGAAAAGTCGTATGGTCACTAATAAAACCATGTAACATAATAAGTGTTGGCTGATCTGTATTCAGTTCACCTTTAACGTAATGAGTTAACATATTGAATACCTTTCATTTTGCCAAATAATTCTCGATGTGTTTCCGTATTTTCTTGTCGATTTGTCATAATTTCATATAAATATGAACCGAATTGAGGTAATGTTTGTCGTTTGTAATCTGAAACATTTTCAAATTTTTCATAACCTAATTCAAATAAATGCGCAACATGCTGAAAATCAAGATTCAACGGTGTACCGAATAATTTTTCAAAATGTTCTGGTGCTTCTTCTTTTTGTGGCAAGTAATTAAATATCCCACCACCATTGTTATTGAGACAAATAATCGTAATATCTAAATCATAAGCTTTGCTCATAATTAATCCATTCATATCATGGAAAAATGAGATGTCTCCTATAATCAGTGTCACTTTTCTATAAACAGACATACCTAACGCTGTTGATACAACACCATCTATACCATTAGCGCCTCTATTTGCTGCAATTTCAGCTTTTGAATCAATATTGAATGTATCTACATCTCTAATTGGCATACTGTTGCCGACAAACACAGTATCTTTAGAAGTCATTTTTTTCAATAAGCTTCCTACTGCTGCACCTTCGTCAGCTTCTTCTTCAATATGCGTCTCAATTAACGCGCGTGCTTCTTTCTCCATAGCTTGCCACTTTTTCAACCAATTTTTATTTTGTGTTGGTGTCACATCTTGAGCTTGTCTAAAGAAATCGTTTGGGCTCAATTCAACTGAAATTGTTGGAACTTTTGGAAAAGCATCTGGTGTATCGTTATTTTGTACGAGTATCTGAGGGCATTTAACTTCTTTCAACCAATTATTAAGTTGTTTAGAAACTACTGGTTGCCCCACTCTAATAATAAATTGTGGTTCGATACTTAAACCACCTTTAAACAATGCATCGTATGTTGCGATAACGTTTGGATGATTCAAACCTCTTAAATTACTTAAAGGATCAGCTAAAACCGGTATGTTATGAATAGCAGAATAAGTCAATATTTGAGATAAATCTTGACCTTGAGTATCTCCTACTACAACTACACCTCTAGGTTTTTCGATATAATTTTGAACATTTGTAAAATCAATAGACTTCTGATACTTCGTTTCTATTTTTCTTTTTGAAGATAGATATCTTCTCAATTTAACATCCGGTAATAATGGTTCTCTAAACGGAAAATTAAAATGCACTGGCCCTCTTTGTGGACCTACAAAATGTTTTTCAGCTTTAATCATATTAATATTTATTGTATTAATAGTACCTTCAGATTCATCTGCTAAAGGCATATCTATTTGAAATTTTGTGAAGTTTTGGAACATATTTACTTGATTAATAGCTTGTGGTGCACCTATGTTTCTTAGTTCGTGAGGTCTATCACTTGTTACAACGATTAGTGGTAATTTACTTATATACGCTTCAGAAACTGCTGGTGTATAGTTCGAAGCCGCTGTTCCTGAAGTACAGATTATCGCAACAGGGTTCTGATTTGCTTTAATAATACCTAAAGCGAAAAATGCAGCACTTCTTTCATCAGGGTGAATCCACGTTTTAATATGTGGATGTCTTTCACAAGCTATCGCTAAAGGTGTTGATCTAGATCCGGGACTGATTACGACATCATCAACCCCATGTTCATATAATTTCGAAACAAACGTAAATACTTGTTTAGTTAAGCTTTCAGTATGTGTACTCAAATCTACATCACTCCTAGTGCTTTTAACATCGGTTTAAATTTTAAATCTGTTTCTTCAAATTCTGATTCTGCATTTGAATCCTTAACAATTCCACAGCCAGAATACAATGTTGCTGAATTTTCATTTACTAACATTGAGCGAATAGATACAATAAATTCACCATTATCTTCTAAATCAATATAGCCTAAAGGTGCACCATATAGACCTCGTGTTCCAAATTCTTCATTCTCAATAAATCTCATTGCTTCTGCTTTCGGGAAACCTCCTAAAGCTGGAGTTGGATGTAATTGATTAACGATTTCTAATACATTTTCTGATAATAAATCAGCTTGTATTTTCGTATATAAATGATATAAATGTTTATTAGTTAATATTGTAGGCTTTTTATCGTATTCTAAGTGCTTTGTAAATGATTGAATATCGTGAATAATACTATCTACGACATATCTATGTTCAAATTGGTTTTTAGAATCATTTAATAATTCGTCTTTCAAAGATTCGTTTATTGTTTCATCATCTGTTCTACTTATAGTACCCGCAATTGCGTTTGTATATAATATACCATTACTGATTTGGCATAATTGTTCTGGTGTTTGTGAAATAAATTGAGATTTACCAGACTCAAATAATAATAAATAACTTGATTCATTTATATTCAATGAGCGCTGTAAAGCATCTTCAATATTTACTTCATTTTCAAAAACAATTTGTCTTCTTCTAGATAATACTACTTTCTGTAATGCCACTGAATCTTTCATAAATTGAACTACTTTATCTACTAAAGCTTTCCACTCTTCACTTTGAATATCTTTATTAGAAATCATAGTTGGCGTTTCAATAATATCTGTTCGCTTTGATTCATCTAATTTTGATAAAATATCGTTAATCTCTTCGATGTTAAACTTTTGGCTTTGTTCTGTATAAGTTAAATAACAACGTTCATCTTCAATTGTTATTAAATATTTTGGTAAGACAAAATGACTCATACCGTAGTCTTTCCATTCATTCGTCAAAGCATGTTCAGAAAATTGGAATCCTCCGAAAAATTTCAAATGATGCTTTTTATCATGATAAACTTTTGCTTCTAATTGTTCTTTAATACTTTGCCAATACTCATAAATTTTATCGTGTTCTAGGTGTGAATATCTAGCTTCTAATACATAGCCAATACCACACATTTCTAATCTATGATCTTTCGATTTATAATAAAATCTTTGTCCTAAATAATGATTTGCTTTCCTCAATAAATTAATTAAATCCGGTTGATATTGAAGCTCAATTTCAACTGAAATATAATTTTTATTCCCTTTGATTTCAGAAATCATATTTTGCTTCAAATCCGTCCTCAAGGCCATCACTCTTCCACTTCTTTCCGAAATATATCTATTTATTTATTTTATCATTTTTTCTATCAACATGCGTAATTATTGTACTTTTTAAAATGAATATATGTGAAAATATTACACAATTACAGTGATTGACCTATTGTTTGTGAAAGCATATACTAATAATGTCAAAAATATTAATATAAGAGGTAAATAAATGTCACAAAATTTATCACAGCATTCAGGTATTAAAAAATATTATCATTTGATGAGACCACATACTTTAACTGCTTCATTTGTGCCAGTGCTATTAGGTACAGCCGCTTCTAAAATATTCTTAACAGGCTCAGAATCTTCTATAAAAATTTCAGTTGTTCTAGCAATGTTATTAGCAAGCATATTAATACAAGCAGCTACAAATATGTTCAATGAATATTTTGATCACAAACGTGGTTTAGATGACCACACATCTGTTGGTATCGGTGGAGCTATTGTAAGAAATGGTATGTCGCCAAATTCAGTATACACTCTCGCAATTATATTTTATATAATCGCTTTATTACTTGGCGTGTATATTTGTATGCAAAGTACTTGGTTGTTAATCCCAATAGGACTTATTTGTATGGCGATTGGTTACTTCTACACTGGTGGACCATTCCCAATTTCTTGGACACCATTTGGAGAGATATTTGCAGGTTTCTTTATGGGATTCGTCATTATAATGATTTCATTTTATATTCAAACAGGAACAATAAATTACTATCCAGCGTTGTTAAGTATTCCAGTATCTATAACAATTGGACTTATCAACTTAGCTAATAATATTAGAGACCGTGAAAAAGATAAACAAAGCGGACGTAAAACATACGCAATTTTAGTAGGTAAAAAATTATCTATCCTAACAATGGCGATACTTTATATCTTTGCTTATGGCTTTGTTATATACTTAGCACTATTCAAACCTTATGGCTCTATCATTTGGTTAATCGCACTTATTTCAGCACCATTTCCTATAAAAGCAATTCGTCGTTTTAATAAAAATAATACACCACAATCCATGATGCCTGCTATGGCAGCTACAGGAAAAGCCAATACAATTTTCGGCTTGTTACTAGCACTTGGAGTTTATATCAGTGGTCTATTAGGTGGACTTTGAAATAAAAAGACCGAGACATTTATATGTCTCGGTCTTTTTATTTCAAAAATGCTATAATATTTTCTTCTATTTCATCCTTATCCTCACTGCGCGTCATAAGATGTGATGAATTCGGATATGCTGTTAAAGTTTTTTCATTGCTACTCACATGTTCATATATGTATTTTGCACTTTCTTTATAAGATTGTTGATCTCGCTCACCATACTTAATGCTAATTGGATTTTGTATTTTATTTAAATTAGTCATGATATCTTCTATATAATCACAAAATTTAGTTGCACCTTCATCGTAAGTATCTATCAAAGCTATTTGTCTTTTGCTTTCATTCTCGTCTAAATTTTGTATGTAATTCATCCGTTCACCATAGCTTTTTATTCTTCTCTTAATATTATTATTATCTTTTTTGTTAGGTGCTGACATAATAACACTTTTATTTATATCCTTTTCTTCTGAGAGTTTCAATGAAAATAAACCACCTAAAGATACGCCTAAAACGTTAATTTCTTCATAACCTTCGTCTATTAAGAACTGATAGCTTCTTAAGACTTGATTCCACCAATCATCAATTTGGTAATCTAAAAACGCTTCGATACTAAGCCCATGCCCTTTATAAGCCGGTACATAGCACGTAAATCCTTGTTTGTTTAGATTATAAGCCAAATCTTTAACGTCTCTTGTAGTGCCTGTAAATGAGTGTAGCAACAGCACTGCCCTATCTTCACCTTTTAAATACATATGACGCGATTCTTTCAAATTTAACAAAAATTATCACTCCGTAACTATTATCTTTACAAAGTCCATTATATTACAATTTCTTTTCCATATAATAATTTGTTGTTTTGAAACCTACTTTTTCATACACTGATAAAGCTCTTTTATTATGTCCAAACACATGTAGGTTAATAGTATCCACACCCATTTCTTTACAGTATTCATTAAGTTCTTCCATTGTTTGAGTACCTATACCTTGTCCTCTAAATTCTTCAAATAATTCAATATCATAAACAAATGCTCTTAATGCATGGTTCTTTTCAAATACCCTAATCCATAACGTACCCACTTTGTATTCATCTTTATAAACAGTAAATATTTTATGTTCTTTCGTATTCAAATCATCAGGCAACAATTCGTCAAAATACTTCCTTGATCTAGCGATAGCATTTTCTTTTTCATAAGCACCGCTTTTAACCTGTTCATTCGCAAAACTCATTAAAGAATGTTCTTTAAAGTCAGCAAAATCAGCTTGATTCATGAATACTAATTTAACAGTCATGTGTATACCCCCTAAATGTAAATTTATTATACATTATACACTTTTATATTTTGGAAATATATTTCTTAATAAAAAAGAGGAAATCTTTTAAAGATTTCCTCTACTTATGAATCAATATTTTTACTAACACTATTTTAATTGATTATTAGTTTTTTTATTGCTTTTTATAACTCTAACTAACAATGAAGCAGTTGGGAATAACATTAATACTAGACAAATATAATATAAATTAACAAGCGCATTTTCCCAAGTTAATGGACCTAATAGCGCGAATATAAATATAAAAGCTAATATTAAAATATTAATCCCTATACAAATAAATAAATCTGTTAATTGCGATTGACCTTTATAATCGAATGTTCTTCTCCAGTATTCAAAATACTTCATCTTGTTCTCCTTTTTCTTGTATATTATCTAAAATATATAACTTATAAAATTCATTAATTCCCACTTTCAATATACGATTATTCAAGATGAAAGTTAATGATTTTACATTTATTGTGAGGAACTTCTCACTTTTTTATATTATATTAATTTTACATTTTTTTCAATACTTATTTTTTATATTTTTCATTCAGTATTTATACAAATTAATATAGAATTTAATGCATGAATTCTTTTATGAATTAATTTAGATATCATTTATTTATTATATATCTTGAAATCTTGATTTTAGTATTATCTATTAAATTGAAACTTATAGAGGCTAAAATATCTATCTCAATAATAAAATCATTTACAAAATAGATATAACACTTATTTTCACACAACAAAAAAGCCTGCAACCATAATGGTTACAGACTATATAACGGAGATGGAGGGATTCGAACCCTCGCGCCGCAGAACGACCTACACCCTTAGCAGGGGCGCCTCTTCAGCCAACTTGAGTACATCTCCATGGCTCCACAGGTAGGATTCGAACCTACGACCGATCGGTTAACAGCCGATAGCTCTACCACTGAGCTACTGTGGATTAATATGATTTTATCAAGCACAAATACTATTATATCAAGCATGGTCATAATTTCAAGAGTAAACTTAAAATAAATAACGGAATATTTACACTTCTAGTGTCACATATCCCATTATTTATTATTATCCATTTATTTTTTGTAATTATTTTTATTTAAATAAAAATCAATAACATCTAGCACATTATATCCCTCCTGATTTAACCCTAAATTCACAGAATTAAGTTCTCTAATGAATAAATTTTTACGATGATTTCTATAATGTAAACATGTGCAATTCAAATATTGATGATTTATAACATGTTTAGATATATTAAATATAATGGAAGGTGCTTTTTCTAATATAATTTTTGTTTTATTACCTTTTAATGGGATGAATTCTTTAACATAAAGAAGATTTAACCAAGTATTTTCTGGAGTTCTTTCGGAGTTTGTACAAAAGAAATAAGTAGAAATGATAGGTGAAACTAATATTGGAGGTTTACTTGTGATATTCGTAAGTCTTTTTGTAAATTGCTTTCTTTCATTGAAATGTTCGCCATAAAAACGGCATGACTGATTCATTATTTCTTGTGGCTTTGATTTTACCATAAACGGATCTTTTCCTGCTTCACATATTTCAGAATGAACAATATGATCATCTATTTTTATACCATGTATATAAACAGTATTTTGTTTAATAATATATTTTTCCATAGACGACCTCCTTTACAATTATTTGTATTACTATACTACTTTATTAAAAATTTTATACTATATTTAATTTCCCTCCTCCCCTAGTAATTTTTCTTTTTATTTAATTTAAATATATACAAATATTAAATTACGGTCAATACTTTTTATTAAAATTCTATATTTTTTTCTATGAACTCTAATCTATTATTAAAGGGATCTCTAATAAAAATCCTTTTTGCCCCTGGAAATCTATCATCAGATTGATATTTAATATTCACTTCGTCACAATAAATTTTAAATGCTTCTAAATTCTCAATATTAATAGCTGGATGAGCTTTCTTTAAAGCATTAAATTCCTCTTCAATACCGATGTGTAAATCTATATCATTAATATTCAACCAAACACCGCCGTTACCTTGTAAAGATTTCGGTTTTTCTATTTCATTAAATCCTAATTTATTTGCATAAAATTCTCTTGCTGTATCTTCAGATCCTTTAGGTGCTGATAATTGTATATGGTCCCACTTTTTAAATTTAAACATTTAATTTCTCTCCTTTAATAAAAAATTACATATCTTTACATTATTAATATTTTGTTTTATTATTTTCACATGGTAAAATAAGGTTGAGCATAAAAGTTTGAATATTACAAACACTTAATTATAATATAAATATAGAGGTCTATAGTTAGCTTTTCAATCAAATAGCGAAAGTTTTTAAAATTTCTGAATATTCATTGCATTTAGAAAATAAATACGCTATAATTTTAACAAATAAAGTCAAGGGGTTGTTGAAAATGAAACAATATTCACAAGTTAAACACCAAAGTCTAGAAACGTTTGTTAATAACTTAAATGATTTATCAGTTGAACTTGTTATTGACTCTGCACTTCGTGAAAATCGAAAGCGTGAATTAGCTATTTTAATTGATGAAGCACTTGTAAATCGAAATAATGAATTGTTCGATCAATACAGTGAAGAATTAATTCAATTGGAGGATTTACAATCGTGAATTGTCATTTAAATACTAGAACATAAAAGGAGACTACTTTTGACCCAAATCAAAAATAGTCTCCTTTCTTTATAACATTAAATCAATAATATCTTCTTTTTTGATATCACCAAAATAATAAAATGCATCTACATCTTTTAAAGCTTCAGTAATAGATGATTTTTGATGTTGTACTCCTATTAAAGCATCTTCAATATCTTTAACATCCCCTACACCAAAGAAATCACCGAAAATAGCTGCATGTTCAATATTACCTTTCTTAACATCCAATTTAATTTGAATAAGTCCTCTATCAAATTTGTGACTTCTTTCAAAGTTATATTTAGGATTTTTACCGTAATTCCATTCCCACTTTTGGTATTTATTTTGACTAAGTTCGTTAATCTTATCCCAATCTTCTTGAGTTAAGTGATACTCCTCTACTTCTTCACTACCTTGTTGTTTAAATATTGAAGTTAGAATACGCTGTTTAAATGTTTCAATATCCATAGGCTCTTCAAGAAATTCTTGAATGTTTGCAACTCTTGATCGAATTGATTTAATACCTTTTGATTTAATTTTTGCTTCACTAACACGTAATGCATTTACAACTTCTTCTATTTCACTATCCAACATTAAAGTGCCGTGAGAGAACATTCTATCTCTTTGTTTAACCATTGCATTTCCTGAAATCTTTCTTTCTCCTACTTGGATATCATTTCGACCAGATAGTTCAGCTTTAACGCCCATTTCATTTAAAGCATCTACTATTGGTTGTGTGAATTTAGCAAAATTGTGAAAGCTATCTTCATCGTCTTTCGTTACAAAACTGAAATTTAGATTACCTAAATCATGATAGACTGCTCCACCGCCAGAAATCCTTCTTACAACTTTGATATTATGTTCTTCAACGTAAGATTGATTAACTTCTTCAATTGTATTTTGATTTTTACCAACAATTATAGATGGTTGGTTAATATAGAATAAGAAATAGCTATCGTCTTTAGGCAAAGAAGTGAGTACATATTCTTCCATAGCCAAGTTAATCATTGGATCGGTAATACCATTGTTACTTATAAATTTCATTCATATTTCCTCCTTATTTTTCCCCAATCAGCCTCAATATTATATTACCATATGTTGAATTAATCATATGTATGAAATGTTTGTGATAATATAGAGGTATATTCACATTTTACTTTTATATGTATAGGTAATTTAGTATAATGTTTCTTAGTATTATTTAGGAGGATTAAAATGACAATTGCAGAAGTAGGAAATATCATAGAATTTCAAGATGGCTTAAAAGGACGCGTTGAAAAAATTAATGAAAACTCAGTTATCGTAGATTTAACAATTATGGATAACTTCGAAAGTTTGGAATTACCAGAAAAAACAGTAGTAAACCATAAGCGTTATACTATAATTTCTAATGAGGGATAATAGTGAAAAAACAAATTAATGCTCAATTAATATGGTTTATTTCAAGCTTCGTCCTCTTTCATATTTTATTATTTATTATGAAAGGTGAAAAAGAAGTGTTCTGGTATTTATATACTGGTATTATGCTAATTGCTGGAATAAGCTATATATTTTACCAAAGAGAAATTAAATCTAAACGATTATTACAATCTATTGGGTACGGTTTAATAGGCGCAATATTTTTAGTCTTATTGCAGCTTTTATTATCACTCATTTATAGTGGTCTGTCTTATGAAGCACTATTTAAAGAATTAATGCGCGCTGGTGTTTTCTATAAATGGCAAATGCTTGTAACTATTGTAATCGCAATTCCTTGTCACGAACTATATATTAGAACAATATTACAAAATCAATTGCAACAAAAACTATCTCAACCTATTATTGCAATTGTAATCGCCGCATTAGCTTCAAGCTCATTATTTTTATACTTAGGTAATATTCCTATCTTTGTATTTATTTTATTAGCTCAATTAATATTGTCTACTTTATATTTTTACACGAAACGAATTATTACATCATATATAGCTCAAGTAGCAGCTATTATCATACTCGTAATTATATTTAGTTAAAATATTTTGAAACATACAAGTTTAAGTCAAAATTTAAAACAACAATCCATTGCCAAATTAATCAATGGATTGTTGTTTTTATTTTATGATTTCAAAATGATGGTCTAGTTCTATTCTACCTTTAGTTTCTGATAATTCTTCTATTATATATTCAATGACTGTCTTTTTAGACATAACATAATCATTTCCTGAAATAATATTTTTTACATTTCTATATAAATAATCTGTCATGACAACTATATATTTACTTTCTAAATCAACATCTTCCATAACTATGCGGTGACCAATTGGTTTATTTATATTAACTGTATAGTTAAACCCTTTCCAAACGGTCATCAATGTAGGTTCAAGAATCTCCTCGTTATAATAAACTTCACCATTTTGATTACTTAATGCTGTAGCCGTTCTCTCAAGAATACGTTTTATTTCTTTGCCTGATAAAGTGATTTTGATTGGCTTATCCGTGTGAATATAAGAATGATAGACATCTTTATTTTGAATTTCACCCCTTAAACCTTTACCTTCAGGATTACCTATTTGTGCACAAACAAAATCCACATTGTTAAATGCTCTCTGCATACTATTTTGAATGCATTGAATAAATACATGTGGCTCTATAAACAAATCTTTTATATCTTTATAATCTAATATAACTGGCATGTCTACTACAGGTAGTTCTGCCCAGTGTTGTACAGCTTTTTGATCAAAATAAGTAAGTTCTAATAAGTCTCTATCTTCAGGATAACTTGAAATTTCAACATGCTTAATAGAAGAGTCTATGATTTCTACAGAATTTGTTCTTTTCTTAAATTGTATAGACATATCAATGATATTAGTCGCATCTTTTCCTGGTTGGATAAAGTGAGTTTCAGCCACTTTCATATCAACTACATGCTCTTGATGCCCTGTTATAATAACGTTCACACCTTCAGTGCTTTTCATCATATTTTCGGCATTATGACTATAATAAGCTCTGTAATTACTTTTATCTGTATAAGTATTTAATCCACCATGATACAGCATAATTAAAAAGTCAGGGCTTTCTTTCTCATGTAAATACCTCACCCATCTCTTAGCTGATACCATTGATTCTCCAACAGTTACTTCGTTCTCTAATTCTACATTTTTATTCTCCATTAAACCGCTTGAAGTAAATCCTATAATTCCTATTTTAATTCCATCTACATATTTTATAGTGTAAGGTGTTGTAAAATAAGGTTCTTTTGTTTTGCTATGTTCTATATTAGCTGCTAACCAAGGGAAACGGCTTAAAGCAATTGAACGATTTAAAAAATCTAACCCGAAGTTAAACTCATCTGGGCTAACCCCACTCGCATCAAATTTCATATCATTCATAATCTTAATCATTGGATTACGTTTATATGGCGCAATCTGAGCATAATAAAATGCAAACATTGAACCAGATAACATACCACCATTATCAAGCAATAATACATGGTGATTTGTCTTACGCTTATGCTTAACATAAGTAGCCATTTTTAATATATTACCACTTATTCCTGTCCTACCTATTTGTCCATGTAAGTCAGAAGTAGCTAACAAATCAATTGTCACAGTTTCATTAGTATTCAATGTTTTTCCCCCTTTTACTTTTATTTTACCATTTTTAAAAAGAGTTATGTTTTTTTCTGCTAATTTGGTAGAATAACATCAACAGAGGTAGGAGACGTTTATGAAATCATTTAAAAAAATTATCATTCTAAATATAATCTTTGCTTTAACTGTTTCAGTATTAATTGGCTGGGTATTAAATAAAAATTATACCACTAGAATACATCAAAGATTAGATGCTACAAAAGAGATCATAGATTTAAAAATAGGAACTTTCATTACTCAAGCAGATAGTATTTCAGAGTCTTTAACGACTATATTATCTAATACAAATAATGAAGACTTTATAAATAAATTTTTAGAAGATAATCATACGAGATACACATGGATTGATCACATTTACATAATAGATAATCAAGATAATATTGTATATGACTCTAAAGGTAAGGGATATACAGATATAGAAGAATATCAGACTTATAAACATCGTTTTCCAGTTTCTAATAAAGACGAATTAAGAACTAAAAAGAAATCTCTTAAAAATTCAGATATACTACTATTAACAACTCAACTAAAAGTTAAAAATAAAAATTATACATCAGCTGTTGAAATTAATATGAACGCATTTCAAGATGAGATAAAACTTATTTCAAACCGATTTAATATTAATATTCAATCGATTAATGGAACAGAAATTTATCAAATTGGACCTGAATTTAAAAACTCTAAATCCATCAACTATGTATATAAAGACTTACCATTCTTGATAAATATTTCTGGACAATACTTTTTCATTTCAAGAATAGTAATTCCAAGTCTATTAATATTTTTAGTTATATTTTTATTATTAACAATCGTTGCATTAGTGTATAAAAGCCGCTTAGAAAGGATAGAACATGAGCGTTTAATAGAACAAGCAAATAATGAAAAACTTAGACTAATAGGGACATTAGCTGCAAATACTGCTCATGAAATTAAAAATCCCTTAACTAGTATCAATGGATTTATAGAATTAACGAGAATGAAATATGATAAAAATAAATTAGATACACATTTCAATATTATAACCGAAGAGCTAGAACGTATAAATGATATCGTTACACAGTTTTTATATTTGGGTAAACCAACAAACCTAGAGTATAAAAATATTAATATCGTACAAACAATCCAAGATGTGGAAGCATTCTTAGAGTATGAACTTGAACAGAATAATATCAACGTTATACTCAACTTACCTGATAAACCTGTTTATTCATATTTATCAGAAGACCAATTGAAACAAATATTGATAAACTTATTCCAAAACTCTAAAGACGCTTTACTACAAACAACAAATGCAAATATAACTATTAATTTGAACATAGATTCTAACAACAATATAACACTAGAATTTAAAGATAATGGTACGGGTATTACAAAAGAAACAATCCAAAACATATTTGAGCCATTTTTCACAACGAAATCTTCAGGAAGTGGCCTCGGCTTATATTTAAGTAAGAAATTAATAGAAGATTGGAACGGAAAAATATACGTTCATTCTGAAGAAGGAGAAGGAACAACATTTACTATTTCGTTACCAGTTTCTAAAAACTAAATATATAATAGAACTCTAATAGCATTAGCAGATCAAAAATAAAAAGGAACTTTTCGTTAAAATTTCTAAACGAAAAGTTCCTTTTTTAATACTAACCTATTTGGATACGTTCTTTAGGATAATGGAATTTATCTGGCGTCGATTTTCCACCTAACATTACAACGAAACATAATAATCCTACGCGACCGATAAACATGAGTATCATGATTACTATTTTCGATCCTAATTGCAATCCATCTGTAATACCCATGGACAAGCCACATGTACCAAATGCCGACATGGTTTCAAAGAAAATAGATAATAAATCATGTTTACCATCTTCGAACCTCACAATGGCAAGTACACCGACAAATGTGATAGCTAATGCTAATGAAATAACGGCAAATGATCTTTGTATATCTATCGGATGTACCTCCCGATTAAAAGCTTTAATTGTCGTTCGTCCATTACTAAAGTTAACTAAGTATAATACTAGTATAGTAAAAGTTGTTGTACGAATACCTCCACCAACAGAACTTGGAGATGAACCGATAAACATTAAACCCCCTAAGAAAAAGTTGGTGGCTTCTGAAAATTGAGTTAAATCTATGGTTGATAAACCGGCGCTTCGTGTTGAAGATGATTGAAACATCGCATAAAACAATGATTTATGCCAAGTAGCTCCTTTAAATGTATTTGAGAATTCAAATAGGTAAATGACTATCGTACCTAATACAAATAAAAATAAATATGTAGCACTCGCAATTTTCGTAAACAATGAAAATCTAAAGTTTGGTATAGTATTTTTCATATAAGTTTTAACTTCTATTAAAACAGGGAAACCTATTGCGCCTAGCATAATAAGCAACATTATAATCGTTTGAACAAAATAATCATTCGCATATGGTGCTAACGAGTTTCCAGTAATATCTAGTCCACCATTCGTCGTGGCAGAAACTGAAGCAAAGATACCTTGATGTATAGCTTCATTCACAGACCCAATATCTTTATAAAAATAAAAAGATAATAAAATAGCCCCAATAATTTCTATCATTAAAATCGTTCTTACAATATCTAATATTAATTTTACAACGCCATTCATTGCAGTTGAATTACTATCTAGCATAATAAGCTGTCTTTCTCTAAGTCCTATATGCTTACCTAATATAACCCAGAGCAATGTCCCTATAGCCATGACACCAATACCACCAATATTCAGTATGACTAATATAACTGCTTGTCCAAAAGTCGTAAATGTTTCTCCAATAACTACAGGAGTTAGTCCTGTAACACTGACTCCAGACACTGCTACAAATAAAGTATCTACAGGCTCAATATTTACACCTGGTTTTACAACATAAGGTAAATTCAATAATAAAAAGGCGACAATTATTGCGGCCAAATAATACAAAACAATACCTTGTTGCGGCGTCATTTTTTGAAAAAAGTATTTAATAATGGACACAAATTGTCACCTCTATTTATTTTAAAGTTAATGTCTTAGTTATTTCTTTACCCTCTCGGATAAGTTTAAGCTTAATTTCTTCACCTGACTTATGATTATTATACAATTCTTTACGGAATTCAAGGTTATTTTCTATTTTTTTGCCATCCATTTCTACAATAACATCATGGAATTTAACGTCCGCTTTTTGAGCATTGCCTTTTTCATCAATACCAGTTACAACCATACCAGAGTTATATTTACTAGGCAGTGTTATTTGCGATTGTTCGTCAGATTTTAAAGTTTTATAATTTTGAGCCATAATGCCCATTTCTGGTCGTTTGATTTTACCATCTTTTTCTAATTTCTTGATATATTCAGCAGACTCATTTGAAGGAATAGCAAAAGCCATACCCTCTACATTAGGCATATCAATTTTTAATGATACTACACCAATTAAATTACCTTGTGCATCTAATATAGGCCCGCCTGAATTACCAGGGTTTACAGCTGCGTCAGTTTGTATTGCTTTTATTTCCCAATCATATTCGTCATCCCCATTAAAATCAATAGGAACGGTTCTATCTAAACCAGAAACTACACCTGTAGAAATACTATTTTGGAATTCCGCCCCTAATGGGCTACCAATAACAATAGCTGATTCTCCAAGTATTAAGTTATCAGAGTCTTCAAATTTAATTGGTTTAAAATTAGCATCTTTATCTGTGGGAATTGTAACAACAGCAATATCAGACCATTGATCCGACCCTACTACAGTACCTTTATACCTTTTACCATTTTCACCACTAATAACTGGTGATTTATCATTAGATATAACGTGTGAATTTGTCACTATGTATGTTTTATTATTTTCTACTTTATAAATTACACCTGATCCTACACCGCTATTTTCTTCTTTCTCTTTTTGAGAGGATTCAGTTTTACTTGAGATATCTGAATCCTCATGAGAAACACCAACTACAGAGTTTTTAGACTTCTCAACAGCTTCCATTACATTTGTTATTGGTTTTTGGAAACCTTTTTGAGATTGCTTCTCTTCTATAGATTTACGACTTTCATTTGGTGGGTTAACATTTTGGAATATACTCCAAACTAATATGAATATAAGTATAATAGCTAATACAATAGCGATTATCGGCCAATGCTTTTCAATTTTCGATAAGATGATATTAAGTATATTTTTATCATTTTGAGATTTCTTTTCTACCTTTTCATCATGTTCGGCGCCGAGTTGTTTATTTATTTCGAATTCATTTTCTTGCTTATTATTCAGCTTATTTGATTGATTATGTACTTTCTTATATTTGATTTCTTCTGAATCATCTAGATTTTGGTTATCTTTTAGATTTTCAAATGAATCTTCAGTATTTTCTGTTGAGGAAACATCATCTTCAATAGATGAACCTTCTTTAGAAAATTTATCTTCATGACTGGATTCTAATCTTTCATCATCTAAATCTAACGTTGGATGATCCTTTGATTCTTCTTTCTGCTTTTTAATTTCTTCTTTTGTTAATTTTTCAATACGTGCCTTTTGCATATTTTCTTTAACACGTTGTTCGTTTTTCTTTTGTTGTTCTTTTTCATGAGCACGTCTTAATTCGTCTTCTTTACGTTCTTGTCTAATTCTTTCCTCACGTTCTGAATTATGAAAGAATTCACGTCTTTGTCTCTTATATTCATTTCTAGGAATGACATGTTTCTTTTGTGACATTTCTTGTCCTCCTCAACCAAAACACTTAATGTATCTATTATGCCATATAATGCAAAATTATTTAACCTAAATCCATTGCATTCAAGCAAATTTGCACATAAAAATTTATAATAAATTTACGAAAAATTAACATTACCTTAAACTTGTACTTTTGGCTATAGATAAAATTTTTATATAAGCTCTTCTTTGTTGATAAAAACAATTGGTTAGGACGTATTTCCTAACTCATATTATTCCCTCAAGCGTCAACACTTCACTAAATCGTAGATAATATTACGATAACGGGCTTATTTAAAAACACTAGCTCGTTAGAAAATGTAACGGGCTTGTCTCGAATTTCTTGCACGTTAGAGCAGTTTACCAGAATATGTCCATATAATTGTGTAATAAAAAAAGAGCCAAATATAGCTCACTTTAGTACAATGTAATCGACTAAGAAAATATTGTAGAGGTGACCTATATATGACTCAGTTAAATATTAACGTAGACTTTGAAGAATTGGCAAGTGCTATTTTAGAAAGTAATTTAAATACTGCTATGAAAAGTATAGCTGTAACTGTATTAAATGCTTATATGGAAATGGAAAGAGATCAGTTTGTGAACGCTGATTTCAAACAAAAGCATCCTGAAAGGATTGCACAACGAAATGGCTACTATGAACGTGATTTTATGATTCCAGTCGGAACACTTCATTTAAAAGTACCTAGAACGCGTGATGGCGAATTTACAACTGAAGTTTTTGATCAATATTCTCGCTCTGATCAATCACTGATTTTAGCGATGATAGAAGCTTATATTAATGGCGTTTCAACTAGAAACATCACGAAAATTGTAG